>JAXFBD010000056.1:0-18295 GCA_034118545.1 Blautia sp.
TAATTATCTGGCATATGAGAAATATACACAGACCATCGATCCTCTTTTAACTGTACCAAAATCCTATCATGATGCCATTCTGGAAATAAAGCTTTATGCCAGAAGTATTAAAGTCCGTCATGAATATACTCTGGTGCCGCTGGAGGAAGCGGGTAAGGAGTGGTGGAATGAGAAGACAGAGGATAATGTTGAGGTGCAGTGGCTTGTAAATCCGGAGCGGAAGGAGATTTCAGCCGTTCGTAAAATCTACAGCGGACAGAATCTGGAGGCAATACTCTGCCTGATTCTTGATTTTGATAAGATTCTGCAGCCTTTCCAGAATTCCCTGGACGAACAGTCTGCGGGAATGGTTTCCTTTAAAAACGGAGACATTTTTTATTACAGAGATAATACTTCGGAAGGTTTATTTTCGGAGATGGCAGACCATGTTGAGATTTCCTCAGAAAAAGCACAGGAATTTGAACGGGTGGTAAGCGAGAGCAAAGAAACAGACTGGCGATTTTTCTTTTATCGGTCAAAGGCATCTATTAATATTTCAGTTTCACAGGTCCTGCTGGGTGAGGTGCCGCTGATTTTACTGTGTGTTCTGATCATAGCTGTATGCGGATTTGCGTTTTCCAGACTGTTTACCAGAAGGATCGAGGCTCTTACGGAAAATATGAATGAGATGAATCATGGAAATCGAAAGGTTACTGTTTACAGTGATTCCAGGGATGAGGTGGGAATTCTCATTCGAAGCTTTCGCAGCATGATGGAGGAGATTGACCGACTGATTCAGGAACGTTATGTAAATCAGCTTACTTTGAAAGAATTTGAGCTGAAGGCTCTGACGGCACAGATAAATCCTCATTTTCTGTATAATTCTCTGTCTATTATTAACTGGATGGCAATCCGCAGTCATCAGAATCAGATCAGCCATGTTACGCTGGCTCTTTCTACTTTTTACCGGACTGCCCTGAGTAAGGGGGCGGAGATGGTGACAGTGGAAAGCTGCATACGAAATATTGAAGCGTATCTTCAGATCCAGCTTGTGATGCATGACAATAATTTCCAGGTGAAATGGGAGATTGATCCTGATATTAAGACAGAAATGGTTCCCAAGCTGCTCATGCAGCCGGTTGTGGAAAATGCCCTGGAGCATGGCCTGGATGAAAAGGAAGAGGGGGAAAAAATCCTGAAGCTTTATTTTGTCCAGGATAGAGAGGACATCCTTATGGCAGTGGAAGACAACGGAGAGGGAATGGCACAGGAGGTTGCGGAAAAGCTGGTCGGATATCAGGCGGAAGGATATGGTCTGAAGAATATTAATGACCGGGTGAAGCTTCTGTACGGGGAAGACTATGCCATTAAAGTCATCAGCCACGTGGGCGAGGGAACCCGTGTGGAAATCCGTGTTCCGAAGGGAGGAAGGCAGAATGAAAAGAAATAGAAAAACGGGACTTGCAGCAGTTGTTCTGCTTTGGACAATGGTTTTTTCTTCCTGTGCGGTTGTTTCGGATCCGATGAATGAGAAACAGATGGAAAAAAATTCGGAGGAGGATCAGCGCGCCTGGGAGGAGGCGGCCTCCACACCTTATGGGAAATATCCGGAGCTGGTAACTTATACTCTGGGGCAGATGAGCGGTTCCAATAATTCCAACCTTCCGGAGGGAGAAACATACGAGGATAACGCATATACACGCTATCTTCGAGGGATGCTGAACATTCAGAACGATAATATTTATATGGAAAATCAGGACAGGTATGATGAATTTGTAAATGTTATCGTCAAGGATAGGAAGCTTCCGGATATTCTGGTGATCTCTGACAGAGATATTCTTATGGAACTGGTAGAGAATGATCTTGTGGAGGATCTTACGGAAGTTTATGAAAAATGTGCCACAGACAGAATAAAGGAAATGTATGACAGTTATGGAGAAGAGCTGCTGAAAACCGGTACGTTTGACGGAAAACTGCTGGCACTTCCGGAAACAGTAATTGATCATGGACCGCGGCTTTTGTGGCTGCGGAAAGACTGGATGGATCAGCTGGGCTTGGAAGAACCGAAGGATTGGGAAGATGCGGTGCAGATTCTTAAGGAATTTCAGGAAAACAGAATGGGAGCAGATGAAGGAGAGGATCCTATGGGGCTTATCTGCGATACTTCCCTGATCGGAACTACCAGCAGCAATTTTTCCATTGAACCGATTTTTGAGATGTTCCGGGCATATCCGCAGAAATGGCAGGTGACTGATTCAGGAGAGGCGATTTACGGTTCTCTGACGGAAGAGACAAAATCTGCGCTGGCTTATTTAAATACCTTGTATGAGAGCGGCGTTCTGGACCCTAATTTTGCTCTTCGTGCCCAGAATAATCTGCGGGATCTGGTTGTAGAAGGTAAATGCGGCGCCTTTTTCGGCCTGTGGTGGTCGCCTAATAATCCTCTTATGGAAGAAATCAGCCGGGATCCGGAAAGCGACTGGGAGCCCTATTATCTCACACAGGATTATCAGGGTCAGGAAAATACTCTGGCAGCTTTCAGGGATAACAAATATGTTGTTGTGAGAAAGGGCTACGAACATCCGGAAGTCGTCATGAAAATTATCAGCGTACTTTTTGATTATACACGCTATGAGGCAGAGGATGCAGAAACAATGAATCAGTATTTCGGACTGAATGTGGATCCCACTGCCCGACCCCTGGTTATTAATGTGGATTATAATGAGGCGACATACAAATTGACAGAGCATATCCGTGGAGCTTTAGACGGTTCAGTGAGGGAAAAGGATCTGAGCCTGATCGAGAAATCCTATTACGATGCCTGTGTAAATTATCTGAAGGGGGATTCGTACAGTGCGGAAGACTGGGCATCCTACAAATCCAGGATCTCGGCAGTGGGCCTGCTGGTGGATGCTGATTACCGCCCGCCAAGCCGGCGATATCTTCCGGATGTAAATATTGAATTGCCTCAGTCTTTGCAGAATCTGGAAAAAAATGCTTTTCTTCAGATTATTATGGGAAGGCAGCCCATCAGTTACTTTGATGAATTTGTGGAGGAATGGTATAAGCAGGGCGGAGAGGAACTGACGCGACAGGTGCAGAAGGATATTTCAGGTCAGACTCAGGAAAAGAATTGAATTTTCAATATATTATAAAAAGTTTACTATAGACTGCAAAATATAATTTGTGGCAGTATTAAAAAAAATACAGGAAATAACAGGGGGAAAGATACCATGGCAAAAAGAGAATGCGGTGTGCTGCTTTCTGTGAGCAGTCTGCCTTCAAAATACGGAATCGGCTGCTTTTCCAAAAGTGCATATGATTTTGTGGATCAGTTAAAGAAGGCTGGTCAGAGCTGCTGGCAGATTCTTCCGCTGGGCCCCACCAGCTACGGAGATTCTCCTTATCAGTCTTTTTCCACATTTGCCGGAAATCCATATTTTATCAGCCTGGAGGCACTTGTGGAGGAAGGAGTCCTTACAGAAGAGGAATGTGATGCGGTTGATTTTGGTACTGATGAGGACAGCGTTGATTATGCAAAAATATATGAGGGGCGTTTTGCACTTCTGAGAAAAGCTTATGAGAGAAGTGATATCACTAAAAATCAGGATTTTATCAGATTTCAGGCAGAGGAAGGCTACTGGCTGAAGGACTATGCGCTGTTTATGGCGGTGAAAGAGAGATTCGGGGGAGAGCCCTGGAGTGAATGGGCAGAGGATATCCGCCTCCGCTGGCAGAATGCCCTTGATTACTACAGAAGAGAACTTTATTATGATATTGAATTCCAGGAATATATGCAGTTTAAGTTCTACGAGCAGTGGAATAAGCTGAAAGCATATGCCAATGAAAAGAATATCCGCATTATCGGAGATATCCCTATTTATGTTGCCATGGACAGCGCGGACGCGTGGGCAAGTCCCTGGCTGTTTAAGCTGGATGGAGAAAACAGGCCGACACAGGTGGCAGGATGTCCTCCGGACGGTTTTTCTCCCACAGGCCAGTTGTGGGGAAATCCCCTTTATAACTGGGATGTTCATCGTCAGTCCGGCTTTGAATGGTGGATCAAACGTCTTGCGCATTGCTTTAAAATGTATGATGTGGTTCGAATCGATCATTTCCGGGGATTTGATGAATATTATGCCATTCCTTACGGAGATACCACCGCAGCTAACGGATGGTGGGAAAAAGGTCCGGGAATGGATCTGTTCCGTACGATTTCTCATCGCCTCGGTCATAAGGATATCATCGCAGAGGATCTTGGCTTTATGACGGATTCTGTAAGATGGCTGGTACAGGAAAGCGGATATCCTAATATGAAGGTTATTGAGTTTGCATTTGATGAGAGAGATACGGGAAATGCCAGTGACTATCTGCCGCATAATTATTCCAGAAACTGCGTGGTTTATACAGGAACTCATGATAATGAGACAATCGCGGGATGGTTTAAGGGAATTCCGGAGAAAGAAAAAACGCTGGTACGCCAGTATCTGAATAATTATCTGGATAAAGATGAGGATATTTATAAAGATATTATCTGCATGGTCATGCGAAGCGTTGCAGATCTTTGTATTATCCCCATGCAGGATTACCTGGGACTGGATAATGCAGCAAGAATGAATCAGCCGTCCACTCTGGGTAAAAACTGGAAATGGCGTCTGAAAGAGGGACAGTTTACAGAGGAATTGCAGGAGGAAATGAAGACTCTTGCCATTCGTTACGGAAGAAATAACTGGAATTAATTTTACAGAATCCTTTTTTTGTACTATACTGTACGGGAAATCGTGTGTTTGTTTCGTTTGAGAAATCGTATATACAGTACAGGAGGATTCAGGATGAAAATAGGATTTGTGGGATGCGGCAATATGGCCTCTGCCATGATCAGCGGAATACTGAAAAAAGGTATTTTTACAAAGGATGAAATTATTGTATCCAATCTTACGGAAGAGGGAAGCAGGCGCAGCAAAGAAAAGCTGGGTGTGGTGACGACTCTTGATAACCGGAAGGTGGCAGAAAGTGCCGGAATCGTGGTTCTGGCAGTAAAGCCTCAGTTTTATGAAGAGGTTCTGGAGGAAATCCGGGATGTGCTTACACCTGATCATATTGTGGTGGGAATTGCTCCCGGAAAGACACTGGCCTGGCTGGAGGAAAAATGCGGTCAGCCGCTGAAGGTGGTACGCCTCATGCCCAATACACCTGCACAGGTGGAAGAAGGCATGACCGGAGTGTGCATAAACGAAAAGGTGACCCGGGAGGATCTGCAGGCAATCTGTGAGATTACAGACAGCTTTGGGCGCACAGAGGTAGTGCCGGAACGACTGATGGATGCTGTGGGTGCAGTCAGTGGCTGTTCTCCTGCGTATGTGTTTATGTTTATTGAAGCAATGGCGGATGCGGCAGTATCTCAGGGAATGCCAAGAAAGCAGGCATATCAGTTTGCGGCTCAGGCGGTATTGGGAAGCGCGAAAATGGTGCTGGAAACAGGAATGCATCCCGGTGAATTAAAAGACATGGTCTGCTCTCCGGCGGGGACCACTATTGAAGGGGTCCGTACGCTGGAAAGACTGGGAATGAGAAGTGCTGTGTTTGAAGCGCTGCAGGCCTGTGCAGATAAGGGCAGACGTCTGTAGCACTTATCTGTCAGAGGATGTCAGCGGGCTTCCCTTGCTCAGATTGCTGTTGTGGTATCTGGAAGAAAAGGTTACGTCTTCTCCGAACCATGCCGGAGGCTCATAGGCTCTGGCTGCTTCTTCTGAAGGAAATTCCACCTCGGCAAGGAGAAGGCCTTCATATGGCTGGTGAAAGATATCCAGTTCAATAAAAAGTCCGTCTTTTTCCGGAATAACATAACGGTCCTTGGAAATAACGATTCCATCGGCTTTGGGTTTCAGATGTTCATAGGCTTCCGCGGTCAGGGGAAGATTATACTCTTCTCTTGACAGGAGGCCTTTTGATTTGTAGGTGAGATAATAGTCATTATCCTGCCGGCGGATCCGGACCACCGGACTGGTGCAGAGATAGCCCTGTTCAATATGGCGGCAGGGATAAGGGTTCAGATCAGATGGCAGATTTTCTGCTTTTATAAGAAATTTGCGCTCGATTTCCATGATGGTTTATCCTCCTTTTCCTGGATTAGTATACCCTTTTTGTTGTAAAAAAGAAAGTCAGATGTTATAATTAATAATCAGATTGGTGAAAATTACAGGAGGTTTATGATGAGCAGAGTATATATTTTTTTGGCAGACGGATTTGAAGATATCGAAGGCTTAACAGTAGTTGATCTGCTTCGAAGAGCAGACATCAGCATTCAGACAGTGTCCATTAAGGAGACACGGGAAGTACAGACTTCTCACGGAATCAGCCTCCTTGCAGACAGTGTGTTTGCAGAAACAGATTTTTCGGATGCGCAGATGCTTGTTCTTCCGGGAGGAATGCCGGGAACAAAATATCTGGGAGCGTTTGAGCCTCTGACGGATCTGTTGAAATCTTTCTATAATAAAGGGGGAAAAATAGCAGCAATCTGTGCAGCACCCACTGTGTTTGCACAGCTTGGATTCCTGAAAGGGCGCAGGGCAACCGCCTATCCTTCCTGTATCGGTCAGCTGGAGGACGCCATTGTGACAGAGGATTCCGTTGTAACAGACGGAAACGTGACCACCAGCCGAGGTCTGGGAACAGCCATTGATTTTGCCCTTTCTCTCATCGAACAGCTGGAGGATGCTCAGAAAGCCGGAGAAATTGCAAAATCCATCGTTTATAAATAGGATATCCGGTAAAAAAATGCTGGCGTTTTAGGAAGTCTTGTGCTATACTTCTACAATGACTGTAAATATATCGTAAAATAAAGAGTTAATTTAAGATATTTAACCTGAATATTTAAGGAGGAACACGAAACATGAGTTTACAGGTGGAGAAATTAGAGAAAAACATGGCAAAACTTACAATTGAAGTTTCTGTCGAAGATCTGGATAAGGCTATGCAGAATGCATACCAGAAAGCAAAAGGAAGAATCACGATTCCGGGTTTCCGTAAAGGAAAAGCTCCAAGAAAGATGATCGAGCAGATGTACGGTAAGGGCGTATTTCTGGAAGATGCTGCAAACGCTCTGATTCCGCAGGAATACAGCAAAGCACTCAGCGAATGCGAACTGGAGATCGTTTCCCAGCCGCAGATCGATGTTACACAGCTTGAGCCTGGCAAACCTTTTATTTTTACTGCAGAAGTTGCTGTTAAACCGGAAGTTGCTCTGGGTGAATACAAGGGTGTGGAAGTTCCGAAGACAGAGGTTGTTGTAACAGACGAAGAAGTAGATGCTGAGATTAAGAAAGAACAGGAGAAAAACTCCAGAACAATTACAGTAGAAGACCGTGCAGCAGTGTCCGGTGATACACTTACCATTGATTTCGAAGGTTTCGTGGACGGCGTTGCATTTGATGGCGGAAAAGGCACAGATTATGCTCTGACTCTTGGTTCCAACACATTTATTCCGGGCTTTGAGGATCAGCTTGTAGGTGCCCAGTCAGGTGCTCATGTGGAAGTAAATGTTACTTTCCCGGAAGAATACCAGGCAAAAGAGCTTGCAGGAAAGGCAGCAGTATTCCAGTGTGATGTTAAGAAAATCGAAGCAAAAGAGCTTCCGGAGCTGGACGATGAATTTGCACAGGATGTTTCCGAATTTGATACATTTGCTGAATACAAAGAGAATGTTAAAAAAGATATTACCTCCAGAAAAGAGGCAGAGGCTCTTCGTGCAAAAGAGGATGCAGTTATTGACAAGATCATTGAAAATGCGGAAATGGATATCCCGGATCCAATGGTTGATACCCAGAGCCGTCAGATGATGGATGATTATGCAAGAAGACTGCAGTCTCAGGGACTTTCCATGCAGCAGTACTTCCAGTTTACAGGTCTCAGCGAAGAAAAGATGCTGGAAGAAATGAAACCGCAGGCTCTCAAGAGAATCCAGACAAGACTGGTTCTTGAAAAAATTGCTGAGACAGAAGATATTCAGATCAGCGAAGATGAAGTAAATGAAGAAATCGCAAAGATGGCTGAAATGTATAAAATGGAAGCTGATAAATTAAAAGAAGTAATCGGTGAAGTGGAATTAGAGCAGATGAAGAAAGACATGGCTGTTCAGAAAGCTGTAACATTAGTTGCAGACGCAGCAAAAGAGGTCTAAGATCAGGATCTGCTATTAAATGGAGGCGTGTTTATGAGTTTAGTACCATATGTCGTTGAGCAGACAAGCAGAGGGGAAAGAAACTATGATATTTATTCCAGACTTCTGAAGGACAGAATCATTTTTCTGGGCGAAGAGGTCAATGATGTAACTGCAAGTCTGACGGTAGCTCAGCTTCTTTTCCTGGAAGCAGAAGATCCGTCAAAAGATATTCAGCTGTATATCAACAGCCCTGGCGGTTCCGTTACAGCGGGCATGGCGATTTATGACACCATGCAGTACATCAAATGTGATGTTTCCACCATTTGTTTGGGAATGGCAGCCAGTATGGGAGCATTCCTTCTGGCCGGCGGTACCAAGGGAAAACGCTTTGCATTGCCGAATTCCACGATCATGATTCATCAGCCGTCAGGCGGTGCTCAGGGGCAGGCTACGGAAATTCAGATCGTAGCTGATCATATTGCAAAGACCAAAAGGACATTAAATGAGATCCTCTCCCAGAATACAGGACAGCCATATGAGGTTATTGAGCGGGATACAGATCGCGATAATTATATGTCTGCTCTGGAAGCAAAGGAGTATGGTCTGATTGACGGTGTTGTTGAGCATAAATAATGCGAAAGAAAAGACTCCTGTGACCACAGGGGTCTTATCTTGTACTGGGAAAAGGTTCCCAAAGTGTTCTAATTTGACAGACTGGAAAGGAAAAAATTATTTATGGCTGAAAAGATGAGAGACGGCAAGGTAAGGTGTTCCTTCTGCCACAAGACAGAGGATCAGGTAAGAAAACTGATTGCCGGTCCGGACGGTGCATTTATATGTGATGAATGTATTGCAATCTGCGGGGAGATCATGGAAGAAGAGCTTCATATGTATGAGCCGCAGAATGCCTGTGACATGGACATTAACCTGATGAAGCCGGAAGAGATTCACGGGATCCTGGATGATTATGTAATCGGTCAGGATGACGCAAAGAAGGCTCTTTCTGTAGCGGTATATAATCATTATAAAAGAGTCACCGCCTCCAGAGATCTGGACGTGGAGCTGCAGAAAAGTAATATTCTCATGCTTGGACCTACAGGATCAGGCAAGACGCTTCTCGCACAGACTCTTGCAAGACTTTTGAATGTGCCATTTGCAATTGCAGATGCCACAACTCTTACAGAAGCCGGATATGTGGGTGAGGATGTGGAAAATATTCTTCTCAAAATCATCCAGGCGGCAGATTATGATATTGAACGTGCTCAGTATGGAATTATTTATATTGACGAGATTGATAAAATCACCAGAAAATCCGAGAATGTTTCAATCACCCGTGATGTTTCGGGAGAGGGTGTTCAGCAGGCCCTTCTGAAAATCCTGGAGGGCACGGTTGCAAATGTTCCTCCTCAGGGAGGAAGAAAGCATCCACATCAGGAATTTCTTCAGATTGATACAACAAATATCCTCTTTATCTGCGGCGGTGCTTTCGAAGGACTGGAAAAGATCATTGAAGCCCGCAAGGATACAAAATCCATCGGCTTTGGGGCAGAGGTTTCCACAAAAGAGGAGCACAATGTGGGCGAGGTACTCAAAGAAGTTATGCCGGAGGATTTCATTCGTTTTGGGCTGATTCCGGAGTTTATCGGTCGTGTTCCGGTGGTTGTTACGCTGGATGCACTTGATGAAAATGCACTGATCCGTATTTTAAAGGAGCCGAAGAATTCTTTGACAAAACAGTATCGCAAGCTTTTTGAGCTGGATGGTGTGGAACTGGAATTTAAACAGGATGCGCTGGAGCTGATGGCAAAGAAATCACTGGAAAGAAAAACAGGCGCCAGAGGTCTTCGCTCCATAATGGAAAATTCTCTGATGGATCTGATGTATACAACTCCATCTGATGATACTATTCAGAAGTGTATTATTACAAAAGAAGCTGTGGAAGGCACCGGAGACCCCGAGATCATTCATCGGGAAACGTCTGCGCCTGTAGTGTCTCAGGCAAGAAGAGGCATCCGGACCCGTAAGGGGAAACCGGAAACAGCTTAATGAAGGGACAGATTGCCAATGAAGGAACCGATTATCGTGCTGCCGGCAATTGCATTGAGAGGAACTACAATCATGCCGGGCATGATCGTTCATTTTGATGTAAGCAGAGAACGCTCCATTAAAGCAATTGAAGCGGCTATGCTGGACGATGAAAAAGTATTTCTGATTACACAGAGAAAGCCTGATGTTGAGGAGCCGGGTTTTCTGGATCTGTATCAGGTGGGAACAATTGCATATATTAAACAGGTGATAAAGCTTCCCCATGGTCTTCTCCGTGTACTGGTGGAGGGACTGGAAAGAGCAGAGCTTATCGGCCTGAAGCAGGAGTATCCTTATATAAAAAGCGAGACAGCTTCCTTTGAAGGTCAGGAACAGGAGAATTATCCTCCGGCTGTGCGGGAAGCTATGAATCGCAGCATTCACGAGCTGTTTGAAAATTACTGTATGGAAAGCGGGAAAATCAGCAAGGAACTGGTAAACCAGATCCTGGACATTCAGGAGCTGGAAGAATTAATGAAGCAGATTGAGATCAATCTTCCGCTTTCCTATCAGAATAAACAGAAGCTTTTGGAGGCACTCAGTCTGCAGGAGCATTATGAGCTTCTGGGGGCAATTTTAAAGAATGAAGTTGATGTGATCCGCATCAGTAAAGACCTCCAGAAAAAGATTAAGGCTCGTATTGATAAAAATCAGAGGGAATATATTTTGCGGGAACAGCTTAAGCTGATACGCGAGGAGCTGGGAGAAGAAAACACCGCAGATGATGCCGAGGAATTCAAAAAAAAGGTGAAAGCCCTGCAGGCATCCAATGAAGTAAAAGAAAAGATCAATAAAGAAATTGACCGGTTTAAGGGGATGAATTCCAGCAATGCAGAAAGTACGGTTCTGCGTGGATATATTGAAACCCTGATTTCCCTTCCGTGGGATAAGCGTTCGGAGGATTCGGAGGATCTGAAGGAGGCCTGGGAAATTCTTGAAAACGGTCATTACGGCCTGAAGGATGTAAAAGAAAGAATTATGGAATTCCTTTCGGTGAGAAAGCTGACCCACAAAGGAAAAAGCCCTATTATCTGTCTGGTGGGTCCTCCGGGAACAGGAAAGACTTCCATTGCCAAGTCAGTGGCAGAAGCGCTTCATAAAAAATATGTACGTATCTGTCTGGGAGGTGTGCGGGATGAGGCAGAAATCCGTGGACACCGAAAAACGTATGTGGGTGCCATGCCGGGACGGATTACAGCAGCGCTGGCACAGGCAGGAGTCAGCAATCCGCTGATGCTGCTGGATGAAATCGACAAAACAAGCAGCGATTACAAGGGCGATACTGCCTCTGCACTGCTGGAGGTACTGGATCCTGAGCAGAACAGCCGTTTCACAGATCATTATGTGGAGATTCCACAGAATCTTTCTGAGGTGCTGTTTATTGCCACGGCAAATGATGTTCAGGGAATTCCCAGACCCCTTCTTGATCGAATGGAGCTGATTGAGATTCCGGGCTATACGGAAAATGAAAAGCTTCATATCGCCAGAGAGCACCTGATTCCCAAACAGATGGATACCAACGGGATTGAGAAAGGGCGTCTTGCCATTCAGAATGGCGCTCTTCGCAAAATGATCAATAATTATACAAAAGAGGCAGGTGTACGTAATCTGGAGCGTTCTATCGGAAAAATCTGCCGTAAAGCTGCCCGTGCGATTATGGAAGATGGGCAGGAAAAGATTTCTGTCACAGGAAAGAATCTTTCGGAGTTTCTGGGAAAAGAGCGGTATAATTATCTGATGGCTAACAAAACAGATGAAGTGGGAATTGCCCGTGGCCTTGCCTGGACACAGGTTGGCGGCGATACTCTGCAGATCGAGGTTAATGTAATGCCCGGCAAGGGAGAACTGCAGCTTACCGGTCAGCTTGGCGATGTGATGAAGGAGTCTGCGCAGGCGGGAATTACCTTTATCCGTTCAGTGGCAGATCAGTATGATGTAAAACCGGAATTTTTCCAGAATCATGATATCCATGTGCATATTCCGGAGGGAGCTGTGCCAAAAGACGGACCGTCTGCCGGAATAACCATGGCAACGGCAATTCTTTCAGCTATTACGCACAGACCGGTTCGTGCAGACCTTGCGATGACAGGCGAGATTACTCTGCGAGGCCGTGTTCTTGCCATCGGCGGACTGAAGGAGAAGCTTCTGGCTGCCAAATATGCGAAGATCAAACAGGTGCTTGTACCAAAAGAGAACAAACCGGATATTCAGGAAATGGATGAGGAGATTCTGGATGGACTGAAGATCCATTTTGTGGGAAATATGGAAGATGTAATCAACAGAGCACTGGTTTAATCGTAAAAATATAACAAAATAAACTTTACAGGGAGGAACCAATGATTATAAAAAATGTATCACTGGATATTGTCTGCGGCATTACCAGCAAGCTTCCGGATACCGGGAAACCGGAGGTGGCATTTGCGGGCAAATCAAACGTAGGGAAATCTTCCCTGATCAACGGTTTGATGAACCGTAAGTCCCTGGCGCGTACCAGTGCCCAGCCTGGAAAAACCCAGACCATTAATTTTTATAATATTAACGATGCCATGTATCTTGTGGATCTTCCGGGGTACGGATATGCAAAGGTTTCACAGACGGAAAAAGAAAAATGGGGCAAAATGATTGAGCGGTATCTTCATACATCGAAGAATCTGAAAGCAGTCTTTTTGCTGATCGATATCCGGCACGAGCCTTCTGCCAATGACGTGATGATGTATGAATGGATCCTGAATAACGGGTTTGAGCCTATTATTATTGCCACAAAGGCGGATAAGATTAAGCGGAGTCAGCTTCAGAAGCATTTGAAGATGGTGAAAGACGGACTGAAGCTTAGGCCGGGCGGAAAAATTTTGCCTTATTCTGCATTGACGAAGCAGGGACGGGAAGAAATATGGACTTTAATTGATGAGCTGACCGGTTTGGTTCCGGCAGCTACTGACGACTTGTAAAATGAGGAAAGAAAATGGGAATTATTAAGGCGCTCAAGCTGGGATTTGACTATCTAAAATATGATGATGACGGCAACGTGCAGGACACGCAGCGTGCTGTCGATGATGTAAACCTGGACATTGAAGCCGGGGAATTTGTGGCCATTCTTGGACATAACGGTTCAGGAAAATCCACACTTGCAAAACATATGAATGCACTTTTGCTGCCTTCGGAGGGTACTCTCTGGGTGGGGAACATGGATACGTCCAAAGAGCCGGAGCTGTGGAAAATCCGGAAGAAGGCAGGTATGGTCTTTCAGAATCCCGACAACCAGATCATCGGAACGGTTGTGGAGGAGGATGTGGGGTTCGGTCCGGAGAATATGGGTCTTCCCACAGAAAAGATTTGGAAACGTGTTGATGAAAGTCTGAAAAAAACGGGGATGACGGCTTATCGTCACCATTCTCCCAATAAGCTGTCCGGGGGGCAGAAGCAGCGTGTGGCAATTGCCGGTGTTATGGCAATGCATCCACAGTGTATTGTACTGGATGAACCTACGGCCATGCTGGATCCCAATGGAAGAAAAGAGGTTCTGGAAGCGGTGCGGGAGCTGAACCGTCAGGAGAATGTAACTGTAATTCTGATTACCCATTATATGGAAGAGGTCATTCATGCGGACCGTGTTTACGTAATGGACAGCGGACGGGTTGTTATGCAGGGGACGCCGCGGGAAATCTTTTCCCAGGTGGAAACACTGAAAAAATACCGTCTTGATGTGCCGCAGGTAACTTTGCTTGCTCACGAACTCCGTGAGTCCGGCGTCGATATTCCGGAAGGAATTCTCACTGCAGAGGAGCTGGTGAATGCCTTATGTCCATAGAACTTAAGAATGTAATGTATACTTACAGTCCGGGAACTGCTTATGAGATTCATGCTTTGAAAAATATTAATCTGTCTATACCGGACGGACAGTTTATAGGTGTGATTGGTCATACGGGAAGTGGAAAATCCACTCTGATTCAGCATTTGAATGCTCTTATCAGACCGACTTCAGGAGTGATTACCTATAATGGTGAGGATATCTGGGGAGAAAAATATGACCGTCGGAAGCTGCGCAGTGAGGTGGGACTTGTGTTCCAGTATCCGGAGCATCAGCTTTTTGAAAATGACGTTCTGTCGGATGTCTGCTTCGGGCCGATGAACCAGGGCCTGAGCAGAGAAAAGGCAGAGGTCGAAGCAAAAAAAGCGCTGCAGCAGGTAGGCTTTAAAGAGAAAAACTACGGAAAATCTCCTTTTGAGCTGTCCGGAGGACAGAAAAAAAGAGTGGCGATTGCCGGTGTTCTTGCCATGAATCCGAAGATTCTGATTCTGGATGAGCCGACGGCCGGTCTTGATCCAAAAGGAAGAGATGATATCCTGGATCAGATCGCAGAGCTTCATAAAATGAGGGGAATCACAATTATTCTGGTGTCTCACAGTATGGAGGATATTGCAAAATACGTGGAGAGGCTGATCGTTATGAATCATGGCGAGGCGGTATTTGATGATACCCCCAAGAATGTTTTTTCCCATTATAAAGAGCTGGAAGAAATGGGACTGGCTGCACCGCAGATCACATATATTATGCATGCTCTGAAGGAAAAGGGACTTGCAGTTGATGCGGATGCGACAACAGTGGAAGAAGCGAAAAACAGTATTTTGCAGGGATTGAAGTCAGTTCAGTCTCCTTTGTTGAGAGAGCAGAAGGGAGGAAGAACAGATGATTAGAGACATTACCATCGGACAGTATTATCCGGCAGATTCTCTGCTCCATCGTCTTGATCCCCGGACAAAATTTCTCGGAACACTTGTTTTTATCGTATCTGTATTTGTTTTCCATACTTTTCCGGGATATGCGGTTGCCACTGTATTTTTGCTGGGAATGATTCTTCTTTCAAAGGTTCCGTTTAAATTTATTTTTAAAGGGCTGAAGGCAATTTTCATTCTCCTTTTATTTACGGTTTTCTTTAATATTATTCTTACTCCCGGTGATGTGCTCTGGAAGTGGGGATTTTTGAAGATAACCAGGGAAGGTCTTATTCTGGCAGGGAGAATGGCAATCCGGCTGATTTACCTTGTGATCGGATCTTCTATTATGACACTTACGACCACTCCCAATCAGCTTACGGACGGTATGGAACGGCTTTTGCGGCCGCTTAATAAGCTGCATGTGCCGGTACATGAAATAGCAATGATGATGTCCATTGCGCTGCGTTTTATTCCTATCCTTCTGGAAGAGACAGACAAGATCATGAAGGCGCAGATTGCCAGAGGAGCTGATTTTGAGAACGGAAATCTGATACAGAAAGCAAAGAACATGATACCGCTTCTGGTGCCGCTGTTTATTTCGGCATTTCGCCGTGCCAACGATCTGGCGATGGCCATGGAGGCAAGATGCTATCACGGAGGCGATGACAGGACACAGATGAAGCCGCTTGTATACGCTTCAAGGGACTATTTGGCTTATGCTGTTCTGGCAGCGTATCTTGCTGTTGCCATTGCCTTTCGAGTTGTTGGAATTTAAATCTGCCGGAGGTTCCGGTAAATATTGCGAAATAACGTCAGTCCCTGCCGCGGCGGGGACTTTTCAGGAGGATAGCAGATGAAACGGGTGGGTTTAGTGGTCGCCTATGACGGCACCAATTACTGTGGATGGCAGACGCAGCCAAATGGCGTGACCATTCAGGGCATTTTGAATGAAACTCTCTCAGGGCTTCTGGGAGAAGAAATAGAAACCATTGGCGCCAGCCGGACAGATGCCGGAGTCCATGCGCTGGGAAATGTGGCAGTCTTTGACACGAATACAAGGATTCCGGGAGAAAAAATATCCTACGCGCTGAATCAGCGTCTCCCGGAAGACATTCGTATTCAGCTTTCTGAGGAAGTGGAGCCGGATTTTCATCCGCGATACTGTGACAGTGAAAAAACTTATGAATACCGGATTCTGAATCGTAAATTTCCGGTTCCTACAGAGAGACTGTATTCATATTTTTATCATTACAAACTGGATGTGGACAAAATGCGGGAGGCTACTTCCTATCTTATCGGGCAGCATGATTTTGCCAGCTTTTGCGGTGCGAAAGCGCAGGTAAAAACAACTATCCGCACAGTGACTTCCATAGACGTCTGGAGAGACGGAGATATGGTGACTATCCGGGTGAGCGGCACAGGTTTTCTTTATAATATGGTAAGGATTATTGCGGGAACACTGATCGAAGTGGGAAACGGGCAGTATCCGCCGGAGCATGTTAAGACCATCCTGGAGGCCTGTGACCGTGAGATGGCAGGACCCACAGCACCAGCCAGAGGGCTGACTCTGATGGGAATTCAGTTTTTTGATTAAAAGCATTGAAAAAGGGCTGTATTTGTTGGAAAAATATGAAAACTCGTTAAAAAAACAGTTGACAGACAGGAAGCTATAGAATATAATTAATCAATGTGGCGTGGTGCGAAATACTTAAGCCAATAGCCCCGGCGACGGTATTTATCAGCGGTTTCGGACATTTCCGCAGTTATTCGGCACATACGTTCCTACAATACAGATTTTCGCGGAATTCCGCGGTTGAACAAACTATCGTTGATAAATAACAGGAGGTAAAACCATGCAGACTTATATGGCTAATCCAGATAAAATCGAGAGAAAATGGTATGTAGTAGACGCTGATGGATGCACCCTTGGCCGTCTGGCTTCTGGCGTTGCAAGCGTTTTAAGAGGTAAGAATAAACCGCAGTTTACACCAAACGTAGACACAGGCGATTATGTAATCATCGTTAATGCAGACAAGATCAAAGTTACTGGTAAGAAATTAGACCAGAAAGTTTATTATAGACACTCCGAATATGTTGGCGGAATGAAAGAAACCAAATTAAAAGAAATGTTAGCAAAGAAACCGGAGAAGGTTGTTGAGCTTGCTGTAAAAGGCATGCTTCCAAAAGGACCTTTAGGAAGAGCTATGTACGCAAAACTTTTTGTATATGCCGGACCGGAGCATAAACATGCAGCTCAGAAACCGGAAGTTTTAACATTTTAGTGAGGAGGTAGAGAACATTGGCTAGTGCAAGATATTACGGAACAGGAAGAAGAAAATCATCAATCGCAAGAGTTTATCTGGTACCTGGAACCGGTAAAATTACCATTAATAAAAGAGATATCGATGAATATTTCGGATTAGAGACACTGAAGGTTATCGTTCGTCAGCCGTTAGTTGCTACTGAGAGCGAAGGAAAATTTGACGTGCTTGTAAATGTTACAGGCGGCGGTTACACAGGACAGGCTGGTGCTATCAGACATGGTATCTCCAGAGCCCTTCTTGAAGCAGATGCTGATTACAGACCGGTTCTGAAAGCAGCAGGATACTTAACTCGTGATCCACGTATGAAGGAACGTAAGAAATACGGTCTCAAAGCAGCTCGTAGAGCTCCACAGTTCAGCAAGCGTTAATTATATTGTTTGTGGAACAATACAGAAGAATTTTTATCCCGGAAACCTCGTTTTCCGGGATTTTTTCTAATCATAATTCACATCTTTTGACTGTTTTGGAAGTTCAATAGTTTTTAAACGATCAAAACGGTTCGAAAATCAATTTCGCAATTCTTAACCGCAGATCTAGTCTTGTGGCGGTTCATTTTTCAAAAAAGCAAATTAAAATCATAAGAGTGTTGGTATACAGGACGGTTGAAAATCAAAAACAGGAAATCAAACCGTGAAAGCGTGGCATGCGGGACGGTTCTAAAATCAAAAACAGGAAATCAAACCGTAAAAGTGCGGTATACAGGACGGTTGAAAATCAAAAACAGGAAATCAAACCGTGAAAGTTAGGTAGATAGGACGGTTGAAAATTAAAAATAAGGGATAGGAACTGTAAATGGTTGGTGTGGGAAATGGTTCAGACTTCAACATTTCAGAAGGAGTCCCCGCTTCAAGCGCGCAGAGCGCTAAGCGGTGGGAAACAAAATAGTTTTAGAACCGGGTGACAATCCCCTTCTGAAATGTTGAGCCTCCGGTGGATTGCAGGCGTGGTCAGTGGAAGAATGCTTCGCATTCGACCACGCCGCGGCAAGAACGCCAGAGACGTTCTTGAATAATAATTATAAAACAGAAAG
>JAXFBD010000057.1:0-2659 GCA_034118545.1 Blautia sp.
AGCCCTGCAGAATCGCAAAAACCATGTCTTTTATGGCGAAAGAGGAACCTGTTCTGATTGTAACGGCTGGTGATGCGAAAATCGATAACCGGAAATATAAAGACCAGTTTGGAATAAAGGCAAAAATGCTTTCGCCGGAGGAAGTGGAGAATCTTATCGGCCATCGTATAGGAGGCGTCTGTCCCTTTGCCGTTAAGGAAGGCGTGGTGGTTTATCTGGACGAATCTCTGAAAAGATTTGAGACAGTTTTTCCCGCCTGCGGAAGCAGCAACAGTGCAATAGAGCTTACGATCGGGGAACTGGAGAAATATTCCGGATACGAAAAATGGATCGATGTCTGCAAAAGCATTATTTAACAAATTAAACACAATTTTCCCACAAATAGAACACAAATAGCCGATATACTACAATCATCAAAAGGAAACAGGGATTTATGAAATGCGTAAAGCATTCATTCAGCCAAGGAGGGAATATAATTATGATGAAAAAAACAAAAATTGCATTGTGCACTTTACTTACAGGTACACTGGCAGCGGGAACTTACCAAGGCATCAGCCTGATTAATGATCTGAATTCTCCTCAAAATGTGGAGGCAGCCATAAATGATGATAATGATGAAACAAGACTAACCCTCACTAAGAAATCAGATTCGGATGATTCTGAAAGTGAAGAAAAAGCGGAGAGTTCTGAAAATGTAAAGGGAAGTCTGGATGTTTCCGACATTGCTGAAGAAGCCATGCCGTCGGTAGTGGCGATTACTACAGAATCCGTTCAGGAGGTTGAGGAATATTACGGATCCTTTGGATATTACGGATTTGCTCCATATGGTGGAAGCGAAGAGCAGGAAGTAGAGGGCAGCGGGTCCGGTATTATCATCGGAAAAAATGACAACGAGCTTCTGATCGTCACAAATTATCATGTGGTGGAAGATGCAGATACCGTATCTGTGGCATTTGCAGACGGGGAAGCCTGTGAGGCATCAGTAAAGGGATTCGAACAGAATAAAGATCTGGCGGTAGTATCCGTTAAGCTGGAGGACATTGATGATGATACGCTGGATGCCATCTCCATTGCAAAAATCGGCAGCTCTGATGATCTTAAGGTAGGCGAGCAGGTGGTAGCAATCGGTAATGCAATGGGTTACGGACAGTCTGTTACAACGGGTATCGTAAGTGCAAAGAACCGTATGATGGATTCTAATTCCGGTAATGTGAAAACAGACGATGAAACTTCCCGTACAAGTGTAAATCTGATTCAGACAGATGCTGCAATTAACCCGGGCAACAGCGGTGGTGCTCTTTTGAACATGGACGGTGAGCTGGTGGGAATCAATTCTGCAAAGCTGGCATCCACAGAGGTTGAAGGAATGGGATATGCCATCGCAATTTCCGATGTGGAAGACATTCTGGAAAATCTGATGAATGAAGAGCCCAGAGAGAAGCTGGATGACAGTGAGCATGGTGTTCTTGGTATCATGGGAAGCACTGTAAGTGAAGAAGGTTCTACTGTTTACGGAATTCCGGAAGGTGTATTCGTATCTGAAGTAACAGAAGGAAGTGCTGCTGAAAAAGCCGGCATCAAGAAGAATACGGTTATTACAGAATTTGACGGAAAATCCATTGCATCTATTGACCAGCTTGTGGATCTCCTGAAATATTATGCACCAGGTGAAGAGGTTGATGTTACCATTCTGGTACCTACAGGTGATGAATATCAGGAAGAAACTGTTACAGTAAAGCTTGATAAGAATACAGATGTTGAAGAGGATGAGAAGGACGATTCCGATTCACAGGAGGAAGACAGCGAGGAAGATTCGAGAGAAGATAAGGATTCTCCTGAAGAAGGCAAAACACTGGAAGATTTTTTCAGGCAGTGGAATTAAATAACAGATAAATATCCAAATGGTAAAAAAGGGATTTCACAGAAATGTAAAGGGTCTGTGAAGTCCCTTTTTCTTTGTCTTTTAACAAGAAACAGAGTATTTGTATAAAAAAAAGTACGTTTTTTGTTGATTTGTATATTTGATTTCCTGCGAAAATATGTGATAATAAAAATAGTCGATGACCAATGCCAAAAAGGAGAAGGTACAATGAATACTTTTCACTGGGAGCTTCGTGATAGGATGTTTTCGGAAGAGAATATGTATAACTTTGTAATGCGAGCAGCTTCTGACAGGAAATTTGATCAGACACTGAAAGCTTTGCCTGCAATGAGAAAATTTCATGAGGGGCAGACAAGGAAGGGAAAAGAACATGTTCCCTATATTTACCATCCTCTGACAGCAGCATGCCATGCTCTTGCGCTGGGGATTGAGGAGGATGATATTCTGGCAGCAGTGCTGCTCCATGATGTATGTGAGGACTGCGGTGTGGAACCGGAGGCGCTTCCGGTAAATGAAAATATACAGAAAACAGTTGCAGATGTGACTTTCAGGGTTTTTCCGGGTGAGAGCAGAGAGCAGGCAAAGGAACGGTATTTCCGTCATATTTCCTGCAGCAGAAATGCAATTGTGGTTAAAATACTTGACCGCTGTCATAATATTTCCACTATGGCCACCGGCTTTCCCAGGGAACGGATGGCGGCATACATTGATGAGACGGAGAAATATGTGCTTCCTCTTGTGAATCTTCTTAAGGTTACGTATCCGGAATTTTATAAT
>JAXFBD010000058.1:0-3377 GCA_034118545.1 Blautia sp.
ACATACATCCAACATTTTTCACAATCTCCGAACCATGATTTGTTTTAATCCCTACTACTTTACTAGGAATAAACACATAAAACCAATCACTGCATTTTCCAAAACCCTTGTATTTACGGGCTTTTCTCATTTTCACAAATCTCCTTAATTATAATTCACATATGTGAATCATTTCGATTATTTGTTCGTATGAGTACTTATACAAAGTTATTTTTGTTATCTAAATATTTTTGTATTCAGCTTAATTAAGTGTAATAATGCTGTTTCCCTTGTATTTTCAAGGTTAATTCGAGTTTCACTATTATTAGTGTAATAAATTATTACTCTGCTTCTCTCCGGCAGATTGAATAATCTGTATAATCACTCATTTGTTTACACAAATAGCAGAAAAGCCGTGCCAATCGACACGACTTCTCAGCAACAAATCAATCAATTTTTATATCAAGGGGTAATCAATCCCAGGATACCTACATGTAACAACAATATTATAACACTCTACTTGTTGGGTTGCAATCTGGAAATGTTAAGTTTTTAATTTACTGCATTGCCATTTAACTTTTCACAAGCTGCAAGCGCTTCTTCTTTGGTGGCAAAAATTTTATTATCGCATTCTGGAAACATTTTCTTATAGAAATCTAAATAATCAACAGTACATTTGTATCCAATGAAAACTCTATTACTGCTTTTTGTTATTTTTATACTTGTTACAACAGCATCACATACAGTATATGCAGTTACTAATTTTGAACTAAGGATTCCCATTCCTTTACATTCTGGACAAACATAATCTTTAGATTTTATTTGTACCCTTCCGGTTCCATTGCAAATAAAGCATTTCTTGTCTTCTCGATATGTATGCTTATCAACAACATATACAGAATCTCCAATATTAAATTTGGTTTCAATAATACCACCATTTATTGATAGCAGATTACTTTCATCTGCCATTTCAGATTCTTCCAATGAATAATAGTATATTCCTTGGAATGTCTTATCATTATCACTGCTGTCATTTTCGCAATACTTCCCATTTTTATCAGTTTTAATAGAACACATAGGACACTTATTTTCTAATAAAAATATTTCATCCCCATTCTTTTTACATGCAAGACATCTATTATAATCATCAGACACGTTATTATATGCTACCATATTTTCTTTAATATAACTGGTTGCCTGCGATTTATCGAAGAAAACTTTTACAGCATCTCCTTTATAAACACTGGTTGCCAATGAACGATTTACTATATAAACTTTTTTCATGCTTTTATCCTCTTTCTGCTCTCACAAATATTCTTTGTATGTACTTCTCAAAACAATTTTCGTCCACATGTCGGGCAACGATACAAAGCATATTCACTTTTAAGCTCGTTTTTAACTGCTAATTTGTAATTCTTTCCATTCATATCACATCGAATAACAAGACTTCCCGTCCCCAGACTATGTTCTAACTTGCCATCCATGTTCTCAAAACTCTTGTAGTTGCATGTACTGCACAAGCATTCCTCCTGTCCTATTTTCTCCACTTATCCTCAACAATGCTCTTGCCGACCACAAAGAATATGTAAATTACCAATGTGATCAGAGTTACCGCTATTTTGATTCTATCGGATACACCACTGAACATGGAGAAGCATATTCCGCATGTCCAGATAATCAGTGAGATGTAGAATCCTATTCTGAAAAATCTTAATCTAAGCAATTCATTCTTCATACTACATCACTTCCATTTCGTTTAATTCTTGATTCCATACTGCTTTTGAAAGCTTTTCATACGATGGATTCTTCATTTTTTTCCTATAAACATTTCTATTCCACTTCTCAATCAATCCATAGTAAATATTCACCTAATTTTTCAGTATATGGAATATCTAATGCATCCAAGACCTTTTCCACTGTAGCAACCTCTGATTTTTTAAGATTAATTCGTTTATGATTTAATTCAACAAACAAGTTATAATTTTTACTAAACTCAATTTTCGCTGCAAAATTGTCATTCAACTGTAAATCAGTTGGTAGTTCATACACTACATTGAAATCTTCCGTATCATATTCTGTGCTGATATACCCAGACTCATGTACGATAATCCAACAATCATCATTTATTGTATCATACGTATAATATTTACCATCATGTTTTATAGCAAAAAAATTATCTTCATAGTCTTCTTTTGAAACCTCTGTTAAAAAGACAGGAACGACATTAACACATCCGTTATATTTTTCTGCTTCACTTTTTGTATTAAAAAATATATCTGATGTATACTTTCGAGAAGTTTCACAATCATCTCTGTATTCTTCACATTCAGCTAACCAACCATCTTCCATCCCCTCCTGATACTTGATTGCTTTGACGATTTCTTTTTTACGCTGATATTCTTTCATCTGATCTATAACAAATTGCTTCACAGTTCATCCCTCCACTTTCCTATATTCATATCCAATAACAGCAATAGTCCTTGGCTGACCTGGCTGCATTGTTATTTTCCCTTGGCGTTCTAATACTCTTAAATGATTACAAACATTTGCAGTAGAGCCAATGTATACGCCCTCTTTAATTTCCCTGACGCTTG
This sequence comes from Blautia sp., assembly GCA_034118545.1. GTDB lineage: Bacteria > Bacillota > Clostridia > Lachnospirales > Lachnospiraceae > Blautia_A. The sequence goes on from JAXFBD010000058.1 coordinate 2,574, forward strand.
GCGAATATCCATGCTCCATCATAAACTTGATGATGAAGTCTAACATATCTTTTCTGGTTGCATCGCCACGTTCCGCAAATTCATTATTCATGCTATCCTTCTTTCACTTTCTCCAATACACTTATTAATGCGTCGAATGTCCAATTGTCCCATCCACACAGCCAGATAAGAAAAGTATTCTCCTGTGCTGTTAGATCAATATCATTGAAAAATCTTTCATTTAAGGAACAAATCCTTTTTATCTCTGACTGACATAAGGAAGCATTGGTATTTAGACTGTTTCTTTTTGGCTGTCTAATCATTTCCTCACATCCCATCTTTCTCCAAATCGTCCATAATATCACGTAAGTTTTGCAGATCGCTTCTCACAAAGAAAGCCCTTCCCTCAATCTCTATTGGTGTACCATTCTCACATGCCAGTAACATACGTTGTTTCATTAACTTGATTCCATCTTCTACGCCTTTTTTATACTGAATATTTAACACATGTTGCCATTGCAGTTCATTGATTCTGACCATTTCTTGTTGTCCTCCTGATTTATGATTTCTGAATGAATTACTTCCTATTATATAGGGTTCTACTTTTCCTCTACGATTTTCAAATACTTGTATATAGAATTTCTACTGAGATTCGTCAATCGTGCAAACTCTGACAGATTGATTCCACCATTGGCAAACTTTGGATTGCATATTCCGCTTAAACTGTGCACTCGTTCCAAATCAACGGATCAATGTTCCGGAATAAACTGATCAAATGGTCTGGATAAGTATGTGTCAGCAGAACAACTCTTTGTTCTGCTTGAT
>JAXFBD010000059.1:0-20060 GCA_034118545.1 Blautia sp.
CTTCCGCCGCAGGAAGTGCAAGTGCGGCATCAATCATTTCCTTTGTATATTCCACCCCAAGTGAATAGCCTTCCGGCGGCCCAAAAGTCCATTTTCCATGGTTTGAGGCCTGATTTTCCGGCACAGCACTCTGATCCCACAATTTCAAAATCCGGGACGTTCCATCCGCATTGCGAAAATCCGGATGGCGGTAGTCTGCACCGGAATCAACAACGCCTACAAGAACCCTCCGGCCAGAAAGCCCCTCCTTTCCAATCCCCGGAATCACGCTGTCTCCTTGCTGCACCGAGCGGATACAGCTTGCCCCCTTTGCCTGAAAGGTGGAAAAATACAGCCGCTTTGGCTTTTCAATAAACTCCACCTGTACCCTGTCAGAATAAGAATCCAAAGCACTTTCAGGCAGAGTCACAATGGCGTATCCCCCAAGAAGGGGAACAAACGTAATTCCTTCCCCCGAAAGCCCTTCCTTGGAACCGCTGTATTTCACGATCACATCCCACAAACGCAGTTTTTCATCATAACCCACATTTAAATTCCAGGATTTCTCCCGTTCTCTCTCGGTGGAATCCATTGCTAGATTTAACAGATTATCTATTTTCTGATCTGCCAAAGTCTTATCCATCCATTTCCCGTTTTCACTATTATATGAAAAAGAGCTGCCAGTGACGACAGCTCTTGCTTAATATTTATATCATCCAGCATCTCCTGGAAACACAGGAAGAAACAGTTCAGCGCCTACCGTGAACAGTTTTCAATTGCCCCCCGTACTCCTTTCTTCAAGAAAAAAGCCACCGGATTTTTCTGTCATCCAGTGACCTTTTTGTATTACTAATTATCCATGACAGAGCATGGAACATCATTCATATAATCCCGGGCCTTATCCGGATAATTTGTAATGACTGCATCGGCTCCGGCGGCTTTCACCATAGCGAAGTGCTCAGGTTGGTTAGCAGTCCAGACATGAAGCTTCAGTCCCTGTTCCCGGCATTTTTTTGCAAAATCAGGATACTGTAAATGATAAACTGCCGGGTGGAGAGCATTTACCCCCACTTTTCTTCCATAAGAGGCTGCATCAATCCATCCGTCACACATAAGAAGTCCCGTTTCCGCTCCTGGATCAATCTCACGGATTTTTCTCAGACTATAGTGATTGAACGAAGAGTAGATTATCTGCTCCTTCATGCCCAGATCTTTTACAAGAGCAATCACTTTTTCTTCCATTCCCTCATAAAAGAATACGCTGTTCTTTAATTCGATATTTACTTTCATATCAGTATGACGCATAATATCCAGCACCTCTGACAGAGTTGGAATCCGGTAAATTTTTCCGGGAGCATTCACTGGTTTCACCGGAATCTCCTTTAGCTGCCAAGATGTGAAATCTTTTACCAGGCCACTGGAATTTGTCACCCGATCCACACTTTCGTCATGAAAAACCATAATCTCTCCATCCCTGGAAAGCTGCACATCCAATTCAATTCCGTCGGCTTTCTGCTCTATTGCCAGTTCAAAAGCCTCCATGGTGTTTTCCGGCATATAACCGCTGGCACCCCGGTGAGCCCACACTTCCATCTGCTTCATTTATATATTCTCCTCCTTTTCTGAATCCGAAACAAAGCCAACTGCGCAGCAAAAGGACCGCGCATTCGCAGTCCCTCTGCCGTATATTCCAAGGATATCATTATTCATTTAACAGGTTGTAATCTTCAATAGATGCATTCATATCGGAAGCCATTTTTTCTACAGTCTCCTCCTGCAGATTTATCATGATTTCAATTTAAAAATCCCATTGATTCCATTACATTTCAGACTTCTTTCACATCAGGACCGGAATATTCCAGGAAATACCTTAATCCAATCTGCCCTTGCACTGCATCCACCATGTTAATACAGCAATTACCCATTCTGTCTACCGAATGAATAATTTTATTATATGATTCTGTCAGCTTTGCAACGCATTTTCCTTTGCCGACACGCTGCACGTGAGATTTCCGCATTTTAATACCAAGATCCATGATCTCTTCTTTTTGTTTCAATATCTTCTTTGTGCCTTCCGAATTACCGGTAATCATCATATCCGCTGTCTGAACATACATTTTCTGAATCAGCTGAAGTGCCGCTGTCGGCTGACAATCATTGCATTGCTGCTCTGTAACACTGCGGTAGTTAATGCTCCTGCAATGACTCCCAGAATTGGATTTTTTGTTAATAGCGCCAAAATACTTTTCATTCTTTCTCCGGCTGCTTTCTGTAAACAGTCACTCATCATATTCATTCCAAAAATGAATACTGCAAGCCCTCCTAACAGTCCAAAGACGATTTCCATGGTATTATTCATCATTTTCCTCCTGTCAGCTTACTGCTGATTTAGTTCGTCCCAACAATTCCTGTTCTATGTATATATTTCAAATATTCTGTCCTGCATTACTGTAAGCCATAGCATAAAACATCTCCTGGGAATTCAGTTTCGTCTCGTTCAGGCTCCGGTCTGCATAAGTTCCTTTTTCTGTCAGACGCTTTCCCTTTTCATCGTCATTCATCATAGTCTCAAACATCCAGTCCAGGCGTTCTTTCAGTTTTTCATCAAGAACCGGCGCCGCCACTTCCACCCGTCGAACGGTATTTCGAGTCATGAAATCGGCAGATGCAATATATACTTTTTCACGTTCTTTCATTCCGAAACGGTAAATCCTGGAATGCTCCAGAAAACGTCCCACAATGCTCACCACTTTTATGTTCTCTGTATGGCCTTTCACTTCCGGAATCAGACAGCAGATTCCTCTGACAATCATTTCAATTTTTACTCCGGCCTGGGAAGCCTCTATCAGCTTATTAATGATTACCTTGTCTGTGAGAGAATTGATTTTGATACCGATATACCCCTTCTCTCCCTTTTTCACATGGTCAATCTCTTCATCTATCATATCCAGAACCTTATTCTGTAAACACTTAGGAGCCACCAGAAGAAGACCGGTTTCTTCCACTGTTTCTCCTTGTAAAAGTGCCGCAAAAACTTCTGCTGCTTCTTTTCCAATTTCCTGATTTGCTGTAATCAGAGACAGATCCGTGTACATAGCGGAGGTTTTCTCATTATAATTTCCGGTTCCGATCTGGGTTACGTAAGAGACACCCTCTTCTGTTTTTCTGGAAATCAGGCAAAGCTTGGAATGTACTTTATAAACATTCAGCCCGTAAATCACCCTGCATCCTGCTTCTTCCAGCTTTCTGGAATATTCAATATTGCTCTCTTCATCAAACCGCGCCCTGAGTTCTACCAGAACAACCACTTCTTTTCCGTTTTCAGCAGCCTCAACCAGTGCATCCACAATCTGGCTTTTATTTGCCAGACGGTATAATGTCATTTTTATGGATACCACTGTTTCATCTTTTGCTGCTTCATAGAGCAGTTTGATAAACGGCTTTATGCTTTCAAATGGATAGGACAGCAGCACATCTTTTTCCATGATCTGTGGAATGAGACGGCTCTTATCATCCAGCTGAGGTGTCATCCTCGGAGTGCGTCTCTGATAAAAAAGCTCCTCCTGATCTGTGTTTTTCAGGTAACTCTGGATAGCAAACACGAAGGACATATCCAGCGGAACTCTGGACATAAACACATGATCTTTCTCCACATGAATATCTTTACACAAGGAACTGATCATTTTTTTATCCAGCTCTCTGGAAAGCTCCATCCTGACCGGATTCATCCGCTTTCTCTGTTTGATCAGATTCTCCATTGCATCTCTGTAATCCAGATCCTCATCATAAATTGTCTCTGTATCTATATCTGCATTTCTTGTAACCCGGAGCAGCGATTTTTCTTTTACCTCATAATTTTTGAACATTTTAGGTAGGAAATGAAGAATCAGTTCTTCCGAAAGCATAAAAGTTCCCTTTCTGGTAGGGATATCGATAAGACGCTTAAAAACATTATTGCTGCAGGGAATGATCGCGGTTCTTGTTTTTCCGCCTTTTGTTGCCAGCAACGCAACGGCATAGATATCTTTATTTTTCAGAAATGGAAACGGCTGCTGTTTACTTACAATATTTGCAGACAAGTATGGTGCGATCTCATGGTCAAAATATGTTTCCAGAAGTTTTCCTTCCTCCGCAGACAATTTATTAAAATTGATCAGCCGCACTCCCTTCGGCTCCAGTTCTCCCATAAGCTGTTCATAAATCACAGCTTTTTTCTGGTTCAGTTCTCTGGTGGCCTTAAGAATCGCTTTCACCTGCTCTTCACTTGTCATATTTGTCTTATTTTCACGTACCACTTCAGAAGATGCCATCTGATCCATCAGCGTACCCACTCTTACTCTGTAAAATTCGTCCAGATTCGACTGGTATATGGCCGCAAATGTCAGTCTTTCCGCCAAAGGTACCCTGGATTTCCTGCTTTCTTTTCTGATTTCTTCATTTGAACGATTCCTTTCCCAAAAATGATTTCTTCCCTCTTATGAGACGGTTTGGTCAGTTACTTTTTCTGCAAACCCTTCCCATAATATAAAAAATAATAATATATGAATGTCAAATCAGAGAGATGCTCATGTTAAATTTACGTTAGAAATAAAAAAGCCGAACAAGCCGGTAAATATCCGGTCTGTTCAGCTTTCTTTGCTCTAACTCAGTTTTTCTTTCAATTGAAGCACTTTCTCCTCAATCAACTGTATCGTTTCTTTAAATACCTCATCTGATTTTCCGGTGGGATCATCCAGACCCCAGTTTTCCGCATACCAGCCGGGAACAATCGGACAGCTTACATTACAGCCCATGAAAATCACCACATCCGGTTCGGGAATATCAGAAATCAGCTTATTATGCTGGGTTAACTCCATATCAATGCCATATATTTGCTTCATCAGACGAACCGCATCCGGATTGATATGATCTTTTAATTCTGTACCGGCAGAATAGCTTTCAAATACATCCGATGCCAGTTTCTTCCCAAGGGCTTCGGCAATCTGACTCCGGCAGGAATTATGAACACATACAAAAGCAACCTTCGGCTTTCCTTCACTCATGACGTTCCCTCCCTATAGCCCCAGTTTATGCAGCAGTTTTTCCACATCAGAAGCTTTCAGTACCTTTCCCATTGATACAACTTTTTCGTCGACTACAATGGCAGGCATACTCATCACTCCGTATTCCATTACTTTCTGCATATCGGTGATGTACTCAACTTCAACAGGCAATCCCATTGCCCTGACAGCTTCTTTCGCATTTTCATACTGTTCATGGCAGGATTTACATCCTGCACCTAATACTTTAATGCAGCAGATGGTATCCTTTGCATTTGTACAGCAATCACTTTTGTCTTCTTTCTTTTTTCCAAAACCAAACAGACCCATTATCTGATCCTCCTTAATTTTTATAACAATTGCTATTCCCCACAGCAGCATCCACACCCGCACTCCGATATGATGTCTGCCTTGCCCTGCAGCGCAGGGGGTATCCATCCTGTATCATCTCCCACATAAGTAATTGCTCCTTTCTGGCATTTGTTTCCGCAGCCATGGCAATGGTCAATACAGGAGTCTGGATTAACCACAACAGGAGATGGCGCCTTCTGCTTATTGTAAACACCGTGGGAACAGAAATTCACACAGGTTCCGCATTCCACGCAGGATAAAATATCAATTACGGGATACCATTTCTTTGCCATACTTACATCCTCCTTATATCAGCATATATTGAAACACATTAAACAGATAACCAACTATGATAATTCCCAGGGTACATATCGCTATGAAAACACCCAGCAGTCTTGGTTTTACAGCCTTCTTCAGCATAATCATGGATGGCAGGCTCAGGGTAGTAACAGCCATCATAAAGCTGAGTATCGTTCCAAGCTGCGCACCCTTTGCGAGCAAAGCTTCTGCAACAGGAATCGTTCCAAAAATATCAGCATACATGGGCACACCAACCAGAACTGCCAGCACAACGCCAAAAGGATTACTGCTGCCAAGGACTTTCTGAATCCATGCTTCCGGAATCCAGTTGTGAATAACAGAACCGATACCGACACCAATCAAAATATAGGGAAAGACCTTTTTGAAAGTTTCGGTTACCTGCTCTTTTGCGTAAACAAGACGGTCTTTTACCGTCAGATCAGGTGATTCGATGTCAACACTTCTTTTGGCATTGCGAATAAACTCTTCCACATAGTTTTCCATATGCATTTTTTCTATAAGAGTACCGCCAATGACTGCAATCACCAGGCCTACGATAACATACACCACAGCCACCCTTACGCCAAAAATACTCATCAGCAGTACCAGGCTTCCAAGATCAACCATCGGAGAAGAAATCAGGAAAGAAAAGGTTACTCCCAGAGGCAGGCCTGCACTGGTAAAACCGATAAACAACGGAATGGATGAACACGAACAGAAAGGTGTAACTGTTCCCAGCAAAGCCGCAATGACATTTGCCCAGATGCCTTTGAAACGTCCCAGAATCCGTTTACTTCGTTCCGGTGGAAAATAGCTTTGAATATACGAAATAACAAAAATCAGGAAGCAGAGCAATACTGTAATCTTTATCACATCATAGAGAAAAAACTGAATACTGCCGCCCCATCGGGATGTGGTATCAAGTCCCAGCGCGGACAGTCCCTTCCCCAGCACAGTGTTCAGCCACTTCATTCCAAGCACCTGCTCTTGTATAAACATCCATAATGAACGTAAATAATTCATAAATACAGCCCCTTTCAAATAGACAGATTCAAAAATATCTAAATATCATTTCAAAGAAAAGCCATCATTTCAGATGGCCTCTTATCATTTACCGCAGCAATTCTCATCCTGCTCCTGCTCTCCGGAAAATTCTAAAGTAATCTGTTCCTCCAGCAGTTTTTTTGCACGTTTTGCCCCGGCCGGATTGAGGGAATAATGAACCCATTTCCCATCTTTACGCCCCTGTACAATGTCGGCATCGCACAATATCTTCATATGATGGGAAAGTGTAGGCTGTGTAATATGCAGATCATCCAGCAGCTTGCAGGCACATTTTTCACCGGTTCTAAGCTGTTCCAGGATTTTCAGCCGGTTTTCATCGCAAAATGCTTTAAACACTTTTACCGTTTCATTATAAGCCGATGACACTTTTCTTACACCTCCAGAAGCTCCAAAAGCTCATCTCTGCTCATATTTCCAAGACTTGCTCTTTCACCGTTTATCACCTGATCTGCAAGGTTTTTCTTGCTTTCCTGCAGCTTCTGAATTTTTTCTTCAATTGTCTGCTTGGCAATCAGCTTATAGACTGTCACCTTCTTCGTCTGTCCGATCCGGTGTGCACGGTCTGTGGCCTGATTCTGAGCTGCCAGATTCCACCATGGATCATAATGGATCACCACATCAGCCCCTGTGAGGTTAAGTCCCACACCGCCTGCCTTCAGAGAAATAAGAAAAACAGGTACTGTTCCTTCATTAAAGCTCTTTACCAGTTCCAGTCGTTTTTCTTTGGAAGTACTTCCCGTAATGGTAAAGAACGGTATCTTAAGTCCCGTCAGCTTTTCCTGTAGAATCTCCAGCATGGAAGTAAACTGAGAGAATACCAGAATACGGTGACCTCCGTCCATGGCACTGCGGATCAGTTCAAGACACGCCTCCAGCTTTGCGGTTTCGCCCTTATAATTTTCAAAGCAAAGAGACGGATCACAGCAGATCTGGCGAAGTCTTGTAAGCTCTGCCAGAATCTGAAGTTTGTTCTTATTAAAATCTTCCGGATTCTGACGGGCAATCTGCTCTTTCATGTGAACCACCTGACCGTCATAAAGCTTCTGCTGGCTGCTTCCCAGACGCACATACCGGTATTCTTCCAGCTTTTCCGGAAGATCCTTGAGAACATCCTCCTTCAGCCTTCGCAGAATAAACGGGCCTGTCATCTTCTGCAGACGCTTAAGTGCTTTTTCATCATTATTTTTAACAATGGGAGTTTCAATCTCTCTTTTGAAGGTTTCATATTCATACAGAAATCCCGGCATGAGATAATCAAAAATGCTCCACAATTCACTGAGCCTGTTTTCGATGGGCGTTCCGGTCAGTGCATAGCGGATCCTGCTCTCAATAATCTTGACCGCTTTTGCTGCTGCCGTGGTATGATTTTTGATATACTGCGCCTCATCAATAATTTCGTAGGAAAATTTCTTTCCATCATACAAGGCAATATCCCGTTTCAGAAGGTCATAGGATGTTACCAGCACATCCGCCTCTTTGTATGCTTCAATCTTTTTCTGCCGTTCTTCCTGATTTCCCGTAACAAGACAAACCTTAAGCTGTGGTGCAAATTTTTCAAATTCCGCATCCCAGTTGTATACCAGCGAAGCCGGTGTCACCACCAGGGCAGTTCCCTCTTTACCTTCTTCCTTTGCTGCCAGAATGACAGCAATGACCTGGAGCGTCTTTCCCAGTCCCATATCATCGGCCAGAATCCCGCCAAACTGCCATGCCTCCAGGGTCCGAAGCCATTTATATCCATCCTTCTGATATTTACGCATCTGTCTGGATAAAGATGCCGGCTCTTCGAAATCCGCATCTTTTACAGTTTTGAAGCCTTTCACGATTTCACGGAAACGGCTGTCACGACTGCTGTAAACACCGTCATGCTCCTCCAGAAGCTTGTCCAGATAAAGGGTACGATACATGGGAAGCTTCATTTTTCCTTTCAGCAGCTCTTTATCTTTCAGATTCATGGCTTCTGAAAGCTCAGCCAGCATCTCCAGCGAGGGCTCGTCCAGATCAACAAAGGAACCATCCTTCAATCTGTAATATTTCTTCTTTTTACGGTAGCTTTTCAGAATGTCCAATAGCTCCGCAGCAGATACATCTTCCGTGGAAACATTCAGATCCAGAAGTCCCGAAGACAAAGAAACACCCACGGACACTTTCACCTTGTTTACCTTACTTGCTCCAAGAAAACGCTTCGTGCATCGAACCTCGCCAAGCTCCATCAGCTTTTCGGTTCCTTCCTTCATAAGCCGGTAAATCAGGGTCTCGTCTTTTCCGCAGCACATTTCATCATTATCCCAGTCTATGATCGGGAACCAGCTGTTGACATGGTAAATTATTTCCTCTTCCCTGTTATGATCCCGGAAGGGCTCCAGTTTTGCCGCCTTTGCTTTTCGTGCACCTTCCAGCACAGAATATTCTTTTCCGCCGTATATGGCATAAGTCCTGCATACCGCATCGTCTTCTTCTGTGTCAAGATAAAATATAAACTGAGCCTCCGGCAGGACATAGGAACGGAATTTTTCCGGCTGTGTCTCTGTAATCGATGCTATATTTTCCAGTTCCGGAAGGATGCGGGCATAAAATTCAGAAATACGATTCCGGCCCACATTGAAAGAGAAGCTGTCACCTGCCGCAATATTTGCCAATGGCTCAGCCTTCTCCAGAAAATCAGCCTCTGCTCTGTTGAGATGATTATCACTGATAAAATAGGCTGCATCTGTTCCGTAATAAAGCTCCGGAAAACGCCCTTCCACCTTAATGCCGTGAAATTCCTTGTTTCCCATGATCACATCCTCCGAGATACGTATGGAAATCTTCGGATTTCTGTCGGCACAGGTCAGAACCTGTTTCTTTTTCTCACGTGCATCTTTATCCTCAAATTCAATGGATTCCTGCCCCAGGCTTTCATAAAGCTCATCCAGTCTCCATCCAAAAAGCTCCAGGGATCCGCCCACACTTTCCTTTTCTCTTCCGTAGTAATACCTGGAGGAGTACAGTCTCTGCTGAAACTCTTTTTCTTCACGTACAATTTTACTGATAAGGCGGATCCATCGTCTCCCTTCCTCTGTAAAATTACGGGCATCGTGATTGATCTCTGTACTGCTTCCATAAACATCGCTGGCCGATTTTCTTACATTCTCACAAAAAACATCAAGCTTTTTGATAATAAACAGTTTTTTCTCTCCGATTTTAAAGGAAAGGGAGAGTTTGCCATTTTTTCTTGTCAGACGCGGCGTCAGCAAAAGGCTCTCTTCTTTAGCCTCTGCATCCGCCATCACCATATTCGCTCTTCTGCGTTCAAAGGCATTCAGCAGACGATGGCCGCCGAAATCTGTGGCATCACCAATGTTATGTACCTGGAGATATTCCTCCAGAAGCTTCAGAGCACCTGCTTTATATGGACAGCTTGTCTTCGAAACATCAAACATCCCATAATAATCACCGGTACATTTTTTGCACTGGCAGCGCAGCTCTTTCACCTGGGTCCGCTCAAAAATGATCCAGATGGGAAATTGCCGGTTTCCTTCGTATCCCGTGGCACTTAACTGTCCTTTTCTCTGGCTCTTCCACCCGTCAAATCCTGAATAGATATCTTTCAGGACGATCTTCCCCTGTTTAAGCAGCTTTTCTCCCTCTTTATTAACATCTGTGGATATCTTTACAGACCTCCGGATACGCGAACCGTCAAAATACCGGTAATCCATCAGTTTTTGTGATACTTCCTCCGAATTTTCGGAATCCGGCCTTTCTTCATCCTCCTCCAAAAATCCACCCAGATGGGTATACTCTGTTTTTCGTCTTTCTTCCTCAAGAGGCTGGATTTCCTCTGCAATTATTTTATCTTTCAATTGATGTTCCTCCACCGTTAACTGACCGTTATACAATTAAGTCAAATATGCACTTTCCTGTAAATCCCTGCTGAAATAATACTAGCATGCAGGAAAGCAAAAAGCAATGCGGATACCCTGTACTCAGCCGGCAAAAACCTCAGCATCTGCCGCACTGGCAAATGGTCACTGTTCCTGCCTGTCAAGAAGCTCTCTCATCCTTTGGTTTGCAAAACAAATATCCTCTTTCCATGTTTCTTTGCCCACATCCCAGAGCTCTGTCACATAGCGGCGGACTCCAAGCTCCCAGGCTGTGCGGATGATCCTCTCAAAGGGCACATGTCCTGTCAAAAACGGAACCTCACGAAATACTCCCGGCTTTGTTTCTTTCAGATGCAAGGCGACCAGCTTACCTTTTCCTTTTTTCATATCCTCACATACATCATGTTTATTCTCTACAGCAGCATTTGTAATATTTCCTGCATCCGGGTATATTTTTAAATATGGAGAATCCACCATATCTACATACTTTACAGCCTTTCCGGTGGTGTTCATGAAATTATTTTCCATAGTTTCAAATCCCACCAGTACGCCTTCTCTCTCTGCAATTTCTGCGATTTTCCTTACATTTTCCAAAAAGTATTTCTCTGTCTCTGCTGAAGATTTCCCAAAATAAATATCATATCCCGGAATCATTACGGTACGTACACCCAGATCAGAAGCCAGCTCTATCGATTTTTTTGCGATTAACATGGCCTTCTCCCGAATCTTATCATCCGGATCACCCAGCGCATATTTTGTCAATGCACTGACACTCATGGAACCAATGGGAATACCCACCTCAAATATTGCTTCCATGATTTTCTTCTTCTCATCCCTGCCCATGAAAATACGCTGAATTTTTTCTTCAGTTGCATCAATGGATACTTCCAGATAATCATATCCGCACTCTTTTGCACATTCTATCTTCTCATACCATGACAAAGAATTTCTTATTGCTTTTTCGTATAAACCAATCTTATAGTTTCTCATTTTCCCTCTTTCAATATCTGTATAGTTACTGCAATTCTGACCTGCCGCCCCTTCGCAGCCTGCCTGAGTGCTTTTGGGATAATATCCCTCTCTATTATAAAAGGAGCTGCCCGGGCGGACAACTCCTTTTCTATTAATATGTAAAACTATCAGATTCCTGCCTGTTTTAACAGATCCGGAACTTTTGATTCCCATCCAAGGGTCATAAGATGTACGCCCTGGCAATATGGTTTACATTCTTTGATAATACGTGCAGCAATTTCTACGCCTGTAATACCGGCTTTTGTTTTCTCTTTGTCAGCTTTCAGTTCTTCGATCATTTCTTCCGGAACATGAACACCTGCAACGTTGTTGTTCATGAATCTGCACATACCTACAGATTTAGGAATGATGATACCAAGCTGAACAGGTTTTCCAAACTGTTTTGCTTTTTCCATGAATTTAATGAATTTCTCCGGCTCAAATACAGCCTGTGTCTGGAAGTAATCTGCACCTGCAGCTACTTTTCTTTCCATTTTTGCAAGCTGTGCGTCAACAGAGTCACTGCATGGAGAAACAACAGCACCTTTTGCGAATTTAGGCGGTTCGCCAACAAGCTCATTTCCGCCAAGGTCTACGCCTTTTTCCAGCAGTCCTGCTGTGTGAAGCAGAGATACGGAATCAAGGTCAAATACCGGTTTGGACTGTGGGTGGTCACCCATTTTTGTGTGGTCACCAGTCAGACAGAGAACGTTATCGATTCCCAGCATAGCTGCGCTTAAAAGGTCTGACTGCAGAGCAATACGGTTTCTGTCACGGCATGCGAGCTGGAAAATAGGATTCATTCCTTCATCCTTCAGGGCTTTACACATTGCAAGAGAGCCGAGACGCATAACAGAAGACTGATTGTCTGTTACGTTAATTGCATGAACACCGCTCAGATAAGCTTTTGCCTCTTCCAGCAAATGTTCTACATGAATTCCTTTTGGTGGTCCTACTTCTGCAGAAACTACAAATTCACCACGTTCAAATAATTCTGTAATTTTCATTATACTTTGCTCCAATCATTATAAATTTAAACAGCTTCTTTATTTAGCTACTTCGTCATCTGTTGCAAAATTACGAATCTGTGTCGGGCATTTCAATGCATCAAGGCGTCCGATCTCTTTCAGACGTCTGTAGATACGCTCCCATCCACATTCCATATCGCTGTCCACTTCACATTTGCCGTCTTTAGAACCGCCACACTGTCCGTTGACAAGGCTCTTGGAACATGCTGTGATCGGGCAGATTCCTCCGGTCAGATTCAGATAGCACTCACCGCACTGGTCACATTTGTACTCTAACGGTGTTACGCCCTGGAAGCCAGGAACCGGATATGTATCACAAGCTGCACAAACCATCTTTGTATCTAAAAATTCAGAAATTGTCTGTACTCCGACACCACAGGAGAATACCAGCACCATATCTGCTTCTTCGATCTTGCTCATGTGTTTCTGGATACGCAGCTTCATATTTTCCGGATTACAGATATAATCGGTTGTAAAAACTCCAGTTACTTTGCCTTCAGCGGCAAGCTCTTTCTGAAGTTCAACAGCTTCTTTTTCCGGAAAACGGACTTCTTTGCATCCCTGACAGTTAATAATGAAAACTTTTTTTCCGGCTGTCAGTGATACGATAGTTTCCTTTGCTTTTAACTGGGTAATTAACATATCACTTCATCCCCCTTACTGCATTTTTTCCGGCTTTGATCTTAGTAACTAACGGAATCTTGGAAGAACAGATGTACTGACAGCATCTGCATTCAACGCAGTCCATAACATTCATGTCCTTCATGCCCTGCCAGTTCTCTTCATCCGCATATTTTGCAAAATACAGCGGAGAAAGTTCCATTGGACAGACATCAACACAACGGCCACATTTGATACATGGCTGTTCCTTTGGTTCATCGGTATCAATGGCGATAATACCATTGGAGCCTTTCATCATAGGTACTTCCAGATCGGAGAGCGGGAATCCCATCATTGGTCCGCCCATCTTGACCAGAACATCATCATCTGTAAAACCGCCGCAGTAATCGATCAGCTCTTTTACGCTGGTACCGATTTTAATGATAAAGTTGCCCGGCTGTTTGATCTTCTCGCCTGTTACAGTTGCAACACGCTCGATAAGAGGCATACCTGTCTGAATTGCATCAGAAATTGCTTTTACAGTACTGATATTGTCTACTACAACACCAACATCTGCCGGAAGACCGCCACTTGGAACCTTTCTTCCCATTACACGTTTGATGAGAGTTTTCTCAGCACCCTGCGGGTATTTGGTTCTTGCAACGAAAACTTCCATGTTGCCGATATTGGCAACTTTTTCTTTCATTACTTCAATTGCATCCGGTTTGTTATCCTCGATAACAATGATACCTTTTTCGGCACCGGTTGTTTTAAGGATTGCTTTCAGACCGAAAACAATGTCATCAGCAAACTCCAGAAGCACTCTGTGGTCTGCTGTCAGAAGTGGTTCACATTCACATCCGTTCAAAAGAATGGTATCGACCGGTTTGGCCGGTTTTAATTTGACACAGGTCGGGAAGCCTGCACCACCCATACCAACAATACCTGCTTCACGGATGATATCGATAATTTCATCCGGGGTGAGGCTGTCAAGATCTTTATGAGGCTGTACGGATTCGTGCAGAGTATTTTTTCCATCCGATTCAATAACAACAGCCATCACTTCACTGCCTCTGGTAGCATGCATACGAGGTTCAACAGCAACTACTGTACCACTTACACTGGAGTGTACCGGTGCACTGATAAATCCAGCGGCTTCACCGATCTTCTGTCCAACTTTTACAGTATCGCCAACCTGAACGATCGGATTTGCCGGAGCGCCAAGATGCTGTGACATGGAAATCACAAGTGTCTTTGGATCCGGGAATTTCTTCAGCGGAATATGCTCGCTGAATTCTTTACGCTCTGACGGATGAACGCCGCCATAGTAACCGTCCAGTCTGTCCTCTCTGATAGATTTTACATAATCATTAATTACTTTGAAATTAGTCTTTGAGAAGTCACGCACCTGCACAGGCTGGTTGAGGAATTCTTCAAGACGTCCCTGTTTTGCCAGTCTCTGATAAATTTTCTCCCATGCGCAGTCTTTATTGCAGTCTACTTCACATTTGCCGTCTTTTGCACCGCCGCACTGTCCGTTAACAAGGCTCTTGGAACAGTCAACGATGGGGCAGATTCCTCCGGTTATATTCAGATAACACTGTGCACATGCATCGCAGCTCTTCTTTGTCAGAGCCATACCGTGATGGCCTCTGTAGTTAAGAGAATTGCTTGCTGCATACACAGGTTTGCCTGCCAGATCTGCAACCGTCTGAATACCAAGACCACAGGAAATTACCACAACGCTCTCTGTGCCTTCCGGAATGAGACCCTCTAATTTTTTCTCTGTGTGCATTTTATTGCACACAAAATCAACCTTTGCGCTACCAGTGATCGTTTTTCCCTGTTCTGCAGCGAATTTTAAAAACTCATCGCAATCTGGTTCGTCAACGGTCTCAAATTCCTTGAAGCACTTGTTACAGGCAATGACGAACAGGTTGTCTTTGCCATCCAGCAATGATGCAAGCTCGTCGCTGCTTTTCAGCTTATACTTAGTATAGTTCTCCAATTGCTCACCTTCCTTATGAAATTGATTTTGAACCCTTATATTTATCCGCTCTTATTATCATTTTCTCCTCCGCACATTAAGAAAAAAACAACAAAAGCAAAATAACCAAGTTCTACAATTACTGTATACTTAAATATAGCACAAACGGGTTATTTTATCTAGTCCTATCATGTATTTTTATAAAAAAATATACATAATGCCGAAAATAAATTTTTGCCGCATCCTTATGCTAATCTCTTTTGTCCACAGCGCCCACCGGACAGATTTTTTCACATTCTCCGCAGTGGATACAGCGGCTCTGATCGATCATAACAGGACGTTTCAGCAGATCGATACATTTCTGCGGACAGACACTGCGGCACTTTCCGCAGATAATGCAGTTCGCCCCGATAAAATAATCAAACTCCTCTGATATTTCCGTCATTTCCTGTTTCCTCCTTTTTACATACGGGATATCTGATAATGCTCACTTACCATGATACCACTGCTTTCCTTCTCTTTCCACTCTTATGGTACGGGGACAAAATAAACGAAACAAAGGCAGAACAGGCTTTTCGCAAAAATTAATTTGCGGCAGCCCATCCTGCCTTCAGACATTTACCGCTGTTCTCGCTGTAAAACCATATATAGAACTATTTATAATCTGGTTTGATGCGTTTCAGCCAGTAATAGCCATTGCCCGGAATATTTACGCCGGAAGCTTTCATTCGCCGGCCTGTGATCAGATCTTCATATTCTCCGTCCTGCTGATCGATCCATGCTGTCTTGTCATATTCACTGAAGTTAAAAAGACCGATCACTTTATCACCGCCGAACTCTCTTACGAGACAAAGCACTGCCTGTTCATAAGTTTCCAACGTATAGAAGCCTGCATTTGTAACAAAAACCTGTTCTTTCGCACGAATTTTTTCCAGCTCACCAAGTCCGTCGAAAATCCTCTGCTGAACACTGTCTTTTTCACTGATCTTATCCACCAGTGCCCAGTCAAACCTGCCTCTGTGGATGTAACGGGAATCCGGAGCTTTTTCCGGAATTTCTTTGTAGGAATAATCATTTACCTGGCCGATCTCGTCACCGCTGTAAAGCATTGGAATTCCGGACTGGGTAAGCATGAAAGCATGAAGCATGAGCACTCTTTTGATTGCTGCATCCATCTGTTCCTCATCGCCTTCGAAGCCTGCTTTTTCCACACCGCACATGGAAGCTGTGGTTCCGCAGAAACGGGCATCTCCCGTTACCGGATCCGCATTGTAAAGCTCGCCGCGGCTGAAGCTTCCCTCTACATTGCCAAGGAAGAACTGATTGATATAATCCTTATGAGATCTCTCTCCCATTCCCCACCAGCTTAAGGTACCGTAATCCAGCCCCCATCCGATGTCATCATGACAACGCAGATAATTCAGAAATACGTAATCTTTCGGAAGACTGCTGATCACATCCATCTGGCGTTTCAGAAGCCGGGTATCTCTTGTTGCCACAGAATTCCAGGTTGTCGCCATTGTTGTCACATTATACAGCATGTGACATTCCGGCTTCTCCACTGTGCCGAAATATGGTGCCACTTTGGAAGGTTCCATTACCACCTCGCCCAGAAGCAGAATGCCCGGGCAGACAATCTCTCCGATAATACGCATCATGCGCACGATATTATGTACCTGGGGAAGATTCCGGCAGTCGGTTCCCAGCTGTTTCCAGATATAAGGAACGGCATCAATACGGATAACGTCAATTCCCTTATTGGCAAAAAACAGGAAATTGTACATCATCTCATTAAATACGCGGGGATTCTGGTAGTTCAGGTCCCACTGATAAGGATAAAATGTGGTCATAACATGATATCCGATTTCCGGTAAATAGGTAAAATTCCCCGGTGCAGTCGTAGGAAATACCTGCGGTACCGTTCTTTCATAAAGAGCCGGAATGTCATAATTGTCATAGAAGAAATAACGGCTCATATACTCGCCTTCGCCTCTTCTGGCGCGGACAGCCCATTCATGATCCTCTGATGTATGGTTCATAACAAAGTCCATACACACGCTCATATCCCTGTCATGGCAGGCCTTTGCCACTTCATTCAGATCCTCCATGGTGCCCAGCTCCGGCTGTACCTTACGGAAATCCGCCACGGCATAGCCGCCGTCTGAACGTCCTTTCGGTGTTTCCAGCAAAGGCATCAGATGTACGTAATTTACATTACATTTCTGAAGATAATCCAGTTTTTCCTTTACGCCCTGCAGATTTCCTGCAAAGTTGTCCACGTAAAGCATCATGCCAAGCATATCATTGCTCTTATACCAGTCGGGATTTGCCTCCCTTTTCCGGTCAAGCTCTTTTAAATATTCCTGGCGTTCCTCATAGAAACGGAACATCTGGCCGCAAAGCTCATCAAACATCCACTCATTCTGATAAAGCTCCATATAAAGCCATTTCAGCTCATCCAGTTTCTTTTCAAAACGAAGATGATATTCCAGATTTCCGCTTTCTGTTTTTACTTCCGGTTTTGCCTCCGGTTTAGTCACATTTATATTCATTTCCCCTGCCGGGGAAGGTGTTGTTTTTCTTCTTTTCTTTTTCATTTTTGTCACCTCTCATGGCCGCCATTGAAAGATTTTTCCGCTGAAATCACTTCCGGTGATCTGAATCTCTCCGGTAAGCTCTGTCCGGGATGTCTCATAATAAGCATTCAGGGTACCCTGATTTCCGTAAATCTCCACAACCTCCCGGTCAATAAGGATATGAACGTCCTCAAATCTCTCAGGAAGCTTTGTCTGTGTCTCTCCCAGAATAAGAGCATCCTCTCTGATTACCAGCTCCTGTCCGAAAAATTTTACGGTTATGGGAGCATCTCCCGTTTTTTCCAGATAAATCTCTGTTACCGCCTCGTCTGTGATGTCTGTTGTATATCTGCCATTAGCAGAACTTATTGATGCAATCTCTGCTTTTTGTGCGTGGTATTCCCTTACCGGCAGAAGGCTAAGGCGAATTTCCCCGCCTCTTTTCACAAGCTTTGCTTCTCTGGGAATTCCCATCATTCCTGTATAAAGCTTTCCTTTATTTAAAGTACGAAGCCACGGAACGATTACAATTCTATCTTCTATTCCGCTGTAAGACTGTGCTGCATAAGGAAGGTCTGTAAGATACGCTTCATGGCGTACTCCGTCTGATACAAAATGATATCCGTCAAAGCTTCCCAGATAATAAAAGCCGTCCGCGCTCATGAACACCCATACTTCTTCTCCGTCACACTCCATTCGCAAAAGATCCGGACATTCCCAGGCCTTATCATAAGTAAAACTGTCTGTCATCTCCCAGTTTTCCAGATCCGGTGAACGGAAAATGGCAAATTCATTGCCCTGGATCCAGAGAACCATTATGTAGCTGTCCGTCTCCGGATGCCAGAAGATCTTCGGATCCCGGCTGTCCCTTTCCAGAACACCTATGGCCTCTTTGGGATATCTTTTCAGCGTCATTCCTCCGTCTGTACTGTAGGCGATACGCTGAGTGAACAGCTTTCCTTTTCCCCATTTATTGGTATCTCCGGCTGCCGAATAATAAAACAGCAGGCAGTCCTTGGGAAGTCCCAGCTTTCCCCGGGTATTTACAAGTCCGCATCCGGAGAAAATGGTTCCGTTTTCATCAGGATAGAGAACTGTTTCCATGGGGCGGAAACGAAGAAGATCCGAACTGCAGGCATGTCCCCAGGACATATTCTCCCATTTTGTATTTACCGGATTATACTGATAGTACAAATGATAGGTTCCATCGTGATATACCAGCCCGTTGGGATCATTGATCCATCCTCTTTCTGCCGTGTAATGAATCAGAGGTCTTTGTATCTCCGGCTGCCGCCGGGAGTCTGACTGGATAATTCCTTCATAAAAACCCCAGCCGCACTCTCCCTCCATGGTGAGTTCGCTGCCCAGGTATTCCTCCACGTTCAGAAAACAATAATAATCGCATTGTATTTTTGCATCTTCACAGGCTGATACCTTCAGTTCATACAGTTTCTGTCCGCCTGCAAAAATCTCCAGGATTTCCTCCGGTCTTTCTGCAAAAACAGGAAGCCCCAGATATTTCTCAGAAATCTTGATCTTGTGCACGATAATCCCTCCCAGCTAAAGTATTTTCATTGATAAAACCAGAATGTTTTATTATATAAAGGTAGCGCAGTGAAAATGCAGGCCGCATTGCCACTGCGCGCTTGAAGCGGGTGAATCCCGCTGAAATATTAACCTTTCACGGCACCTGATGTAACACCTTCTACGATGTAACGCTGCAGGAATACGTACAGAATCAGGATCGGCAGCATTGCCAGAAGCAGAGCGGCCATTACAAGTCCGATATCTGTTGAGTAGGTTCCATAAAATGCCTGCATGGCGATCGGAATAGTGTACAGTTCCTTACGTCCGAGAACAAGGCTCGGCAGAAGGTAATCATTCCAGAATGCCATTGCATCAATAATCGCGATGGTTGCGATGGTCGGCTTCAAAAGCGGGAATACGATTTTCCAGAAAGTCTGCCATCTTGTACATCCGTCGATGAGAGCTGCCTCCTCCAGTTCCAGAGGAATGTTGGTTCTGATCGCACCATGGAACATAAAGGTTGCCATGGACAGCGAAAAGCCCACATGCATGAGAATCAGTGTGATTCTGCTGTTTAACACACCGAAGATACCACCATAAAGAGAAACCAGCGGGATCATCAGTACCTGGAACGGAATAACCATGGAAGCGATCATTGCGGAGAACATAATTCCGCATGCTTTCCATTTGTTTCTGACTATTACAAAGGATGCCATTGATGAAAGAAGCAGGGT
>JAXFBD010000060.1:0-4470 GCA_034118545.1 Blautia sp.
TTCCATATAAAAAAATCAAGATTCGTATCACAAAATCAAGAATCGATATTTTTTCAGGAAGAAGCTTTTCCAAACATAATCTCCGAATGCTGCATTTTCAAGTCCGCATATAATGCTTCTGCTTCTTTTTTCAGGCCCTCCCCTATCAGCAATTCGCAAATCGTCCCGTCCTTTAATTCCAGAACAAGTTTTTGAATATCAAAGCTTACATTACAGCAGCCCAGGGTGGAATCTGCCCCTTCAACTCTACGGTAAATACGCTTTATTTCATCCACAGGAACATATTTCCAGGAAAGACCTTTTTTCCAGAAAATATGGGTATCTCCGGCCTTTATCTTTCCATAGGCTCCTGTACTTTCAAATTCCTGTGTAAGAACTGCTGACTGATTTTTCCGGTAAACTGATACAGACATATGGAGCCCTCCTCTGGTCATTTAATATAGAATAAATATACCATAAAAAGCTCTGATTTGCAGTATTTTTAATCCCTGTCCCACATATATCTGATTTTCTTTACACCTTTTCCTCCGGAATATCCACACTTCTCAAGACCTGTTTCCATTACATGATGCAGAGCCGGAAGATCCAGCTCCACAACAGATGAATCCTCCAGCTCCACAAAAATCTTCCCTTTAACCATCCGGTTTCCACCGCATACCTGATAAGGATTTTTCCGCTTCAAAGCTCCTATTTTTTCCAGGGCGCTTATCGTCCGGTAAATAGTCGCCACGCCTATTCCCCGCTCCTGTTTAGAGGCGAGATAATAGATTTCCTTACAGCAGGTACAGTCCTCATTCAGGATAATATCGATCAGTATTTTCCTCTGTCGGGTAATACGGAAGCCTTCCTTTCGAAGAAGCTCAATGACTATATTCTTATCCATACCCCCGCTCAGATACTGGCCTGATTCCAGCTTTTTCTTCTCTGCATCCGAAATCATATGCTCCTTATTCATCTTTCCTGCTCCTGAAGTTGATGGCAGTGCCCTCCACAGTGACTGCAGCTCTGTCCGCACTGCAGAGATTTTCCGGCTTTTTTATTTTTTATCATACTGCGTATAATCAGGACTATCACTGCAGCCAGTATCAAAAGAACAATTACCGTTCCCACCTTATGCACCTCCTGTAAATGATAAACTGTTTTTATGCTCTGATTTTTCCGGAAATACTCTTTGGAACAGTCAGATTCTGACTCTCTTTATACGGACGGAATAACAGATACAAAAATCCGACCACCAGTATGAAAGCCACAATAGTTCCTATACCAAAGGCTCCCGTTGTAATAAGTGTGCCAATCTGGTAAACGCAAAGAGAAACCACATAAGCAAGCAAGGTCTGATAACCAATGGCAAACCAGAACCATTTTGCACTGTTCATTTCTCTTTTAATTGCTCCCATTGCCGCAAAGCAGGGGGCACACAAAAGATTAAATACCAGGAAAGAGTAGGCAGCCACCGCCGTCATAGAACCAGCCAGTGAGCCCCAGATTTCCACACCGTCCTCTGCAACTTCTCCGAATCCATACAGGATTCCAAAGGTTCCTACTACATTTTCTTTCGCTACCAGGCCTGTAATTGCTGCCACTGCAGATTTCCAGTCTCCCCAGCCAAGAGGAGTAAAGATCCATGCAATTGCAGATCCAATTCCTGCCAGAATACTGTTATTCATATCTTCCACCATCCCAAAGCTTCCGCCTTCCACACCAAAGCTCTGGGCAAACCATACGAAAATCGTAGAAAGCAGAATAATGGTTCCTGCCTTCTTAATAAAGGACCAGCCTCTCTCCCACATGCTGCGAAGCACGTTTACCACGGTGGGCATATGATATGCAGGAAGCTCCATAACAAAAGGCGCCGGATCTCCTGCAAACATTTTCGTTTTCTTTAAGATAATACCGGAACAGATAATCGCCGCAATTCCCACAAAGTAAGCACTGGGTGCAACCCATGCTGCCCCGTCAAAAAGCGCGCCTGCAATCAGGGCAATGATCGGAAGCTTGGCACCACAGGGAATAAAGGTTGTGGTCATAATCGTCATCTTACGGTCACGGTCATTTTCAATGGTTCTGGATGCCATAACACCCGGAACACCGCATCCTGTACCGATCAGCATGGGAATAAAGGATTTTCCGGACAGCCCGAATTTGCGGAAGATCCGATCCATAATGAACGCAATACGTGCCATATATCCACAGCCTTCCAGAAAAGCAAGGAAAATGAACAGTACCAGCATCTGCGGAACAAATCCGAGCACAGCACCCACACCGCTGATAATACCGTCAACCAGAAGACCTGTCAGCCATTCTGCACAGCCAATAGATTCAAGGGCTGCCTGTGCCCCCGGAATGATCCATTCCCCAAACAATGTGTCATTGGTCCAGTCTGTCAGAATGGTTCCCACAGTAGTAACGGACACATAATATACGATAAACATTACCAGAGCAAAAACAGGAAGTGCCAGAAAACGGTTTGTCACGATCCGGTCTATCTTATCTGATACAGACATTTGATTTTTTACACGTTTCTTATAGCAGTCTTCTATGATACTTCCTATGTAATTATAACGTTCCCCTGTGATAATGCTTTCTGCATCGTCATCCAGTTCTGTCTCACAGCTTACAATATCCTCTTCAATGTGAGCCAGCAGTGCCGGATCCAGATTCAGATTCTCACGAACCTTCTCATCGCGTTCGAAAAGCTTCACCGCATACCAGCGCTCCATACTCTCATCGACTTTTCCGTTGATTGCTTCCTCAATATGGGCAATGGCATGCTCCACACACCCCTCAAAGCTGTGAGCCGGCCGATTCTTTTTACCGCTCCTTGCAATGGCAACGGCACGCTGAGCCAGCTGATCGATTCCCTCTCCCTTAAGCGCGGAAATCTCCACCACTTTACATCCGGTGTCTTTTGCAAGACGCTCAATGTTAAGCTCTTCCCCGTTCTTTTTTACCAGATCCATCATATTCACTGCTATGATCACAGGAATTCCCAGCTCTGTAAGCTGTGTGGTGAGATACAGATTTCTCTCCAGGTTCGTACCGTCAATAATATTGATTATCGCATCAGGTTTTTCTTCCAGAAGGAAATTCCGGGATACCACTTCTTCCAGTGTGTACGGAGATAAAGAATACACTCCGGGAAGATCCACAAGTATAGCCTCTTCCCCCTTCGCTGTATGTCCTTTTATTTTTCCTTCCTTTTTCTCTACTGTGACTCCGGGCCAGTTTCCCACAAACTGATTAGATCCTGTCAGAGCATTAAACAGCGTTGTCTTACCACTGTTTGGATTTCCTGCAAGCGCAATTTTTACTTTCATTTTTTCCTCTCTTTCCAATTACATAAGCGCAACCCGTTTTAGTTTACGCTAACCATATCTTAAAAAAATATTTCACATAATATTCTGCACTTCTATCATTTCCGCATCTGCTTTCCGCAAAGACAATTCATATCCTCTTACGGTTACTTCCACAGGATCTCCCAGCGGAGCCACTTTACGTACAAACACCTCTGTATTTCTGGTAATTCCCATATCCATGATCCGGCGCTTTACTGCACCTTCTCCGCGGATTTTCTGAACCTTAACTGTCTCACCGCATTTAACGTCCCGCAACGTTGCCATTTCTCTCTCCTCCTCAAACCATAATCCTGTTTGCCATTTCTTTACTGATTGCCACACGCGATTCTTTCACGTTCACGATCAGATTGCCATTCATCTCAGACACAACCGTGACATATCCTCCA
Organism: Blautia sp.; assembly: GCA_034118545.1. GTDB lineage: Bacteria > Bacillota > Clostridia > Lachnospirales > Lachnospiraceae > Blautia_A. The sequence continues at coordinate 3,743 of JAXFBD010000060.1, forward strand.
ACCACAAATCCAAGGCTCTCCAAAAAACGTCTGGTTTCTTCTTTTCCACCTATTTTCCGTATCTGATTCATCCGACCGGTTCCCGCCATAGATAACGGCATCATAATCCACCTGCTTTCATTCTCAATAAAGTATTTGATTAAGTTTCTCATTTATTACAAGAGTTAGTATATTCTTACTTCTATTCATTGTCAATAACCAAAGTTGAGAACTTTTATCAACTAGAACAGCGAACACTTAGTGGATACGGCAATTGACAACAACGCAGCAAATGGAAAATCAGGCAATAGCTGCGCCCAGCGACCTGCATTGCTCCAGCCCTTCTTCATCCGGCTCCTCCTGACAAATCACACTTTCTGACACAAGCTGAATCTTATGATCTGCACATCTTTCTTCCCAGTCTCTCATCCACTGTCCGTCTCCCCAGCCATAGGAACCAAACAGTACTGCTTTTTTTCCTTCCAGTTTATTCTCGCATTCTGCAAATAAAGGTTCAAATTCCGATTCTTCCAAAACCTCATCTCCCATGGCCGGGCATCCAAATGCAAATCCGTCAAAATCCGCTATTTTATCTGCTAAAAAATCTCCTGTCTCAAAAACCGTCACCTCTGCTCCGGCTGCCCTCGCCCCTTCTGCCACTGCAACTGCCATTGCTTCTGTGTTTCCTGAACCGCTCCAAAATACTACTGCTACTTTACTCATGATATTTTATTCTTCTTTCTTTTTTA
>JAXFBD010000061.1:0-20932 GCA_034118545.1 Blautia sp.
AAGGTCTGATTTGAATTTGGCATTAAAATTTCTTCTTTGTCTGGACATGATAATGGATCCTTTCTTTCATACTGGTTTAAGTATATCAGATTCATTAAAAACTGTCCGAAAAAGTGTCTTAATTTATGAGACCATTATAGAACGCCGCAGACGATCTTTCCTATAAAGAAAAAAAAAGAAGACGGTACAGCTGGCATAAGCTGCACCGTCTTCTTTCATCACACCATAAGAATGATTTTACTTTGTAATAATTTTTACCGTTTTTTCCCGACATCCTGTTCCAGCATCTTTTTTACGGATTTCATTCCCTTTTGACGGATTAATTGAGTGGTGTTATGGCTGCATGGATCATTTCTCATATTCATGGTACAGTTATCGGTTCAGATACTGTTCTGTAAATAATTCAGGTTTATTATTTTTGCTTTTCATCTTGCCGTAATATTTGTTTTGCTGATTTCATTGAATAATTTTTTTGTTTTTTAAAAATTGAATTGCTGTTTCTTTCGGTGTTTTCCCCTCCACATCTACTTGATAGTTCATATCCATCATTTCTTGTGTTGTAATTGCATTATCCAACTTTTCCAGTATTTCTCTTAGTTCCGGATACTGGTTTAAGACTTCTTCTCTCGTTACTGAAACAGCCTGATATGGTGGAAAATAATTAATATTATCTTGCAAAGAAATCAAATCCATTTTCTTTAACATAGCATCTGTCTCATATGCATCAGTAACATCTATTTTTCCTGAAGCAATTGCCTGATATCTGATATTTCCTTCTAAGCCATTAACACTTTTAAAAGACACACCATATTCATTCTCTAATTTTGGTAAAAGATCATTTCTCTGCGTAAAAGCAACCGTGCATCCTAACCTCAGTGACGATGCATTATTAATTAACTGTGATATCGTTGTTATGTTATATTCATCAGATACATTTTTAGGAACAGCAAACACATAAGTATTACTAAAACCAATAGGATTTGAGACCTCCAAATTATATTGTTCTTTCATTCCAACTTTAACTTCCTCATATACTTTTTCCGTGTCGGTTGATAATTCCATTCCCAAAACATTAGGTGCCAATACACCTGTATAATCTGTAAACATATCTATCTCGCCTTTTTCAATAGAAGACATTGTAATCATAGTTCCGTCCAAATTAAACTTTTCTTCTACTGGAATTTCCGTATTTCCTTGTATTAACTGACTATAAATATTTCCAAGAATCAAAGCCTCCGTAAAATTTTCACATCCAACCACAATTTTATCTTGCTTTTTTTGAACTACAGATAATGCGGAGCCAAAACATGGCAACACCAATACAATAAAAAATAGAAGAAGCGCTGTTCGCATCCTGCTTTTTCGTTCGCTTTCTGTATAATATATAACTTTGTCTGCTTCCTTTAATCCTTCCGGGGTCAATACAGTTTCTATTTTACCAAGAATAAAGTCCACCACAAGAGCCAAAATGCACGCCGGAATAGCCCCCAGCAAAACAAGATTTGCGTCATTTGCATTTAAACCTAAATTAATAAACCATCCTAACCCGCCTGCTCCAGCAAATGCTGCAATTGTCACTGTCCCAACCGCTGTTACCGCAGAAATCCGAATGCCTGCCATGATATACGGCATAGCAATTGGAAGCTGTATCTTGAAAAGTGTCTCAAACTTCGAAAGACCAATTGCCTTTGCAGATTCCAGTGTACTTGGTGCAATTCCAGTAAGTCCTATATATGTATTTTTGATAATTGGAAGAAGGGCATAAATTATTACCATAATAATAGCCGGTTTTTGACCAATTCCTACAATAGGTACAAGAAAAGCAAGCAATCCAATACTCGGAATAGATTGCACCAAATTTGCAATCGCAATAATAACATTTGCTGTTTTTTTATTTTTTGTAATTGCAATTCCTATTGGTACTCCTAAACAAATAGAAATTAAAACTGCTACAGACGTCATTTGCATATGCTGAGTAAACAACTGAAATAGTTCTTCTCTTCTTTGTAAAAGTACTTCTAGAAATCTGCTCATGCTTCTTCCTCCTCATGTTTATATCGTTTACTCAATACTGATACGAGAATCCCCTCTGTTAAATATCCTTTCAGTTCTCCACTATGATTCAAAACCGGTATGATACCCAAACGATTATACTCTATATTGTCTATAATTTTCTGTAAACTTACATCTTCATATACAGTTAGACATTCTTTTGAAATAAACTGACTCAATTGCATTGACATCTGATCATCTTTTAATGTCTGCAAATCTTTCAACCAAACTATGCCTTCAAAAATTCCTTTTTCTTCACTAACGACCATCAAACAATTTATACCATTTTCTAACATAATCTGAAGAGCTTGAAAAGCTGATTTATCTTTAGAAATTTGAATAGGTGATTTTCCCATTATATCAGATGCATGAATGTAATTTGGATTTCCCCATAAACGATTCCTTCCAACAAACTTCTTCACATAATCATTTACTGGATGTCTTAAAATTTCTTCTGGTTTACCATGCTGGATTATCTGTCCATCTCTTATCACACAAATATCATCTGCACATTTTATAGCCTCGTCAACATCATGTGTGACGAAAATAATTGTTTTCTTATATTCTTTCTGCAGCTTTACAATTTCATCCTGCAATTCTCCTCTTGTGAGTGGATCTAATGCCGAAAACGGCTCATCCATTAATATTAAATTAGGATTCGTTGCAAATGCTCTTGCCACTCCAATTCTTTGTTTTTGCCCTCCGGAAAGCTGGCATGGATAACTGTTATTATATAATTTTGGATCCATACTCACCATATCCATCAGCTCTAACACACGATCCATTCTATTCTCTTTCGGTATGCCTGCATTTTTTAAAACCAATTCTATATTTTCCTTTACTGTTAAATGCGGAAACAATCCACCATCTTGCAAAACATATCCTATTTTTCTTCTTAATTGACAATCCGGTATTTGGCTGATTGATTGACCATCAATCACAATATCTCCTCGATCCATAGGAGTAAGCTTATTAATCATTTTCAGCAAAGTTGTCTTACCACAACCACTTGAGCCAATAATCACAACAAACTTTCCATCTTCAATTTGTAAATTAATATCTCGTAATACTATTTTATCACGATAAGATTTCGATACATTTTGTAAACAAATCATCTCAAACCTCCAATGGTTTACATGTACACATTCGTTGAAACAAACATGGATTCTTCAACAGAGCATCTCATCAAATTTTACTACAAATGATAATTGCTGGAAATAATGGATAACATCCAAAACAAAACTACCCACAAAATTCGATTCCATCGAGCAGCCCTCTCATTGGAGGCCAACTTTTTTGTAGTTGTTGCAGCCAGTACATTGATACAGAAATCAATCGTTGTTGCAAGATTCACAATCCCTGCCTTTTGTAAATACAAAGAATATCTGCAAAAATCATAAAACAAAAACTACATCCAAGACTTCCCGGATTAACTGTCCATGCGCTGAGTCTCCAATGAAACTGTCCATTCATATGAGTATACTCATAAGCCATCTTACTGAAAGGCCCCAGATCAAATTGCTATACTGCGGCTTTTCATCCTTGTCCCCTCTCTTGTTGTTTTTTTCTTTTGTATTATTATCGGTCACTCCAAGTTTTTCACCAAAACTCTTTCCAAACCTCTTTATATCCCATATTAAAAAATTTTGATAATATACAGATTATACACATTTCCTCGTCTTCAAAGCAATCATGGCTGTAATCTGTGTTTTTTTCATAAAATATTCATTTCCCACATACTACTAAATATATTACAATTTCCGATATTCAGCATGGTCCTTTTTCATCTGTACCAGATATTCAGGCTCAACCGCCAGCCGATACGCAAGCTCTGCCATAATATGTGCACCATCATATAACGCTTTTTTTGCAGATGGTGTATGAAGAAGTTTTTCGAAGCCGACGCTGTGAACCACACAGTTTTTATCACAGTCCGTTATATCAAGAAGAGGATGAAATACAGGAATACGCAAATTCACATTTCCAATATCCGAAGAGCCGCCCGGTCCCGGTGAGGGCTGCGGTTCTCTTCCTGCATTTCTGAATAATCCCTTCATAAATTCATCCATATATTCATTCCAGTATATTTCTCCATAATCAGGATATCTCTGTTCCCACTCCACCGTGGTTCCGGTAGCCATTGCAGCACCCTGTGCGCATGTCTCTGAAATTTTATTCAGATTCCACAGGTTCTCCAACGTAGCAGCACGATAATAATAATCCAGACTTACTTCCTCCGGTACAATATTAGGCGCTTCTCCACCCTTCACCACGATTCCATGAAACTGACAATCCTTCGTAATATGCTGTCTCCACATATCCATTGCTTCCATATACAGTCTGGCTGCATTCAGAGCATTTCTTCCTTTTTCAGGAAAAGCAGACGCATGCGCTGCTTTTCCATGAAATGTAAAATATCGGTCATTGGAGGCAAGAATTTCAAAATGTGTAGTATCCTGATTGTATAAATGTATCATGGCAGCATATTCATACTCATCAAACGCACCGCGTTCTGTCATATAACATTTGCCTCCAACAAACTCCTCTCCGGGCGTTCCAATCAGATCGATCCTCATTGGAAGCTCCGGATAAGCATCCCGCAGCGCCAGTGCACCCAGGATGCTTATGGCACAGCTATAGGAATGACCGCAGGCATGGCCGACTTCAGGGAGAGCATCATATTCACAGAGAAAAGCAGCTTTTTTTCCGGCAAAATCCTTTCTTTTTTTATCGATTGCCAGAAAGGAATAGGGCATATCTGTAATGGGGGCAATAATTTCATATCCCTGTTCCTCCAGGAAACCCGTGATAAATTTACAGGACTCTGTCTCCTGTCCGCTTATTTCCGGATGATCAGTCAGGTATTCGCCCAGCTGATCTGCTTTTTCAAAAAACAAGCTGATACTTTTTCTGATTTTCTCCTGGAACATAGTGCTCACCCTCGCTTTCAATCAATCTCTTTTTTTCACAATCAAAGCGTCTGCAACGCCTACGCCTTCTCCCTCCGGATAGACAAACAACGGGTTAATATCAAGCTCTTTCAATGTATCTCTGTTTGCACTGGCATACTGGCTGACAGCCACAATTGTTTTGCAAAGTGCATCAATATCACATTTCTTTGTTCCGCGATAACCGTTGAGCAGCTTAAAAGCCTTGAGAGACTTCAGCATTTCCAACGCCTCTTTCTCGCCCATAGGTGCCGGATACAGTGCTACATCTTTAAATACTTCCACAAATACGCCGCCCATTCCTACCATAATCATAGGACCGAACTGAGGATCATTATTTACACCAATGATCATCTCTACGCCCTGCTTCAGCATGGGAACCATGAGAATTCCGTTGATTTTTGCATCCGGCCGTTTGGAAGTTACACTTTCCATAATCTCTTTATATGTTGCTTTTGCTTCCTCAGGGCCACGGATGTTCAGCTTAACTCCGCCCACATCACTCTTATGAAGAATGTCTGCAGATTCTATTTTCATAGCAAGCGCTTCCGGATTCTTTTCTGCAAATTCAGCAGCTTCTTCTACAGAAGCAGCAATCACTTCATTTGGAACAGACACACCGAATCTGCCCAGCTCCACTTTACTGTCATGTTCAGATAAGGCATAACTGTCTGTGCTGTCTGATTTTCCGACTGCCAGCTCCAGCGTTTTATCATCTGCACTGTAATTAACAAAATCGGCAAGATGGCGAAGGATCTTAAATGCATAAACAGGAGGAGGGAGAACCGGAACACCGATACTGAATAATTTTTCCTGATATTCCGGATTTCGTGTATTTTCTGCAAACGGTATCATGGCAATGGGTTTGCAGCTGTCTCCTTTTTCTTTAATTACCTTCTCTATTCCCTGATACATATAATGAATTGCAGGATCAGCAATCTCCAGAAGCAGCGTATAACCGATCAAAACCATACCCACATTGGGATCATCCATAACTGTCCGCAGTGCTCCGGCATATAAATCTGCATCATAGGAAAGACTTGCTGTCATATCAAGGGGATTATTGGGAGATGCATAAGACGGAAGCTGCTCTCTCAGTTTTGCCAGTGTCTCCTCTGTAAAATCTGGATACACAATTCCGTTTAAGCTTCCCACATCCGCGCAGATACCTGTCTCTCCGCCGGAAAGATTCATGGATGCAAACATTGCTTTATCCGGATATTTTCTTAATGTGGAAAGCATCAGCGACATTGCGATCAGTTCTTCCAGGTCATCCACACGAATTGCTCCGAATTTCTTTAAAACAGCATCAAAGGATGCATCTGAGCCTGAAAGGCTACCTGTATGTGATGCAGCAATGGCACCGCCCTTTTCGCTGCGTCCCGCCTTCAGAATTACTACGGGTTTTCTCTTTTCTGCAGCTTTTTTAAGTACGGCTGCAAATTTATCTGCATTTTTCACACCTTCAATATAGACACTTACTACCTTTGTATCTTCATCATTCACAAGGAATTCCATATAGTCTTCCATCTGAACGATTTTGCCGTTTCCTGCAGAAATATTATAAGAAAAGCGCATTCCCGGGTCATCCATCATAGAAAGACACAGCTGACCACTCTGGGAAACCACGCCCACGCTGCCTTTTCTGTCACGTTTGGCAGAAATAAAGGCAAAGGCCTGTACATTATCAATATAATTCACAAATCCGGCACAGTTTGGTCCCATCACAGCAATATCAAGCTCTCTGGCAGCAGCTATGAGCTCAGCCTCATTTTGCTTTCCTTCTGCTGTTCCCACTTCTCCGTAACCACTGGCAAATACCACAGCTCCGCCGCATCCCTTTGCCGCGCCTTCACGCAGCAAAGGAATAACTGTTTTCTGAGATGTACAGATCACCATTAAATCCACAGTATCCGGGACATCTGTTACACTTTTATAACAGGGAACCCCAAATACTGTCTCTCTTTTGGGATGGATAAAGTAAACTCTGCTTCTGTCTTCCACATAAGTCAGGATATTGCGGCACACATCTCCACCGAATCCTTCCTTCTCACTTGCTCCGATTACGGCAACAGACTGCGGTTTTAATAATTTTGTCAGATTCATTTTCCGCAAAACCTCCTATATATTTTCTGCAGCACTTTATTTGCCTTCTACGCCTCTGCGATAGCATGCAACATTTTTTTCATTGTATTTTCCTTTTCCTTTTTTCTCAAAGAAAGATACAATCGCCTCTTCCATATATTCTACGGAAAACAGGTCGCTGTTGGCAGCCAGTGCGCCCAGCATAACCAAATTGGCTCCCTTGGGATTTTTCACCTCCGCTGCAATATCTGTAGCAGGAATCTTTACTACGGTAATATCATCACGATATGTACGGTCTTCCGGAACAATAGACGAGTTCACAAGCAGAAGCCCGCCCGGTTTCAGCCGCTCTTCAAACTTATCAATAGCAGGAGTGTTCATCGTAAATAAAATATCCGGATGCTTGGAAATAGGGCTGGCAATTAAACTGTCACTGATTTTCACAGTACAGTTGGCAGTTCCTCCCCGCATCTCTGAACCATAGGAAGGGTAAAACAGAACATTTTTATCCTGTTCCATTCCGGCATTGATCAGCAGCATACCTGCAGTCAGCACACCCTGACCTCCAAATCCGGCACAAATAATCTCTTTTTTTGCCATCACTCTATTCCTCCTTCTTATCCTTAAATTCACCGAGCGGGAAGTATTTTATCATTTCATTTTTAATACGCTCCACACTTTTTACCGGTGTCATATTCAGATTGGTAGGACATGGAGACAGCAGTTCAACCAGACAGAAGCCTTCTCCACGCATGTGCTTCTCGAATGCTTTTTTGATATATTTTTTGCTCTGGATCATTCCTTTGGCATCTGCCATAGAGCCTCTTGCCAGATATGCAATATCAAATCCTGTGAATGCTTCCTCTACTCTGAAAGGCATTCCTGCTTTTTTCGGATCCTTTCCTCTTGGAGTAGAGGTTGTGATCTGTCCCGGAAGAGAGGTGGGTGCACACTGACCTCCCGTCATTCCATAAAGACTGTTGTTAATTACAATGGTAACCACATTATCATTTCGAAGTGCTGTATGCATTGTCTCAGCCATACCTATGGAATAAGCCGCACCGTCACCGATATATGCCATTACCGGATTTTCTTTTCGTATTTTCTTTACACCTACGGCTGTGGCAATGGGTCTTCCATGGGCAGCCATAATGGTATCAAATCTCCAGGAATCAATATTAAGAGAGCCGCATGCCACATCAACAACTGCCAGAAGCTTCTCGCTCAGTTCCATTTCCTCCATCACTTCGGCGATCAGGCGGACTGCCAGACCATGTCCGCAGCCCGGGCAAAAACCACTTTGTGTAAATGTGACTGTTTCAGGAGCTACTAATCTCATTCTATATCTCCTCCTTTTTCAGCATTTCTTTTGCTTTTGCAATAATTCCGTCTGATTCAGGGATTTCAAAAATCGATCCATAATGATCTACCGGATACTTTCCTTGAGTAGCCAGCTTTACATCATCCACCATCTGTCCCAGAATATTCATCTCCACTGTAAGGAATGCCTTTGCCGCTTTTGCCTCTTCAAAAGCCTTTACCGGGAACGGCCATAATGTGATCGGCCGGATCAGTCCCAGCTTCAGACCTTCTTCTCTTGCAATTTCAACGGTTTCACGGCATACACGAGAGCTGATTCCATAAGCGACCAGTACCAGTTCCGCATCCTCCACCTGAATATTCTCATAACGCTGCTCCTGTTCCATCTGGCGATATTTTTCAGTCAGATATCCTTCATAATCCGGATGGGTGTAGTATACATTCTGGATTTTTCTCTGCTCGCAGCCCTTTTTGCATCCTTTGATTGTCCAGTCATATTTATTGATATCATGTTCCTTAAACTCAGGAATCTCCACTGCCTCTATCATCTGTCCGATTGCCGCATCAGACGCGATCAGCACCGGATGACGATACTTTTCTGCCAGGTCAAAGGCCTCCGCCATAATATCCGCATTTTCCTGAACAGATGCCGGTGCCAGTACCAGAGTATGGTAATCGCCATGTCCGCCGCCTCTTGTCAGCTGCCAGTAATCACCCTGTCCCTGTGCAATATCGCCAAGGCCTGTTCCAATACGCATAACATCAACAATAACTGCAGGAAGATCTGCTGCAACAAGATAGGAAATTCCTTCCTGTTTCAGAGAAAATCCCGGGCCTGAAGAGGTCGTCAGTGCTCTTGCACCGGCGGCAGCAGCCCCCAGCACCATGTTAATGCCGGCAAGCTCCGATTCCGCCTGAATGAATTCTCCTCCCACATCTTCCATTCTCCAGGAAAGATATTCCAGAATCTCTGTCTGCGGAGTAATGGGATATCCGCTGTAAAACCGGCATCCTGCTGCCAGTGCAGCTTCGGCCAGCGCTTCATTACCTTTTAATAATACTTTAGCCATAACTGACCTCCTCTATCTGATCTCAAATACATAATCCGGACATACACGGTAGCACATGCCGCATACCACGCATTTTTCTTCATCTACGATAATCGTATTATATCCTTTCGCATTTACATGCTCAGAAACGCGTATTGCCTCCTGAGGGCAGGCATTGATACAATAACCACACCCTTTGCAGCGTACAGGATTTGTATACACTTTTTCTGTTTTTTCTTTTCCCATGATTATGTTCCTTTCTCAATTATATTTTCTAACAGCCGTTGCTCCGTTTAACTCTCTGCTCTTGCTTTCTTTCCGGCACGGTAAATAAGCATTGACAGTACTGCGCCGATCACACAGGTTATGATCATAAATGTGAATATATAACTATATCCCTGTGCCCCGTGCTTATCCATCCAGTTTCCAAATAAAACAGCATAGACGGAATCAGGAAGATAACCAATAATAGAGGCAATTCCAATAACAGTACCTGTCATTTTTCTGGGGATTCCTGCCTCACTTACCGTTGAGAAGATAACGCCGTACATCATCATGGCAAAAGCGCCGGGAAGCAGAGTATAGAGGCTTGCTGCCATGGGGCTGATACTCTCCGGAAGAATCATAACGATTCCAAATAGTGCCGCCAGAACAGCCAGGGCAGTTATAAGCCATTTACATGTAGATTTAAATACCTTATCTGCAATAATTCCGCCCACCGGAGCCAGAAGCAGTAAAAGATAATTACGTACAATAGAAACAAGTCCTGAGCTTTCAGGGGAAACACCGATTACTTCTGTCAGATAAGGAGTAAAATATGATGTACTTGTATAGCAGCCGTAACCACAGAAAATTGTCAGTGATACAATCCATACAACCGGGTTCTTAAGCAGCGTAAATACATCCTTCATCTGGAACTTGGAATCATCATCAGAAGAAGCCTGTGCCGCTGCAGATCCGGCATTCTCTTTCATAAGAACTGTGATCAGAACTGCAGCTACGATTGCAACGGATCCTCCTGCTATAACGGCACGGACAAAACCGCTTTCCATATCGCCGCCTGCAGTTTTATATGCGTTTAAAGCAATGGTCTGTGTCAGTGCTCCGGCAAGACCGTTGCAGGCATAATATAAACCGTACATAAATCCCTGTTCTTCTTCTGTTCCGATAATACGTACCGCCTTCATCAGTGAAGACCAGAATACAAAAGCAGTACTGAAGGATAATCCAAGCCAGATAACCATTGAAACTGCAAAGTTTAATGAGAATGCATATATGTAGCTTAATACAGCAGTACCCAAAAGTGAAACAACCAGTGCTTTCTTGGGTTTTACTTTATCCGCAACAATTCCGCCGGGGATATATAAAATCATGTTGCCCACTGTATACATGGTCATCAGAAGACCTGACTGGGTATTGGAAATTCCCATTGCCGCAATCTGTGCATCATAAAATACATATTTAATATATGGAAGGAAATAAATGGATCCACCTGCCAGACCCAGAGCTAAAACGGTGAGGTACTTTCTTAATTTTGAATTCATATATTTTCTCCTTTCCCCTTATACCAGGATAGAAACGCGGGGATGCCAAGATATTCGCATCCCCGCAGCACATTCACTTACACTTTCTCTTAGAGATCCGGTGTATCAGATTTATCCGGTGTAAATAATCTTCTCGCTATATCACGGGTAAACTCACCGGTCTTAGCTGACTCTTCAAATACCAGCTTCGTCTGCTTGCGGATCAGGTCAACTGTATCCTTTACGATGGCTGCAGCAGCTTCTTCGTCGCTCATATTTTCGATTTTTACAATACGGAAAATAATGGCTTCATAAATACGAATGCCACCCAGATTGGAAATAAAGTCAACAGCAACATCAACACCATTTTTACGTAAAATCTCATCGGCTTCCGGTGTTGTAGGAATATTTGCAGCCTCTACCAGCAGAGAAGCTTTTATCTTGTCTGCATTATCTTTATTAATTACATCCTCCAGTGCCGCCGGAATCAGAATGTCACAATCCATTTCAATCCACTTGCTGTTTGGAAGTACTTCATAATTATCTTCAAAGGCTTCTCTGTTCAGTTCACCCTTTGGAAGTCTTGTCGCAACCAGTTTGGGAATATCCAGACCGTCTTTGCAGTAAACCAGACCGTTTACATCTGCGATACCTACAACCTTGTAGCCCATCTTGTGAAGAGAATTCACACAGCTTGCACCTACACAGCCAAAGCCCTGAATAACTACGGAAGCACCTTCTTTGCCTCCTTTTAATTTCCATGCCTCGTCTGCAGCAGCAGCTACGCCATAGCCGGTGATCATATCGTACATTTTAAATCCGTCATATGTCAGTTCTTTCTCTGCTCTGTCATGATTTACGATACCCTGATGAATATCCGGATCTTCTTTCATTGCCTTTGTCTGAGGAATACCGATTCCAAGATCATCAAGTATTCTTAAAACATCTGAATAATCAACTCCAAGGTCTCCGCCGATGGAAACACCTGCATTAATGTACGGAGCAGTTGCAGTAAGGAATCTGCGCAGTACGTCTAAGGCATCCGGAGCTTTATAATCATAAGCAATACCCGCTTTACAGCCGCCTGTTGTCTGTGATTCACATGCTTTATATTTATAACCCATGGTTGTTGCCAGACGGATAACCTCTTCCTTCGTTACTGTTGGATGCATTCTTGTACCTCCGCCGCAATAGTGTCCGACAAAGTTATACGCACACATCCATCCTTTCGCCTCTGTCTCCGTGTCATTCCACTCCACTACTACATAAGGTTTGTTTGCCATTGTAAAAATCCTCCTTCTTATGTTCTTTATAAGAGAACACCGTTCTCTTAATATGGTAGTTATAAAACTCAGGGTGACCTGAGTTTAGTTGTTCTCTGATAGAGAACTACGTTCTTATTTCTGTGATATAACTATAGCATTATTTTATATTTTTTTCAATATATTTCTCTTGTTTTTATTTTTTTTGTATATTCTGCACTAATTCTCAATTTTGTTTCTATAACCTTTTCTCAATTTCCCGGGCATATCGTTTTAAAATATTCGCTATATTCTGTATTTTCTCATCCCCCATACGCAGGGAAGGCGCACTTACGCTTAATCCGGCCTCAACCTGCCCCTTATGGTTCATAAGCGCGACCCCTACACATTTAATGCCATACAGCAGCTCCATGTTATCTACACCATAACCCTTGACTCTGATCTGCTCTATTTCTTCCCGCAGCTTCTTTTTATCAGTAATCGTGTTTTCTGTAAAAGCTTCCAGTTCATCATCAAGCAATTCCTCTATTTCTTCATTCTTCATCCTTGCCAGAATTGCTTTTCCAACACTGGTACAGTATAATTTAGCCCTTTCGCCTGTAACTGTTCTGCTGCCCAGAGTCTTCTCATCGGGATAAACCGTTTCCAGATAAACCACTTCATCTCCTCTGGGAATAGTCAGGTAGACCAGTTCACCTGCTTCCTGAGCGATCTCCTTCATATACGGAAGGGCGATTTTTGTAATATCCAGATTTTCCCGCAAAGCCCTGCTCAATGCAAATACCGCTGTACCAAGGCGAAACTTTCCTGTCTCGGGATCCTGCTCCAGATAATCCATTGCCTTAAAGGTCATAAGAATACTGTGTACATTGCTTTTATACAATCCCAGCTTCTCACTGATTTCAGACACTCCAAGGGGTTGTTTTTCAACAAAACACCCCAGAATATCCAGTGCTTTCTGCAGACTCTTAACCTTTACTTCTGTCTCTGCTTTTTTCCTCATAGATAATACTCTCCTTCTGAAAAATTTTTTATATCTGCTGCCCCACATTACACATAATTTATATTTATTTCTGATCATACACTCCCAGATACTCGTCAATTTTTTCCATATAGTCCTGGTTTCTTTCCACCGTCAGTATGATCACATCATCCGGCCTGTATTCAGTAACCATCTCCGGTTCAAAGGCATCTATATGGACACTTATGATCCGGTCATACAGCCCTTCAAAAAAAGGCTCTTCCCGCAGCCGGTAGGAATCACCAATCAGCATAAGTGTACGGTGATTGTCAGAATTTGTACGGATTTCCTGAAACATTTCCTCTCCTTGTGCCACTCTCTGAACAATCTCAGCCTCTGTATCGGGATAATAATTTAAAATGGCATAGTCGCAATCATCCTGCAGGGACGCTTCCTGACTGATCATTTCTCCCAGATCCCCCACAAAAATCCCATATTTCTCAATGGACACCTGATTTTCCGGAACACTTTTTCCCAGCACATCCTCTGACATTCTCTGACTGATAACAAATGCTCCTATATTATTCAGATGAGTGTCATATTTAAAATATACCTGATGTCTTTCCGAGGCTTCCTTCAGCTCATCATAAAGATATGTGAAATCTGACCGGTCATTTTCTTTCATGTACTCCGCAAACACCTGAATCCGCGACTTTTCTTCCTTTGAAGTCCGGATATTCGCCGGCATATAATCATCATATATACTCTCTTTACTGGGAGCCACATAGTAGTGAAACTGTTCTGCCCCCTGCTCCTTAAAAAACCTCCCGGCCCGTTCCAGCCGATGTGCGATATCCTCACACTGCTCCTCTGAGTATATATTCGTTTTCTGGTAATCCGCAAGAGAATTCTCTCCCTCTTTGGATATAAGATAAAAAAGCCATTTATCCTTTCCGATTTTTACGCTTTCCACAGAGGTATTGCGAAAAACATTCATCTCAATTTTATTATTTAAAGATACGAAAAAGGATTTAAAAGGCAGATGATCATTATAATACTCCTCGAAACCGGAGGGAAAATCCGTCAGCGATGTCAGATTTATCTCCGGAAATCCGGCCAGCTCACGCTTTTCATTGGTACCGGAATCCTGACCGGCAAAAAACGGCCAAAACAGCAGATTGGGAAGTGTGATACTGAGTACAAAGAGACATATCAGTATTTTTTTCTTCATTGAAATCTCCTTTTAAAATCTGAAATAAATAAACGGATTATACGTATTATTGATCAAAAGCATAACCGAATACCACAGAATCAGCATATAGCCCAGAATCGACGGCAGGGAGATATTCCACTCTCCTTTTTTTCCGGTATCTGATTTTGAGGCAGACATTTTCTTTTTAAAATATGGAACCGGCCCGGCAAGAAGAATCCCCGCCGCCAGAAACAAAACCAGCTTCCCGTCAAATAATACAGTCTCCGCCACACCTCCATGGAAGAGAAACATATTTTTTACAAAAGATACTGCATCTCCAATACTGGCTGCACGAAACAGGATCCATCCGAAAAATACCTCTGCCAGAGTGTAAACATGCCCGATGATCCGTGGACACCGCTCCAGAAGCTTTCCAAGAAAAGCTCTCTCTATTATAAGGAAAAAGCCATGATAAAGTCCCCATAACACGAAATTCCAGCCTGCTCCGTGCCACAGTCCTGTGGCAAAAAACACGATAAGCAGATTCAGATAGGTTCGCAGTGTTCCTTTTCTGTTGCCGCCCAGAGGGATATACAGATAATCGCGAAACCAGGAGGACAGGGAAATGTGCCACCGTCTCCAGAATTCCCGGACAGATACAGAAATATAGGGCAGGTTAAAGTTTTCCTGAAAATGAAATCCAAACATTCTGCCAAGCCCGATAGCCATATCAGAATATCCCGAAAAATCAAAATAAATCTGCAGCATATAAAAAAGCGCCGCCAGCCACAGAGATGCACTTGACACCTGTCCGAAATCACATCCGTGAATACTGTCAACGTACGCTGCAAAAGTATTTGACAAAATTACTTTCTTTCCCAGACCGCATATAAAGCGACATACCCCGGACGCAAATTTGTCTGCGGTTACCACCCGGCTGCTGATCTGCTCCTCGATATCGTGATATTTCACAATAGGACCTGCGATCAGCTGAGGGAAAAAGGAAATATACAAAAGCATGTGTATGAAATTTCTCTGTGCCTTTACCTCGCCGCGGTATACGTCAATCACATAGGAAAGTGCCTGAAAGGTATAAAATGAAATGCCCACAGGAAGTGCAATCTCTCTTGCTGAAAGCAGACTTATCCCCGCTGCTGAAAATATCCTGTTAATCAGACGGACCGCAAAATTAAAATACTTAAAATATCCCAGCAGAGAGAGATTTGCCAGGATACATGCGGCAAGAATGATCTTCTTCCTGTCCGGAAACCTCTCCAGACAAAGACCGCTGACAAAATTAATAATTACTGAAAACAGCATCAGCAGGATGTAGACAGGCTCCCCCCATGCATAAAATACAAGACTGAATAATACCAGCAGCAAATTCTTTCCCTTCCCGGGGCAGATGAAATAAGCTGCCAGAATTGCGGGTAAAAATATCCACAAAAATACCATTGAACTGAAAACCATGTTCATATCCTCCATTTAGCTTTTCTATTATAGCACAGGTTGCTCCGGGAAAAAAAGACGGTTTTCGTCAGATTGACAAGAAACTTCCAAAAAGTTTGTGTGATTCTTCCCTAGCCCTTCCGTTTAAATTTCGATATACTTTCACCAGATGAAAAAAGCAGATACTAATCAGTAAATATAAGAACATATGGAGGAATGAATCATGGCAAGCTTATCATTACAGCATATTTACAAAAGATATCCAAACGGTTTTGAAGCAGTTAAAGACTTCAACCTTGAAATCGAAGATAAAGAATTTATCATTTTCGTAGGACCATCCGGATGTGGAAAATCCACTACTCTTCGTATGGTAGCCGGCCTGGAGGAAATTTCTGAAGGTACTCTGAAAATCGGCGATAAGGTTATGAACGATGTTGAGCCAAAAGATCGTGATATCGCAATGGTATTCCAGAACTACGCTCTGTATCCGCACATGACCGTATACGATAACATGGCTTTCGGTCTGAAACTTCGTAAAGTTCCGAAGGATGAGATCGACAAAGCAGTACGTGAAGCTGCAAGAATCCTTGACCTGGAAAAACTTCTTGACCGTAAACCGAAGGCTCTTTCCGGTGGTCAGAGACAGCGTGTTGCCATGGGACGTGCTATCGTTCGTAATCCTAAGGTATTCCTTATGGATGAGCCGCTGTCCAACCTGGATGCAAAACTTCGTGTTCAGATGCGTATTGAGATCTCCAAGATCCACCAGAGACTGGGCGCAACAATCATCTACGTAACACATGACCAGACAGAGGCTATGACTCTTGGTACCAGAATCGTTGTTATGAAAGACGGTGTTGTACAGCAGGTAGACTCTCCGCAGAATCTGTATCAGAAACCGGGCAACTTATTCGTTGCAGGCTTTATGGGATCCCCGCAGATGAACTTCCTTGATGCTGCAATCTCCAAAAAAGGCAATAACATTATCGCTAAAATCGGTGAATATGAACTGGTTGTTCCGGCTGCAAAAGCAAAAGCTCTGGAAGATGGCGGTTATGTCGGCAAGACTGTAGTTATGGGTATCCGTCCGGAAGATATCAAAGATTCCAGCGATTCCAAAGCAATGTCTTCTGTTGTTAAGGTTTACGAGCTGCTTGGTGCAGAAGTATTCTTATACTTCGATGTAAACGGAACACAGGTTACAGCACGTGTTGATCCGCGTACAACTGCTAAAACAGGCGATCCTATTAAATTTGAATTTGATATGGAAAAAACTCACTTCTTCGACAAAGAAACTGAGCTGGTTATCACAAACTAAAATTCTCAAATTCTCATATGACACTCTCTCCTGCATTGGGAGGCATTTAAACCCGGGGAAGATTTCCCCGGGTTTTTGTGTTACAATAGCAACAAGCGATATCAATCACCAAAAGAGGGGATTCTCATCCCTGCATCATATTTTCAGAAAGGGTGACACGTATGAAATTACAGCAAGCACTTCTCCGCTGTCTGGAAGACTGGAAAAATATCAGCGGATTAGATTTTTGTCTTTTGAATCCGGATAAATCTATTTACCTGTCCACATGTGACAGAAAGCTTCCTGCTGATTCCAAACTGGACGGATTTCTGGAAGATGAGGCTCTCTGCCTTTCCAACACCAGCTGCTCCCTGTATAAGATTCTGGAAAATCAGGAAATCCTGTATCTTCTTATTGTCTGGGGAAAAGGAGAATCTGTTCCTGTGATCGGAGAACTTGCGGTCTGCCAGATCAAAAGTCTGGTTACCGCCTACGCAGAAAAAACAGACAAAAGCCGTTTTATGCAGAATCTCCTTCTTGGGCAATTCACAGAAGTAGATGCTTTTAACAAAGCAAAAAAACTGCATATTTCCACTTCCGCCCGCCGCGCCGTTTTTCTGGTGGAAACAAAGCGTAAAAAGGATGCAAACGCGCTTGCCACCATCCGGAATATCTTTTCCGCCAGAACAAAGGATTTTATCACTGCCATAGATGATACAGGAATCATCATCATCCGTGAAATCTCTTCCACAGAAGGTTACGAAGAGCTGGAAGGCATTGCCTGCATGCTGGTAGATATGCTCAATACGGAAGTAATGACTTCTGCATGGGTTTCCTACAGCAATATTGCCGGTTCTATCACAGAGCTTTCTTCCGCTTATCAGGAGGCGCGCACTGCCCTGGAGGTAGGCAAGATCTTTTATGCAGACAAGAATGTATTTGGGTACAACCGTCTGGGCATCGGCCGTCTGATCTATCAGCTTCCGGTTCCCGTCTGCGAAATGTTTATAGACGAAATTTTCAGAGAGGAATCCCTGGATTCCCTGGATGATGAAACCCTGGGAATTATCCGCACCTTTTTTGAAAACAATCTGAACCTTTCCGAAACAGCCCGGCTTCTGTTTGTCCACCGGAACACACTGGTCTATCGTTTTGAAAAGCTTCAGAAAAAATATGGTCTGGATATCCGTACCTTTGAGGATGCATTGACCTTTAAGCTTTCCATGATGGTTTCCGCCTACGTAAAATATATGAAAAACAGAGAATCCTGAGCAGTCTGCCCAGGATTTCTCATATTCTCAGATATTTTATTCAGGATACAAAGGCAGCACATTTTCCGGAGCAACACCAAGAAACTCCGGGAGATGAAGCTGTCCTTTGTCTTTCGGAACTCTCCACCATACGTTGGGGATATCCTTTTTCTGTTTTTTATAGCGGAACATCAGAATCCTTTCAAAAGGTTCCTCCAGTTCCTGTACAAAGCTTACGGGAAAAACATTCTCCCTGCATTCCGGCTCAAAATAATGGGCACGTATTCCCACTCCCACAAGGTTATCTTCAATCCTTGCAGAAGTTTTCAGGCAGATTCCCCAGTCAGGAATCTCTACCTCATAGTCTCCTGCCTTTCTGGCCTTCACGATATTTTTACATCCTGTGAGAATGGCTCCTGCCGGACTTCCCGGATTTGCAAAAATATCCTTTGTATTTCCCTCCTTCAGCACTTTTCCGCGGTCCATCATAACAACTCTCGGACATAACTGATATATTTCATCACGGCTGTGACTGACCAGAATCGTTTCCCTGCCAAATCCCTCCAGAATATCCTTAAGCTGTATCTGAAGCTGGACCCGCAGATAAGAATCCAGTGCACTGAAAGGCTCATCAAGAAGCAGAAGCTCCGGCTGACTCACCAGAATTCTTGCAAGAGCCACACGCTGCTGCTGTCCTCCGGAAAGCTGTTCCGGATATGATTTTTTGTAGTCACTGATCTGCATCATTGTAAGCACTTCATCCAGTTTATTCCGCCGCAGAGATTTATCTTTTATTTTTTTCATTCCGCAGAGAATATTTTTTTCTACTGTCATATTTGGAAAAAGAGCATAATTCTGAAATAAATATCCCACATTTCTTTCCTGGGGTTTTTTATTTATTCCTTTTTCGCTGTCAAAAAGCACATTGCCGTTGAGAACAATTCTTCCCGCATCCGGTGTCACGATTCCTGCAATACTTTTCAGTGTGAGGCTCTTTCCGCATCCGGAGGCTCCCAGGATACCCAACACTCCATCTTCATGCTCAAAATCAATTTTCATGCAGAAACCGCCCAGATTTTTTTTAATATGTACGCTAAGACTCATTTTCCATACGCTCCTCTGCTCTTTTTCTCCAGCATGTTCACGATCAGCAGAATAACTGCGGATATGGCCATATTTACCATTACCCACCGAAAAGCCCCCGCGTCGTCATTGGTACGCCACAGCTGATAAACCGTAGTGGAAATGGTGGCTGTCTTTCCGGGGATATACCCGATCAGCATACTCGTAGCACCATATTCACCCAATGCCCTGGCAAAACCCAGAACTGTTCCTGCAAGAATCCCCTGTCTGCACACCGGCATGCGGATCTTCCAGAAAATATATGTATTAGACAGTCCCAGCGTCTGTCCGGAATAGGCAAGTGTCTCATCAAAGCTTTCAAATGCACCCCTGGCTGTACGATACATCAGCGGAAACGCCACCACCGATGCCGCCAGAATGCCTCCGTACCATGTCATGGCAAACTGAATGCCAAACTGTGCCAGCCACGTTCCAAGAGGCCGTTTCAGCCCGAAAATCACCAATAGAAAATATCCGCAGACCGTAGGCGGCAAAACCATGGGAAGGGTAAGAAAAACATCCAGAATTCCTTTTACCGCCCGGGGCAGTCTGGAAATATAGTATGCCGCAAAGATTCCCGTAAAAAAAACAATTACGCTGCTTGCAGCCGCGATCCGCAGCGAGTTCCAGAGAGGATACCAGTCCAAAACCGCCACCTCCATCACATTTTATCCGCTTTTCACACTTCCTGCTTATTCAGCATTTTCTTCAGCAGCTTCCACTCTGGAAAAACCAACCTCTTCAAAAATTTTCATGCATTCATCATTCTGCAGATAATCAAGGAAAGCCTTTGCCGCATCTGCATTCTCACTTGTTTTCAGAACTGCTGCCGGATAGATAACCTGTCCACACATTTCTGCAGTCGCATAATCCACAATATTTAATCCTGCAGAGAATGCATCTGTACAATAAATAACACCACAGTCAACGCTGCCCTCAGAAATCTGAGTAGTAACTTCTTTTACGTTGGTGCCGTAAGAAATAACGCCCTTGCCTGCCAGTTCTTCCTCATCCAGTCCGTAATAATCAAGAATCTTCTGTGTATACTGTCCAACCGGAACATCGCTGTTGCCCATTGCCATAAGGATACTGCCGTCTGCCAGTCCGTCTTTCATGTCATCAAAGGACTCAAGACCTTTTTCATTATCTTCTGTAACACAAAGAGTAACCTTATTCTCCAGAATATCAACCCTTGTTGTTCCGTCAACAAAATCCAGTTTCTCTGTGTTAACTTCCGGGTCTGCTTCAATATCCAGCTGATTCATCTGCTTCTGTCCTGCTGAAATAAACAGATCACATACAGCGCCTTCCTGAATCTGTGTCTTCAGTGTTCCGGAAGAGTCATAATTAAATGTAAGAGTAACGTCTGGATTTTCTTCCATATACATCGCACCGATCTTGTCAAGAGTCTCTGTCATGGAT
>JAXFBD010000062.1:0-29140 GCA_034118545.1 Blautia sp.
GATAATCTGATCATATAGATTCAGAGAGAGAATTCAGGCTGCTGCAAAGATGCGATTTTCAGGCATTTTCGGCAGCCTGATTCTTTTGCCTGTTTCTTGACGCAGGATTTTTCCAATGATATATTATAAGAAGATATAGTCATACAAAGGAAGGAAAACTTAAAATGTCATCTAATAGTCCCCGTCCGGCTCAGCAGCCAAAAAAACCGCAGCAGCCTAAAAGAAAGCGTATCTCAAAAAATAAAATGAAAAGCAAAATGATCAGAGAGCTTTATCTGAAAAGAGCCCTTTTGGTTCTTGTAGCAGTAATCGTTCTTATTTTGATTTTCCAGGTCGCTTCTAAACTGACACATACAGCGCAGAAGGCAGTTGCTGCTTCAAAAGCGAAAAGAGACGCAGATCTTGTGCAGATGGAAACTGCCACAGATGAATCCAGGCGGATGAAAGAAGCAGCGGAGCTTGGCAGTTCGTTTTCACCAAATTGTACGGATAATACGAAGCCATCCAATATGATCGCGCAGACAGGAATCTGTGTGGATGATGTGGAGCTGACAGACGAAAGTACATATACACCGGAAGGGGAAATTTCTTTTGAAATGGGAAATGCCTATACTTCCATGGAAGGGGTGCTTACTTTCCGCGGCAATAATTTCCGCGATGATCCGACTTATGGTCATGCGAATATAACAGAAAATATTCTGGAACCTGTCTGGTCGGCTGATACAGGCTCTCTTTCCTACGGAAATGCATCCTGGACGGGCAGCGGGTGGACCGGTCAGCCTCTGATTATCAAATGGCCGCAAAAGACAAAAGCCAATATGAATATGTATGACTGGGCAAAGGAACAGGAAGGCCTTGTTGAGGTTATATACGCCTGTATGGATGGGTATGTCTATTTTATGGAACTGGAAACGGGCAAAGCCACCCGTGATTCGCTGTATCTGGGATATACCTTTAAAGGGGCAGGCGCTCTGGATCCCCGGGGATATCCGATCATGTATGTGGGTGCCGGCTATAACAGTAACAGTGGAACAGCCCATGTATTTGTAATAAATCTGCTGGACTGCAGTGTTATGTATGAATTTGGTGCGGAAGACCCTTATTCTCTGCGCGGTTCTTTAAGCTTTTTTGATTCTTCGGCTCTGGTGGACGCAGAGACAGATACTCTGATCTATCCGGGAGAAAACGGAATCCTGTATTTGGTTAAACTGAATACAAAATATGAGGAAGCTGCGGGAACACTTTCCATTGATCCGGGTCCTGTAGTGAAATGGCGTTATTATGGAAATCGTTCCAGTTCTGATACATTCTGGGTAGGTATGGAAGACAGTGCTGCCATATATAAAGATTATCTTTATGTGGCAGATAACGGTGGTCATATGATGTGCCTGAATCTGAACACCCTTCAGCTGGTATGGGTACAGGATATTCTGGACGACTCCAATTCCACACCGGTTCTCAGTGTTGAGGACGGGAAGCTGTATGTGTACGTGAGCACATCATTTCGTCTGGGATGGAGAAGCAGTTACACAGCTACTGTTCCAATCTGGAAGCTTGATGCACAAACAGGCGAGATCATCTGGCAGAAGGATTATGAATGCTATACAGAGGATGGAGTTTCCGGCGGTGTTCAGTCAACCATTGCACTGGGAAAAAATAAACTGTCAGATAACATTTACGTTACGGTTTCAAAAACAGGAGAGTACAATACAGGGGTTCTGGCATGCATAAACAAAAAAACAGGTGAGGTGCAGTGGGAACATTCAGCGTATTATGCGTGGTCTTCTCCGGCATGTGTATATAATTCAGACGGGACAGGCAAAATCATATATTGTGACAGCAGCGGAAAAATGTTCCTGATAGATGGAAAAACCGGTGAAGAACTTCATTCGATCAGCCTGGGCGAAAGTACCATCGAGGCATCTCCTGCAGTTTACAATGATTATGCAGTTGTGGGAACCAGAGGTTGTAAAATCTGGGGAATTCAGTTAAAATAATAGAAATGCATAAAGAGAAATGGAGGAAGCGTTTTTGCAAATGCCATTTCTCTTTTATTGCGGTAAAATGAGGAGTATGAGGAAAACAGATGAGTATTGAGAGAAGATTATTAAAGTATGTGACGTTGAATATGCTGGCGATGATCGGAACATCCTGTTATATTCTCGCGGATACTTTTTTTATATCCATGGCAGAGGGAGCAGATGGGATCACAGCCCTGAATCTGGCTCTTCCGCTGTATGGGCTGATTTTTGCGCTGGGATCCATGACGGGGACAGGTTCTGCAACCAGATACGGGATTGCAAGAGCCTGTGGAGATAAAAACCGGGACAGCTATTTTTTTAATGCGGTTTTCTTTGTGCTTCTTCTGAGTATACCATTTATCCTTCTGGGAATCCTGCGGCCTGAGCTGGTGCTTAAGGTAATGGGGGGCGATGAAGGTATTATGAGACTGGGAAAAGGATATATACGGTTTGTACTGTTATTCACGCCGTGTTTTATGCTGAATTATGTAAGCAATGCGTTTGTACGCAATGATAATGATCCCACACTTGCCATGTCCGCGACACTGATCAGCAGCTTTTCCAACATAGTACTGGATTATGTATTTATGTTCCCGCTGGGAATGGGAATGAGAGGAGCTGCCCTTGCCACGGGCCTGTCACCGGTTATAAACATTGCAGTCTGTTCTCTGCATTTTCTGTCTGAAAAAAATCAGATACGGTTTTGCCCGCAGTTTCCTTCACTTAAGAAAATCGCCGGTGCCTGTCAGTTGGGCGTTTCTGCTTTTGTGGGTGAAATTTCATCGGGAATCACCACAACGGTATTTAATTTTCTTTTGCTGGCGCTGGCGGGAAATACAGGAGTTGCCGCCTACGGTGTGATTGCAAATGCGTCTCTTGTGGGAATTTCTGTATTTAACGGAATTGCCCAGGGCGCTCAGCCACTGGCCAGCGAGGCTTATGGAAAAAAAGATCATAGATCTCAGAAAAAGGTTCTTCTGTATTCGCTGGCCATTGCAGTGGTAATGGCTCTTCTGATCATGGGCATGATCCAGGTAAGTGCAGAAGGGTTTGTGAAAATCTTTAACAGTGATCATTCTGTGCAGCTTGCAGCATATGCAGTTCCGGGAATCCGGATCTATTTCATCGGTTTTCTGTTTGCAGGTGTGAATATTGTGGCAACAGGCTGTCTCAGTGCTGTGGATCAGGCAGTGCCGGCCTTTGTCATTGCAATTTCCAGAGGAATGCTGGCTATTGTAGGGTTTGCCGTGCTTCTTTCCAGGATATGGGGAGTGAATGGAGTCTGGTGCTCTTTTCCGGCAGCAGAACTGTTTACCATGGGAATTTCCCTGGGAGTCCTGCTGCATCTGTACAGAAAAAAGGCGGCATAATTACGAATTGACCTGCTGTTTTCGCAGGAGCAGCCAGCTGATGATTACGCAAAGTATCATGGCAGCGGCGGCAGCGCCAACCCATATGAAAGAGGGAAAGAGCTGTATAAAGTGTTGTATTGCGGTTCTGACTTTATATGCCGGGGAGTGGGGAGCGGCATCCATAAGTCTTGGAAGTGTGAAACAGCCGATCATCCAGATGGCCCAGAGAGTCCAGCCTGCTTTTCTTCCGAATTTTAATATAATCGTTCCTGCAAGAATACCTGCCAGCATAATACCTGCTGCCAGCGGCATACCGTATTTCAGAATCCATGGCAGGATATCTGCTTCAGAGGAAAATGCCGGATAAAGGTATGCGTTGGTTTTGTTATCCACCCAGCAGAGGAAAAGTGTTATCAGAAATCCTATGGCGATTTCCGCAAAGGAAACAATGTAGTAAGACACCAGAAACTGTTTTCTGGTAATTCCCATGGGAATCTGAAACCGAAAATAATAACAGAGAAAAGCGACGCCGTTTAACCCTGCATAAATCAGTATCATCACACCGGAGATGGTGGCTGCCAGCGGGAAATATGTATTTGTGGATCTGTCAAAAAATAAAATTGCAGTTAACAGGAGCTTTCCAAAGATGAACCCTCCCAGGCTCATGAGAAACATTAGTCCTGTGTCCTGATATTTGGAGAGAAACTGTTTTTTTATGATATCAGTCATCATACATACCTCCTACATTCTTGTCTCTGCTTTTTTGGTGATTACAGAGGATATGATCCCGGCGGCTGCATAGAAAATAATGCCCACTGCCAGTATGACCCAGATAAGCCAGATTTCCATCTGTCCGGATATCAGGGAAAAACGCCGGAGGAATTCTACGTTTGTAAAACATAATAGTGCTGCCAGCATACCTCCGATACCGCCGATCAATAACATAAATCCGATAAAAATAAGTGTTCCGATTTTTCCCCATCTGGCAATAACGGCACCGAGAATGGTGCCAAATGAGGCAACCATCAGAAGGCTTCCGCACAGAAGCGGCAATACCGTCATTCCTGACCGGGAAATATCACCGGGAATTACTGTCCAGATCAGTGCACAGAGGAGCATCAGCCCTGCGATTATTCCTGTTTCGCAGAGTATAATTCCCCGTGTGGTATGCTTTCTGGTAGAATTCATGGTTAACAGAACAGGAAAGTATATCTGAAAATAACCTACTGTCAGTGCAAGGATGCAAAATCCTCCTGAAACCAGTATATAGTAGGGTGACAGTGAAAACAGAAAAGAAATATTATCTGCAGATTCATAAAATCCCTGTCCAAAGGCCATAAGGAGCAGCAGGATGGCACCTCCTGCCAGGGAGATTCCCAATCCTTCCATACAGCTTTTTCCCCAGAATTGCAGACTGCGGAAAAAAAATGTGCGGTGTTTTTTATTTTTCAGATTCATAACGTCCTCCTGTTCTCAGGCTTCTTCGCCGCAGAGAGCAATAAATATCTTCTGCAGACTCATTGCCTGAACATCAATATCATATTGTGAGGGTATAGTCTGGCCCGGTTTCAGCATAATGGTAATACCCTTGCTTCTGCCCAGATGTTCTTCGTGATAAATATCCAGGCCTTTGGAAGCCTGATCCACCTGATCCTGATGACCGCTTATATGTACACAGCGGTCCAGAAGCTCATCTGTTTTTTCTTTTAAAAGAATATTTCCCTTGTCTACAATGATTACTTCTTCAAAGATGTCAGCTGCTTCTTCGATAATGTGTGTGGATACCACAAAGGTCCTTCCTGTCTCAGAAAATTCATCTACCAGGATACGGTAGAATTTTTCACGGGCGATCACATCCAGTCCTGCTGTGGGCTCATCAAGGAAGGTGAATTCTGCCTTGCTGGCAAGAGCAGTAATAATGGATACCATGGAAAGCATACCTTTAGAAAGCTTATTGATTTTCTTTTTTACATCAAGGTCAAATTCTTTTACCAGCTGATCGGCCATATTCTGATCCCAGTTCTGGAAAAATATGGATGCCATCCGGAAATACTCTTTTACCTTGATGGTGTTGTTCGTGCCGCCGATCATGGTATTCAGTTCTCTGGAAAAGCAAAGGTGACTCAGTGCATCCGGGTTTTCCCATACAGGTTCTCCGTTGAAGGTCACCGTTCCGGAAGTGGCGGGATTCTGAGCGGTGAGGATTGATAAAAGAGTGGTCTTTCCGGCACCGTTTCTGCCGATAAGTCCGTAAATTTTGCCGGATTCCAGCTCCAGATTGATGCTGTGGAGCACTTCCTTGTTTCTGTATGATTTGACAATGTTTTCTGCTGTTAATTTACTCATTTTCCTTTCCTCCGTTTTTTTCAATCATGGCAATCAGTTCTTTTTTTGTGATTCCCAGTCGTCTGGCTTCTTCCATCAGATTTTTTATATAATCATCGAAAAAATTATCTTTTCTTTTTTTCATAATCTGCTCCTTTGCTCCTGCTGCAACAAACATACCGATCCCTCTTTTTTTGTACAAAATTCCTTCATCCACCAGAAGATTTATTCCTTTGGCGGCAGTAGCTGGGTTGATTGCATAAAGCTTTGCAAGTTCGTTGGTGCTGGGAACTCTTTCTTCTTCACAGATAATGTTACGGATGATATCATTTTCAATCATTTCTTTGATCTGGATATAAATGGATTTTTCCTGTGTCAGGATTTCATTCAAAATTTTCACTTCCTTTCTTGAATTACAGGGCGACTTATATGGTTCATTACTTATGTAACTAACCATATCACCAAAGAACTCATTTGTCAATACATATACTGCAAATAAAAACAGGAACCGGCATAACTTGTCATACCGATTCCTGTAAATATGTAAGAGATTGTTTTCGGTGAAAAATCAGTGTTGTTTGAGATAGGGCGCATTCAGTTTGACAGCATAACGGAACAAAATAAGCCCTGCGATGAACAGAAGAGAAATCATGCTGACTCCCTTACTGACATCTCCTGTTAGCTGAGATACTGCGCTTACAATAGTGGTTCCCACAAAAGAAGCACCTTTTCCGCAGATATCCAGCAAACCGAAATATTCTCCGGATTGTTCCGGAGGGATGATTTTGGTGAAGTAAGAACGGGACAGTGCCTGAATGCCTCCCTGGAACATGCCTACCAGAACAGCAAGAATCCAGAACTGCGTCTGTGTTGTCAAAAACATTGCGTAAACGATAATACCGGTGTATGCAATGATACAGACAGTAATCAGCGCAGATGCAGAATATTTCTGTGCCAGCCGTCCGAAAATAATACAAAACGGAAATGCCACGATCTGGGTCACCAGCAGAGCAAGTAAAAGTCCGGTGCTGTCAAGACCCAGGGCGGAACCATAGGCAGTTGCCATATCAATGATGGTGTAAACCCCATCTATATAAAAGAAAAATGCAATAAAAAATATGAAAATCCTTTTCTGACTCCGGATGCTGCGGAAGGTTTTTCCGATGCGGCGGAAGCTTTCTCTGACTGCGTGGGGCTGACGCTTTACATAAAACTTCTGCTGGTAATTCCGAAGGAGCGGAACCGACATTCCCAGCCACCATAAAGCGGTGATAAGAAAAGCCAAAGCCATTGCGATTCCCATGGAAATACCGATGCTGTCTGCTTTCAGGACAATAATAAGACAGATAACAAAAGGAATACAGCTTCCAATATATCCCCACGCGTATCCCTGGGATGATACATGATCCATTCGTTCTTCAGAGGTGATATCGGACAGCATGGAGTCATAGAAAATAAGACTTCCTGAATAGCCTATTTTTGCAATGATAAAAATGATCAGGAAAATCAGCCATTGCTTTGCAAGTCCCAGGGAGATACAGCCAAGAGCGCCGATTATAAGGAACACAGAAAAAACCGGTTTTTTAAATCCTTTTGTATCGGCAAGAGTGCCAAATACAGGACCGAGTAATACGATTGCCAGTGTTGCCACAGAAGCGGCATAACCCCAATAGGCAAGATAATCTACCGAAGATAAACCGGCATTTCCGGCCAGATAATTAAAATAAATCGGCATAATCGTGGTTACCAGCATGATAAATGCGGAATTGCCCACATCGTACAAAATCCAGTGTTTTTCCAGGGGAGTCAGTTTGAATTTCATATGTATTTTTCCTTTTCATATTTTATTATTATGTTTGTATTGTATCACAGGTTTTGGGGAAATACCAGTAAATTGCAGAGTAAGGATGCTTTCTTAACAGGGGGTGTTCCCTCCCCAGGTTCAGGCAGATTTGACTTTGTCTGTGATTTGTGACATAGTATGGATATAATAATGAAAATAAGGAGGCAGAGTATGCGTCTGGAAAAAGTTCAGGCTGCTTTGAATGAAAAGCAGATTAAATATACATATGTGGAAGAGGACGGGTGCGGAAGCATCGATTTTATGTTTCGCGGGCTGCGCTTTCATGTGTGGGAATTTGAAGACAACGGATGGGGTGCGGAGACCAATGTATTTGAGGCAGGACGAAGCCGCGATATTGATGGGGATTATGAACAGATTATTTCTGATGAAATACTTTCCTGGCCGGATATGCTGCCGGAAGGCTGACACAAAGGGGGCCTTGCAGTATGAAAATCCGGAAAAAATATTCGATAATTCTGGTATTCATAATCCTGTTGAACAATGTACTTATTTATGGAAAAACCGGGGAGGCGGATATGATCGGGCCCATGCCTCAAAGGCAGGAGGAAAGGGTGGCAACGGTGGCGACACCGGTACCATCGGCCACACCAGCACCTTCGGAAACGCCGGTACCATCAGTCACACCTGTGCCTTCGGCAATACCAGTACCTTCGGAAACACCTGCGCCTTCACCGGAAGCGGCAGATCAGGGAACACTTACCAAGCCGGATCATCCGGATGCGGTATCTCATGATAAGCTGATTTTTATAGGAGATTCCAGAACAGAAGGAATCCGGGATGCGGTACAGGATGACAGCATATGGTCCTGTCTTTCCTCTATGGGTTATACATGGATGACAACCACCGGCGTTCCCCAGATTGAAGACGAAATTGAGAATAATACGGCGGTGATTATTCTGATGGGAGTGAATGATCCGTTTCAGGTGAATAACTATATAAATTATATTAATGAAAAAGCTGCCCAGTGGGCAGCTCTTGGAGCGAAAACCTATTTTGTTTCTGTGGGGCCGGTTCAGTCCGATCCATATGTTACTAATAAAGAAATAGAAAGCTTCAATGCAGCCATGCAGGCGAATCTGGTAAATGTAACTTATATTGACATATATACCTATCTGATGGAGGATGGTTTTTCTACGCTGGACGGAACCCATTATCCTGCAGACGTGTCCATTAAGATTTACAATTATATACTGGAGCATCTGGAGGAGTCCGGAAGCGGGATATGGGGATGACCCGGGATTACTGTGTCTCTGTTACAGGGATTGCTTCACGGAAGCCTTCGGTGTAATGTATCTGATAATCGGCGGTAATAAAAACTGCCTGAACATTCTCGAGAGACTGTGCGTAAGCGATGCCTTTTTCATAACCGAGGGCAAAGCAGGTGGTGCTCAGTGCATCTCCGTTGGCTGAGCTGTCACAGATGATGGTGACAGAGATCAGATCGTTATCAAAAGGATAGCCGGTACGCGGATCCAGCAGGTGATGGTAAAATACACCGTCTTTTTCAAAACAGCGCTCGTAAATTCCGGAAGATACCACGGATTTATCTTCGATATCCATTACGGCAATGGTTTCGCTGCGGTCTGCAAAGGGCTTTTGGATACCTATGTGGAAAGGTGAACCGTCAGGCTTATTGCCGATGCAAAGCACATTTCCGCCGAGATCGATGGTTGCGCTATGAACATTCTCTGAAACAAGATATTCTTTCAGATGGTCAGCGATGTAGCCTTTGGCCGCGGCTCCGAGATCCAGAGCAGTGGTACGGTCTGTAAAAGTGATTTCCCGTCCCTTAAGTGAGATATTTTTATAAGAACATTGGGAAACAGCCTGGCTGATATCGTCAGGATCCGGAACTTCCGGATCTTCGGCTGTGAAATCCCACAGGGAGGTAAGCGGGGCAATGGCAATGTCAAAAGCACCGTCTGATTCCTGGCTGTAATGAAGTCCCAGAGAAATCAGTTCTGAAAGAGGTTCAGACAATACATAAGTATCGGTGGTACCTTCCTTTGGAGAAAGCTCCCGGTGGTTCAGTTGATACAGCTCACTGTCCGGGCTGGTCCGGCTGAATATTTTTTCGTATTGGCCACACATTTCCAGGCACTTGTCAAGAAGCTTCTGATCACGGGAATCATACAGGGTGATGGTGATGACAGTATTCAGCTTAAAGGCGGTGACAGAAAGGGGTTCCTGATTTTGTGATTTTTGCGGCAGGGAACATCCGGGCAGCAGAAAAAGAGCTGATGCCAGCAATACCAAAGCACCTGTCAGAGTGATTTTTTTAATAAATCTTATTTGGTTGTAGGGATTATTTTTCTGAGATTGTGTTTTCATATAAAGCATTATAGCAGGAAAAGTATTTCCGGTACAGAAATATTTTGGAGGAAAAAGAATATGACTTGTTCAAATTGTGAGTATTGTGTCAATTATTCCTATGATGAAGATTATGATTGTTACACCTGTGAGGTAAATCTGGACGAAGATGAAATGTTTCAGTTTATTACCGGGAATTTTAAACAGTGTCCCTATTTTCGAATGGGAGATGAATATCTGATCGTAAGAAAACAGATATAATAATACGCTACTCCCGATATGTTCAAAAGTTAAAGAAAATACAACAATTTATTTTATATTGAGTAAAAAAATTGTGATATTCTAATCATATATAATTTTTATCTGAGGGAGGGAGAACGATGAAGAAAAGAATCATGTCACTGCTGATAGTATTTGTACTTATTTTCAGTTGTTTTACACCTGTATCGGCTGCCGGCGGAGTACAAATCAATAGAGACAGCGTAACGCTTGTGTCAGGCGGTACTTTTCAGCTTAGTGTAACAGTGAACGGCGTAAAAAAGAGTGCTTCATGGGGGAGTTCAGATACTTCAGTGGCAACGGTTAGCAGCTCAGGACTTGTAACCGGAAAAGCAGCGGGTTCTGCGGTGATTACCGGTATGGTAAACGGAAGTACGGTGGAATGTCTTGTTTCTGTACTGAAAAGAAGTAACAGTTCGACTTATCGTTATAATGTGCTGATATTGGATGCATCCGGTAGTATGCGTGGGAAACCGGACACCAGTCAGAAACAGGCGGCAAAGAGATTCTGTACAAAAGTGCTTTCTACAAGCGGAAATAATTATGTGGCAATCGTGGCATTAAACAGTTCTTCACCGACAATATGCGGTTTTACGGATAATTATGCGACGTTGGCAAGATGCATCAATCAGATTTCCTGCGGCGGAAATACGAATATGAATACGGCGCTGATAAGGGCGGGCAATCTTCTGAACAGTATATCGATGAGCGGGAGCAGAGTAATGAAAAATATTGTGCTTTGCTCTGATGGTCTTCCTACTGTGGGAACAAGAACTTATTCAGGACGATACAGTGCCAGTTCTCATAAATGGTACAGCTATGCCAATGCGGCTTATAATACGGCGTCTAAGCTAAAGAAAAAGAACTATTTTATTTATGCGTTGGGATTTTTTCACAGTTCAACCGGAAATGATCTGAAGTTTGGTAAACGTCTGATGAAAGATCTGGCATCGAAGGACAGATATTATGTAATAGACGATCCTGATGATCTGGATCCTGTGTTTGACAATATTGCGGATCGCATTACAACGCTGGCGTTGAATAAGAAATCTATAACCATTTATGTGGGAGATACATATCAGCTTTACGCGACAGTCAATGGTGTCCGCAAAACGGCCCAATGGAAAAGCAGTGACAGTTCTGTGGCATCAGTGAACAGTAAAGGGCTTGTTACCGGCAAGAAAAAGGGAACGGCAACTGTTACGGCAAGCATAGGAGGCAAATCTGTAAGCTGTAAAGTAACGGTAAAAAATAAAGTAAGCCTGAAATTGAATAAATATAAAGCAACGATCTATGTTAAAGAAAAACTGGCTCTGAAAGCAATTGTGAAAGGAACCGGCAAAAAAGTTACATGGAAAAGCAGCGACAGTTCTATAGCGTCAGTAAACAGCAAAGGTGTAGTAACCGGAAAGAAAGTGGGGAAAGCCACGATCACAGCTTCTGTAGCGGGAGTGTCGAAAAAATGTGTGATTACAGTTAAGAAGGCGAAACATCCTTTGTATTCCATGTATTTTCAATATAATACAACGCGGCATAGAGGAACAAACAAATTGATTAATGAAAACGGCTTGCGCATTGTTCTGAATGATGGTGCAGTTATTGAAAAATGCGGCGCATATGTGCATAAATCGGGAAATTATTGGTATTGTACAATGGCTTTCAAAGGAACGGGGGTAACGAGCGCCACATTATCTGCATATCTTGCCTATAATGGAAAGATAGTGGAAGATGGTATGACTGGCAGCGTGATGAACAAATTCAGTATGTATAAAGATTCAGATGGAATCTGGTCAATGAAGGGGACCTGGGATAGCGTGAGATTTGTAAGTTGTGATATTTACGGAAACAATCTTGCGAACAGTTCCATTGGAAAGCAGAGTGAAAATACTAAAATGTTTACCAGTATGTCTGAAATGAAAAAGTGGCTGAGAAAGTAAAAATTCAGAACAGGATATGAGCTGAAAATTTTATTCAAAAATACTTGACATATATATTTTTTTGTGATAATCTTGCAGAGAACGCTGCCGAAGACAGTAGGTGCCGTAAGGCATAAGGATGAAAACGCCTACCGAGGACTAAGTATTCTTAAAGAAGATTACACCAGGTCTTACTGTCATGCAGTAAGACCTTTTTTATCTTACTCATTGCGACGGCGGTATATCAAAATCTATAAGGAGGTGTACCATTTCATGGCAAAAGTAGAACTGAAACAACCAATCGTAGAAGAAATTGCAGGCAATATTAAAGATGCACAGGGTATTGTACTTGTAAACTACAGCGGCCTTACAGTTGAGCAGGATACTGTTATGCGTAAGGAATTAAGAGAGTCAGGCGTTATCTATAAGGTATACAAAAACACTATGATGCGCCGTGCATTTGAAGGAACTCCATGTGAGAGCCTGAGTGCACATCTGGACGGAACAAACGCACTTGCAATCTCTGCTACAGATGCAACAGCTCCTGCAAGAATCCTTGCAAAGTATGCAAAACAGTTCCCGAAATTAGAACTGGTTGCAGCTGTTGTTGAAGGAAAATACAACGATCAGGACGGCGTTAAAGCTCTTTCCGAGATCCCATCCAGAGAAGTACTTCTTGGAAGACTTTTTGGAAGTATGCAGTCTCCGATCGCAAACTTTGCTCGTGTGCTTAATCAGATCGCAGAGGCACAGGGTGAAGGTGCTCCGGCTGAAGAAGCTCCGGCAGCAGAATAATGTTTTTATCATCTGAGGATGATCATTAAACGTAAAAACGTAAAAGAAAATAAAAATTATAAATGGAGGGAATTAAAATGGCAAAATTAACAACAGAAGAATTTATTGCGGCAATTAAAGAATTATCCGTATTAGAGTTAAATGAATTAGTAAAAGCTTGCGAAGAAGAGTTTGGTGTATCCGCAGCAGCAGGTGTTGTTGTAGCAGCAGCTGGCCCTGCAGAAGCAGCAGAAGAGAAAGACGAGTTTGACGTAGAGCTGACAGAAGTTGGTGCTAACAAAGTTAAAGTTATCAAAGTTGTTCGTGAAGTTACCGGCTTAGGTCTGAAAGAAGCTAAAGCTGTAGTTGACGGTGCTCCGAAGGTTGTTAAGGAAGCTGCTTCCAAAGCAGAAGCTGAAGACATCAAAGCTAAACTTGAAGCAGAAGGCGCTAAAGTTACTCTTAAATAATTACAGTTCTGTAATAAAGAGAAATCTGAAACGGGAATGTGTAATGCATTCCCGTTTTTTTCACTGAACTCACATCTGACAAAAAATCTTTAAAAATATTTAAAAATCTTAAAAAAACTCCTTAAAAAACTGTTGACATCCCAAAATGGTTGTGCTATATTGAAGAATGTTATATTATGGCAAGTAGTGCCTACTTGCCGTGACAAGAAAGTGAAACATGTAGTAATAAATATTTAGAAAAACAGGGGTGAAACGTCAATGGAAAAAAACAGAATTCGTTCTGTAAAAACTGGAAAAAGCATGCGCATGAGCTACCAGAGACAAAAAGAAGTTCTGGAAATGCCCAATTTGATTGAAGTCCAGAAAGATTCCTACCAGTGGTTTCTTGACGAAGGATTGAAGGAAGTATTCGACGACATTTCTCCAATCGCAGACTATGGCGGTAAGCTCAGTCTGGAATTTATCGACTTTACATTTGACGAAAAGGATGCAAAATATTCTATCGAACAGTGTAAAGAGCGAGATGTGACTTATGCTGCACCTTTGAAGGTTAGAGTGCGTCTGATTAATAAAGAAACTGAAGAAATAAATGAACATGAGATTTTTATGGGTGATCTGCCGTTAATGACTGCTACCGGTACGTTTGTTATTAATGGTGCGGAGCGTGTTATTGTAAGCCAGTTAGTACGTTCCCCTGGGATTTATTATGCTATCGCCCATGATAAAGTTGGTAAGAGACTGTTTTCAAGTACAGTAATCCCCAACAGGGGTGCATGGCTGGAATATGAAACAGATTCCAATGACGTATTTTACGTAAGAGTTGACAGGACGAGAAAAGTCCCCATTACTGTGCTCATTCGTGCCCTTGGTGTTGGCAGCAATGCGGAGATCGTAGAATTATTCGGTGAAGAGCCGAAGATTCTGGCAAGCTTTTCCAAAGATACTTCCACAAATTATCAGGAAGGTCTTCTGGAATTATATAAGAAAATTCGTCCGGGTGAGCCGCTGGCTGTCGAAAGTGCCGAAAGCCTTATCATGGCCATGTTCTTCGATCCGAGAAGATATGACCTTGCAAAGGTTGGACGTTATAAATTTAATAAGAAGCTTCATTTTAACAAACGTATCGTAGGTCATAAGCTGGCCGAAGATGTGGTGGATGCTTCTACAGGGGAGATTATCGCAGAAGAAGGTACTGCTGTTACAAAAGAGCTGGCAGACAGAATCCAGAATGCAGCTGTTCCCCACGTATGGATTGAAGGAGAAGAACGTAAGATCAAGGTTCTTTCCAATATGATGGTGGATATCCGTGCGTTCCTGCCGGAGATCGAGAATCCTAAGGAACTGGGTGTTACAGAGCTTGTTTACTATCCTGTTCTTGAAAAGATTCTGGAAGAAAATGATACTCTGGAAGACAGAATCGCAGCGATTACCAGAGATATCCATGATCTGATTCCGAAACACATTACAAGAGAAGATATTTTTGCTTCTATTAATTATAATATGCATCTGGAATACGGAATCGGAAATGACGACGATATTGACCATCTGGGCAACCGTCGTATCCGTGCCGTTGGTGAACTGCTTCAGAATCAGTACCGTATCGGTCTTTCCAGACTGGAACGTGTGGTTCGTGAGAGAATGACCACACAGGATTCTGAGAGTATTTCTCCCCAGTCGCTGATCAACATTAAACCTGTAACAGCAGCGGTAAAAGAATTCTTTGGTTCTTCCCAGCTGTCCCAGTTTATGGATCAGAACAACCCTCTTGGTGAGCTGACTCATAAGAGACGTCTTTCTGCATTGGGACCTGGCGGTCTGTCACGAGACAGAGCCGGATTCGAGGTACGAGATGTCCACTACTCTCATTACGGAAGAATGTGCCCTATTGAGACACCTGAAGGTCCTAACATTGGTCTGATCAACTCCCTTGCATCTTATGCAAGAATCAATCAGTATGGCTTCGTGGAGGCTCCATACCGTGTAATTGATAAATCCGATCCTCAGAATCCGCGTGTCACAGACGAGGTTGTATATATGACTGCAGATGAAGAGGATAATTACCATGTAGCACAGGCTAATGAGCCGTTGGATGAGAACGGGTATTTCATCAGAAAGAATGTATCCGGTCGTTTCCGTGAAGAGACCCAGGAATACGAAAGAAGAATGTTCGATTATATGGACGTTTCTCCTAAGATGGTATTTTCTGTGGCTACAGCGCTGATTCCATTCCTTCAGAATGATGATGCCAACCGTGCTCTGATGGGATCCAACATGCAGCGTCAGGCAGTGCCGCTTCTGACCACAGAGGCCCCTGTTGTGGGAACCGGCATGGAGACAAAGACAGCTGTTGACTCCGGTGTGTGCGTGGTTGCAAGAAAATCCGGAACAGTAACCCGTTCCACATCCACAGATATCAGCATCAAAAACGATGATGGTACCAAGGATGATTACCATTTGACAAAATTCCTGAGAAGTAACCAGAGCAACTGCTATAACCAGAGACCGATCGTGTTCCAGGGTGAACATGTAGAGGCCGGCGATGTAATTGCAGATGGTCCTTCTACTTCCAATGGTGAACTGGCACTGGGTAAAAACCCGCTGATCGGTTTCATGACATGGGAAGGATATAACTACGAGGATGCTGTCCTCTTAAGTGAAAAATTAGTACAGAACGATGTATATACATCTGTTCATATTGAAGAATACGAAGCAGAATCACGTGATACCAAGCTGGGACCGGAAGAAATCACAAGAGATGTTCCCGGTGTAGGCGATGATGCGCTGAAAGATCTGGACGAGCGTGGAATCATCCGAATCGGTGCAGAGGTTCGTGCCGGAGATATTCTTGTCGGTAAGGTTACTCCAAAGGGAGAAACTGAGCTGACAGCAGAGGAGCGTCTCCTTCGTGCTATCTTTGGTGAGAAGGCCCGTGAGGTACGTGATACATCTCTGAAGGTTCCTCATGGAGAATACGGCATTGTCGTAGATGCAAAGGTATTTACAAGAGAGAATGGCGATGAGCTTTCTCCTGGTGTAAATCAGGCAGTTCGTATTTATATTGCACAGAAGAGAAAAATTTCTGTAGGTGACAAGATGGCCGGCCGTCATGGTAACAAGGGTGTTGTTTCCCGTGTACTTCCGGTTGAGGATATGCCGTTCCTTCCCAATGGACGTCCTCTTGACATCGTACTGAATCCTCTGGGTGTACCTTCCCGTATGAATATCGGTCAGGTCCTGGAGATTCATCTGAGTCTTGCCGCGAAGGCACTGGGCTTTAATATTGCTACGCCTGTTTTTGACGGCGCAAATGAAAATGATATTCAGGATACACTGGAACTTGCAAATGACTATGTAAATATTGAGGATTTTGAAGAGTTCCGTGAGAAATATAAAGATATACTGGCACCTGATGTTATGCAGTACCTGGATGAGAACAAGGACCACAGAGCACTGTGGAAGGGTGTTCCCATTTCCAGAGACGGTAAGGTAAGACTTCGTGACGGTCGTACAGGTGAATATTTTGACAGCCCTGTAACAATCGGACACATGCATTATCTGAAGCTGCATCATCTGGTTGACGATAAGATTCATGCGCGTTCTACCGGTCCATACTCCCTTGTAACGCAGCAGCCTCTGGGCGGTAAAGCACAGTTCGGCGGACAGCGTTTCGGTGAGATGGAGGTTTGGGCTCTGGAGGCATACGGTGCATCCTATAC
This sequence comes from Blautia sp., assembly GCA_034118545.1. Classification (GTDB taxonomy): domain Bacteria; phylum Bacillota; class Clostridia; order Lachnospirales; family Lachnospiraceae; genus Blautia_A. The sequence goes on from JAXFBD010000062.1 coordinate 17,028, forward strand.
CTTACAGGAGATCCTCACTGTTAAATCCGATGATGTTGTAGGACGTGTGAAGACATACGAAGCAATCATCAAGGGTGATAATATTCCTGAACCGGGTATTCCGGAATCCTTCAAGGTTCTCTTAAAAGAACTTCAGTCCCTTGGTCTGGATGTTAAGGTTCTGAGAGAGGATCAGACAGAAGTGGAAATTATGGAAAGCGTCGATTACGGCGAGACCGATCTCCGCTCTGTAATTGAGGGAGATTCCAGAGGACGCAGAGACGAGGAATCCTTCGGCAGACATGGCTATACAAAGCAGGAGTTTGAAGGAGAAGAGCTTGTTGATGTGGACGAGGAAGAAGATGAGGAAGACGACTTTTTAGAGTTTGACGAAACTCTTGATGAAGAATAGAAAGGGGAAAGAATACATGGCAGAAACAACCAATACCAATGAAACATATCAGCCAATGACTTTCGATGCCATCAAAATCGGACTGGCGTCCCCTGAGAAAATCAGAGAGTGGTCAAGAGGCGAGGTTTTAAAACCTGAGACCATCAACTACCGTACCCTGAAGCCGGAAAAAGACGGTCTTTTCTGTGAAAGGATTTTCGGACCGAGCAAGGACTGGGAGTGCCACTGTGGAAAGTACAAAAAGATTCGCTATAAAGGTGTCGTCTGCGACCGATGCGGTGTTGAGGTAACAAAGGCCTCTGTCCGCAGGGAGCGTATGGGACATATTGAGCTTGCAGCTCCTGTTTCCCATATCTGGTATTTTAAAGGAATTCCGTCCCGTATGGGATTGATTCTTGACCTGTCTCCGAGAACACTGGAGAAGGTTCTGTATTTTGCAAATTATATTGTTCTTGATCCTGCAGATTCCGGACTTCAGTACAAACAGGTACTGACAGAGAGAGAATATCAGGATGCAAGAGAATCCTATGGAAATAATTTCCGTGTAGGCATGGGTGCAGAGTCCATCAAGGAGCTTCTGGAGGCCATTGACCTGGAAAAGGATGCCCAGGAGTTAAAGGCGGAGCTGAAGGACGCTACCGGCCAGAAACGTGCGAGAATCATCAAACGTCTTGAGGTTGTGGAATCCTTCCGTGAGTCCGGAAACCGTCCCGAATGGATGATTACGACCGTAATTCCGGTAATCCCTCCGGATTTACGTCCTATGGTACAGCTGGACGGTGGACGTTTTGCTACTTCTGACCTGAATGATTTATACAGAAGAATCATTAACCGTAATAACCGTCTGAAAAGACTGCTGGAGCTGGGAGCGCCGGATATTATCGTTCGTAACGAAAAACGTATGCTGCAGGAGGCTGTGGATGCGTTGATCGATAACGGACGCCGCGGACGCCCGGTAACAGGCCCTGGAAACAGAGCACTGAAATCCCTTTCCGATATGCTGAAAGGTAAATCAGGACGTTTCCGTCAGAACCTTCTTGGAAAGCGTGTTGACTACTCAGGACGTTCCGTTATCGTTGTTGGTCCGGAACTGAAGATATATCAGTGCGGTCTTCCGAAAGAAATGGCTATTGAGCTGTTTAAACCGTTCGTTATGAAAGAGCTGGTTGCAAACGGAACTTCCCATAACATTAAAAATGCAAAGAAAATGGTTGAGAAGCTTCAGCCGGAAGTATGGGATGTTCTGGAAGAGGTTATCAAAGAACATCCGGTTATGCTCAACCGTGCACCTACACTGCATCGTCTGGGTATCCAGGCATTTGAGCCTATCCTTGTAGAGGGTAAGGCGATTAAGCTTCATCCGCTTGTATGTACCGCGTTCAACGCAGATTTCGACGGTGACCAGATGGCGGTTCATCTTCCGCTTTCTGTAGAAGCACAGGCTGAATGCCGTTTCCTGCTTCTTTCACCTAACAACCTGCTGAAGCCTTCCGATGGTGGTCCTGTAGCCGTTCCTTCACAGGATATGGTCCTTGGTATTTATTATCTGACTCAGGAAAGACCGGGTAATAAGGGTGAAGGCAAGTTCTTCAAGAGTGTAAACGAGGCAATTCTTGCATATGAGAATAAAGCGATTACACTGCAGTCAAAGATCATTGTGCGCTGCACAAAGAAACTGGCAGACGGAACTGCGATCACAGGAAATGTGCATTCCACATTGGGACGATTCCTGTTTAACGAGATTTTGCCGCAGGATCTGGGCTTTGTAGACAGAAGCAATCCGGAAAATGCCCTTCTGCTGGAGGTTGATTTCCTGGTTGGTAAGAAACAGTTGAAACAGATCCTTGAAAAAGTAATTAATACCCACGGAGCAACCAAGACAGCAGAGGTACTGGACTCCATTAAAGCAATGGGTTACAAATATTCCACCCGTGCGGCAATGACCGTATCCATTTCCGATATGACCGTGCCGCCGCAGAAGCCGCAGATGATTCAGGATGCACAGGATACAGTAGACCGTATCACCAAGAACTACAAGCGTGGTCTTATCACTGAGGAGGAGCGTTATAAAGAGGTTGTGGATACCTGGAAGAAGACGGATGATGAGCTTACAAGAGCTCTGCTGGACGGACTTGACAAGTATAACAACATCTTCATGATGGCTGACTCCGGTGCCCGTGGCTCTGACAAGCAGATCAAACAGCTTGCCGGAATGCGAGGTCTGATGGCAGATACGACAGGTCATACTATTGAGCTTCCTATCAAGTCCAATTTCCGTGAAGGTCTGGACGTACTGGAATACTTCATGTCCGCGCACGGTGCACGTAAAGGTCTGTCCGATACAGCGCTGCGTACAGCTGACTCCGGTTACCTGACAAGACGTCTTGTTGATGTTTCTCAGGATCTGATCGTCCGTGAAACAGACTGCTGTGAGAACAGAGATGAGATCTCCGGCATGTATGTAAAAGAATTCATGGATGGAAAAGAAGAGATTGAGAGCCTTCAGGAGCGTATCACCGGAAGATTCTCATGCGAGACCATTAAGAATAAAGACGGCGAAGTTCTTGTAAAGGCAAATCATATGATCACACCGCGCCGCGCAGCCCGTATTATGAAAGAGGGCGTTAATAATGAGGACGGCGGTGCAATCAATAAAGTGAAGATTCGTACAATTCTTACCTGTAAATGCAAGGTCGGAATCTGTGCAAAATGCTATGGAGCAAACATGGCAACCGGCGAGGCAGTTCAGGTTGGTGAATCTGTTGGTATTATTGCTGCTCAGTCCATCGGTGAGCCCGGTACACAGCTTACCATGCGTACCTTCCATACAGGTGGTGTTGCCGGTGGAGATATCACACAGGGTCTTCCTCGTGTAGAAGAGCTTTTCGAGTCAAGAAAACCGAAAGGTCTTGCTATTATCACTGAAATCAAAGGTGTTGCAGTCATTAATGATACGAAGAAGAAACGTGAGATCATTGTTACAGATCAGGAAACCGGTGATTCCAGAACGTATCTGATTCCGTATGGCTCACGTATCAAAGTACTTGACGGACAGGCTCTTGAGGCTGGTGATGAGCTGACAGAGGGTAGTGTGAATCCCCATGACATTCTGAGAATTAAAGGTGTCCGTGCCGTACAGGATTATATGATCCGCGAGGTACAGCGTGTATACCGTCTCCAGGGTGTAGAAATTAATGATAAGCATATCGAGGTTATTGTTCGTCAGATGCTGAAGAAAATTCGTATCGAGAACAATGGCGATACAGAGTTCCTTCCGGGAACACTGGTAGACGTTCTCGATTATGAAGAGGTTAACGAAGCTCTTGAAAAAGAAGGAAAAGAGCCGGCTGAAGGAAAACAGGTAATGCTTGGTATTACCAAGGCATCTCTTGCCACAAATTCCTTCCTGTCTGCAGCATCCTTCCAGGAGACAACAAAGGTTCTTACCGAGGCTGCTATCAAGGGTAAGGTTGACCCGCTGATCGGTCTTAAAGAAAACGTAATTATTGGTAAGCTGATTCCTGCCGGAACAGGTATGAAACGTTACAGTGAAATTGAGCTGGATACGGGAATGCCGGAGAAAAAACAGGAAGAGGAAGAGAATTACGAAGAAATAGAAGAAGATCTGATGTTTGCAGAAGATGAATTTGAGGATGAAGATGTGGAGGACGTATCATCTGACGAGGAAGATACAGAGCCTGCAGAAGAATAATTCCTGATTATGAGAAAGCTGTTGTAAGATCAAATGCGGAGTTTCGCAGTTTGAATTTTGCAGCAGCTTTTTTGACGTTATTTGGAAGAAAAGAAAATACAGAGTTTACTATCATTTGTGGTAATATTTTAGTATAATAATTCTGAGAAACATTCAAAAAGCAGAAAGGAGGGAGTGCTGTGGATAGAGAACTGCCGGTATCTGTCTGGCCGGAATGGAAAATCGTTGAAAAGATCGGAGAAGGTTCTTTTGGAAAGGTATATAAAGCTCAGCGTACAGAAAAAGGACGTTCTTTTTACTCTGCCATTAAAGTGATTACGATTCCCGGAAGCAAAAGTGAATTAAACAGCGTACGTGCAGAAACCAATGATGATAATGCCACGAGAGATTATTTTGAGAATCTTGTGGAAGAGTGTATTCAGGAAGTAAGTACTATGGGATATTTCCGCGGAAATTCTCATATAGTTTCCGTTGAAGATTATAAGGTTATTGAATATCTGGATGAGATTGGATGGGAAATATCCATCCGTATGGAATATCTGACAAGCTTTACAGACTACTGTACCGGTAAAAATCTTACAGAGAGAGAAGTTCTGAAGCTGGGAATCGATTTGTGCAGGGCACTGGAATATTGTGGCCAGCTTAATATTATTCACAGAGATATCAAGCCCGAGAATATTTTTGTATCCCGATTTGGTGATTTCAAGCTGGGAGATTTTGGAATTGCCAGAGAATTGGAACGTTCCATGAGCAGTATGTCAAAAAAAGGTACTTTTTCATATATGGCACCGGAGATGTACCGGGGAGAGGCATACGACAGAAGGGCTGATATTTATTCCCTTGGTCTTGTGCTTTTTAAACTGATGAATCATAACAGACTGCCTTTTCTGAATCTGGAGAAGCAGCTGATTACATATAGAGACAAAGAGAATGCACTGGCCCGGAGGATGTCCGGAGAAGCAGTGCCCAAGCCTGCGCAGGCCGGAGAAGCTTTCGGAGAAATCATCCGGAAGGCATGTGCTTACTGGCCTCAGGAACGCTATCAGACACCTGAGGAAATGCGAAAAGAGCTGCAGGATCTATACGAAGGAAGGCATTTGGAGGTGCAGAAAAAAACATCCATGCAGACGGCAGAAATACCTTCCGGGAAACAGCCGGTTCCGGAGGAGAAGATATCAGTGGAGAAGCCGGCCGTTGTTCAGACAAAACAGATAGAACAGCAAATGCCGGAAAAAAGGTATTCTGCGCCGCTGAAACGCCGCCGTAAAAGGAAAAAACCAGTGATCCCGCCACAGGCAATCGTTATAAGTGTGGTACTTTTACTGATTCTACTTTTTGCAGGGATTTATCTGAAGCAGTTTCTGGAGGATACGGTGCGTCGGCAGACAATGGAAATGATCGAGGCTATGGAGGCCAATGTGCCTAAGGAAATCAGCAAGGATGCACCAAGCTTTATGGAATCGGTGGAAACCATCAAAGAACGGGCAACAGAGATCGTGAACAATCTGGAATCTTATCGTGTTGAAGGAGAAGAAGGAAAAAAGCTTCTATATTATAATGATGAAGGACAGCTGATGAAGGCTCTGATCTATCCGGAAGTTTCTGCAGAGGGTGTTTATGAGGAATATTATTATTGGAATGAGCAGATGTTTTTTGCTTATATCTGGCTGGATAAAGAAGCAGAATTGTATTATTATCAGGATGGCAATCTGATACGCTGGATCGACAGTGGAGGTGCATGTCATGATAATGAAACAGACAACAGTGAGTATAATGAACGGGGAGACCGTTATTGGAGCAATTCTGTGCAGCAGCTTGATTAAAAGATAAAGGGGTTGTATAGATGGCCTATCAGATTGATTATGCATATGTAAGCCACACCGGGAAGGTGCGTGCAAATAATGAGGATAATTTTTGGTGTTGTGGACGCAATATGCCATGGGAAAATCAGGGAACAGGCGGAATCCAGTGCGGAAGTGTGGTTAACGGTGAATTTCCGGTGCTGGCTGTTTTTGATGGTATGGGCGGTGAAAGCAGCGGGGAGATGGCGGCTTATGTCGCTTCGGAAGAATTGGGCTGCTTTCGGAAACAGAAGAAAAAAATACTGCGGAAAGAACCGGAAAGTTTTGCCCGGGAAGCCTGCAGCAGCATGAATCAGGCAGTATGCCGGTATGGGGAGGAAAACAGGATTTATTCCATGGGTACCACACTGGCAATGCTGGCTTTTGGTGAAAGCTCTTTTTGTGCCTGCAATCTGGGAGACAGCCGTATTTACAGCGTGACAGAGGGAAGATTCAGACAGATTTCCACGGATCATGTTCTTGGCCGGGGGAGGTTTGGAAAAGCTCCGCTTCTTCAATATCTGGGAATCGATGAGGAATCCATGATGCTGGAGCCCTCAGTGGAACCTGTGGAGTATCAGTCGGGGATGCGTTTTCTTCTTTGTTCAGACGGAGTTACGGATATGCTTTCAGATGGAGAGATTGCAGATCTTATGGCAAGAGAGGAGTCTGTTGACAGGACGGTGGAATTGATTCTGGAACGGGCGCTGCAAAAAGGAGGCAAAGATAATATTACGATCATACTTTGTGAAGTGGGAATAAAGGAGAAGCAGAGCCGGTTTCTCGGATGGCTGGAGAAGTTTAAGAAAGTGAAAGGTGATACATTATGAAGAATCTGATGCGGGATCTGGATTTTGAGCAGACGGTGGCTTTTGACTCGGTAAAAGATTTTGAGTTTACCAGAAAGGCTGCACAAAAGTTTCGCCAGGTAGTCAGTCTGGACAGTTTTGAGGATGAAGATGCGGATGTTATTTTTCATTATCTTTATAAAGAAATGGAACTGGTGTCTTTCGGGGATCACTTAAAGAGATACATATACGAGCGTGCCGGTCTTGAGGAGCCCTATGCAGAGGTCACTCAGGAAATTTACCGGGATATTGTGGTGGATTCTTTTAAGGAAACCTGTACTCCCAAATCCATGAATCCCACATCGACCAAGCTGCCTTCTCTGGTAAATAACTGGCTTAACCAGGCATCTGTGAAGAGAGAAACCGTTTTTCTTCTGGGATTCGGCCTCAGGATGAGCGTGGAGGATGTGTCGGATTTTCTCACCAAGGTTCTTCGGGAAGAGGATTTTGATTTCCATAATCCTGATGAAGTGATTTACTGGTACTGCTACAGCAATCAGTTCGGTTATTATAAAGCTGAGGAATTTAAGGAAAAGTATAAAGAACTGGAACCGCTGGAAAAAAAGAGCTCCGAGGTTTTATACGGAGGAGGAATCTGCATTGACAATGAGGAAAGGCTTCTGGAGTACCTGGCTTATCTTAAAGGAAGAACCAATGATCCGAAGTCAGAGAACAGCCCTGCATTTCAGGAATTTTCAAGGCTTTATACAAAAGCGCAGGAGATTATTGCCGCCATGTATCAGAAAGATGAGGAAGAACAGGGGCGCAATAAAGTCTGGAAGGCAAAGAATATCACCCCGTCTGATATGGAAAAGGTAATCTGCAGCGGAATACCCATAAATGCCATGGGAAATCTGAAAAAAATGTCAGCGTCTATTCTGGCAAAGCATTTCAGCCAGAAGCGCTTCAGCCGACAGAGAATCACAAACATTCTCAATCATAAATTTCCTGTGGAGCGGTTCGACCTGATCACCATAGAATTTTTTATCATATCTCAGGAGATGGCAGATGAAGATCCCTATAACCGTTACCATGCGTTTTTAAAGGAGATCCAGGAAATCCTGCTGCGATGCGGCATGAGTGAAATATACATCGTAAATCCATATGAAAGCTTTATTCTGATGTGTCTCCTCACAGATTGTCCATTGGCAGTATTTTCAGAAATCTGGGAAAAGTCCTACGAGGAAACAGAATAAATAAAAAACAACCCTCCGGTTTACATCCTGCCGAAGGGTTGCTCTTTTATATTATGAAAAAGTTATTCATTATAATAACCGTAGATTATATGGCTGTTGTTGGCAATGCTGCTCTGGGCTGCCCCCACGTCGTTAAGATTTTCGGACATAAAGCAGATAATAAGATCAATGCCTTTAGCGGTATTATAAATAATGGCGGCATCATTTTCCACATTGGAAAGCTCGCCGGTTTTGTTTGCCACACCCACACCTTCCGGGATTCCGGAGGGGATTTTATTTCTTCTGGTCTGGCATTTCAAAAGGTAATACATGGCTTCTGCACCCTGCAGAGTAGATTGTGTGGACATATTATTGTTAAGCTGGTATATTTCTTTCAAAAACTGGCCACAATCTCTGACAGATGTGTAGTTATCACCGTTTTCATTGCTCTGGAGAAGAAGTCTTCCCATGGAGGTGGCGGTGTATCCATGTGCCTGGCAGAATGCATTTACACGTGCCATTCCTGCACTGGAATCCCCGTTCCCGAGCCAGGTGACAAGGGTATTGGCGGCATCATTGTCGCTGACAGTGATCATGGCATTGAGCTGCTGGTCAACACTGTCTGTTCCGTTTGCCTGGGTGATTTCACTGTAGTTTTCGTATACCGTTCCCATAATGAAAAGCTTGATCAGGCTGGCTGCCTGCATGGGAATGTTGTTGATGGTGCCTTCCGTTCCTTTCAGGAGATTGCAGACATAAACGGACCAGGTTCCGTTATTCTGGGGAAGCAGCGGCTGAAGCTGAGACAAAAGGTTGTTCAGACTGTCGTCGTCTTCCTGGGTGAAAGCGGATCCGTTGGAAGGAGAAAGAGTTCCTTCTTCGGAAGTGTCTGCCTGTGCCGTCTGCTGGTCAGTGGAAGGCTCTTCTGTGGATTGTGATGTATTTGCCTGCGCCTGTGTCTGTGTCTGGGTCTGTCCGCCGGTGAGTTCGTTTAACTGGCTTTGCAGATTTTCAAACTGTTCAGCCTTCTGAGTGGCAATGTCTGCTGAATCAGCAGCTTCCTGAATGGACTGCTGCATCTGTGTCAGTTTTTTCTGAATGCCTCCAAGCTTCATCATGGATACAACAGAAAGGGCACCCAGACCGATAAGAGCCAGAGACAGTACGGTAATGACTACATACAGAAAAACTGGTCTGTGGCCGCGTGGATTAGGATTACTCATTTTTTATTTGCTCCTTTACTGATTTATTGTCCGAAATAAGCGTCAATACCATTGGCAATTCCCTGTGCCATGGTTTGCTGAAAAGCGGAGTCGCTCATTTTCAGGTCGTCATATTCGTTGGACATGAAGCCCATTTCGATGATAGTAACAGGGACGGAGCTCCAGTTGATTCCGGTCATGGTGTCAGTATACTGGATACCCAGGTTGGCAAAGCCTGTAGCTGCACAATAGGAATCAAGGATGCACTGGGAAAGCCGGTTGGAGCTTTCATAAAGCTGCGGGATATAAGGGTTCTGCGGGGAAGGAGACATGGTAAGTGCACCGGATGCGGTATGAGAATCCTCGCCGTTTGCATGGACACGGACATAAATTTCGGCACCCTGTGATGCAGCCAGTTCAGCCCGTTCCTTGTTGCTGATGGCAGTACTGTTATCTGTGCGTGTCATCACAACCCGATAACCGCGGAGTTCCAGAATATCCTTTAAAAGAAGAGATACATTCAGGTTAAGCTGGTATTCAGGAAGTCCGGAATAGGTTCCCTGGGTACCGGTGGTGGCTTTGGCCTTCATTTCAGAAGAGCCCGGACCGTTGGGTTCCTGTGCGCTCATATCAACGTCATAGCCCTGATGCCCCGGATCGATTCCCACAACATGTCCGCCGTAAGCAGAAGTGTTTTCTGATGAATCGGAAAAAGTATCGGTATTGTCATAGTTCTGACTGAAAACAGAAAAACTTGAAGAAGTATCTGTCTGCTGTTCATCCACTGCTTCAGGAGCACGTTCCCTTGTGGGGCCCTGCTGCACTGCAGCTGCTTTTTGCTGCGCGTGATCGACTGCTGTCTGTTTCTGATCCACTTTTGTTGTCAGAGCTTCTGCGGCTGCTACGATATGGTCGTGTTTTTCGCTGACAAAAGCTTCTGTTTCATTTACCCGGTTCTCCAAAGAAGAAATTCTTTGCAAAGTGTTTACACCAATGAAAAAAAGCAGTGCGATCAGGATCAATCCGCTCAGAGAAAGTACGATAGCCATAATGTTCGTTTGCTTTTTCATAAAAAATCCTTTCTTATATTAATATGTTATCAAATGTCCCGGGAAGGTCTTTCATGGAAAATGGAAGACGGTCTGCAAAAAAGGCATTTACGTATTTCATTATAATGAAGGAGATTGCAAAAAGCAATCATTAGAATATAACAAAAAAATAATTTAAATGTAAAAACATTGAAAAAAACGTGGATTTTTCCTGCAAAATGCCTTGACAGTATTTTGGGAAAGATATATAATTAGCAGGCGTGTGAAAGAAAAACGTTCTTTCATACATGCAAATGTGAAATAGCAACCGCAAGGCCCCATGAACAATATGGAGAATAAATCGGGAGGTGAAATGGAATGCCAACATTCAACCAGTTAGTAAGAAAAGGACGCCAGACAACTGTAAAGAAATCTACAGCTCCGGCTCTTCAGAAGACATTCAACTCTTTAAGAAAGAAAGCAGTTGAGCAGTCTGCACCACAGAAGCGTGGTGTTTGTACAGCTGTTAAGACAGCTACCCCTAAGAAACCTAACTCTGCTCTTAGAAAGATTGCCAGAGTTCGTCTTTCCAACGGAATTGAAGTAACAAGCTATATTCCAGGAGAGGGTCATAACCTTCAGGAGCATAGCGTTGTTCTGATCCGTGGCGGAAGGGTTAAGGACTTACCTGGTACCAGATACCACATCATCAGAGGTACATTGGATACTGCAGGTGTTGCTAACAGAAAACAGGCCCGTTCCAAATACGGCGCTAAGAGACCGAAAGTTAAAAAATAAGTTTATCTGAATGTGTTACTGCAAAAGACTATAGAGATTTGTACGGTGTTCCATATACCCTGTCGGTTGCGGGTTAAATATAGAACCTTACCAGTGCGAACATGCAATAGTTTTAATGTGTGAGTACCGATGAGATAATCACGGTGTAATCCTTTTTAGGATGAGACCCATCAAAATGATTAAGGAGGGAAGTAACGTGCCACGTAAAGGACATACCCAGAAAAGAGACGTTCTGGCAGACCCGATGTACAATAACAAAGTGGTAACAAAGCTTATCAATAACATTATGTTAGACGGTAAGAAAGGTGTTGCCCAGAAAATTGTATACGGTGCTTTTGCCAGAGTAGAAGAAAAAGCTGGAAAACCAGCTATCGAAGTATTTGAAGAAGCTATGAACAACATCATGCCGCTTCTGGAAGTAAAAGCAAGACGTATCGGTGGTGCTACTTATCAGGTTCCGATCGAGGTAAGAGCAGAAAGACGTCAGGCATTAGCTCTTCGCTGGCTTACCATGTTCTCCCGTAAAAGAGGCGAGAAGACAATGGAAGAAAGACTGGCAAATGAGCTTTTGGATGCAATGAACAACACAGGTGCAGCTGTTAAGAGAAAAGAAGATATGCACAAAATGGCTGAAGCAAATAAAGCATTTGCTCACTATCGCTTCTAATCGAGGAGGAAAATCCATTGGCTGGAAAACAAGGAAGAGAATATCCGCTTGAGAGAACCAGAAACATTGGTATCATGGCTCATATCGATGCGGGTAAAACAACCCTTACAGAACGTATTCTTTATTATACAGGTGTTAACTATAAAATCGGTGATACTCATGAGGGAACTGCTACCATGGACTGGATGGAGCAGGAACAGGAAAGAGGTATCACAATCACATCTGCTGCTACCACATGTCACTGGACTCTGCAGGAAAACTGCAAAGCTAAACCAGGTGCTCTTGAGCATCGTATCAATATCATTGATACACCTGGACATGTTGACTTTACAGTAGAGGTTGAGCGTTCTCTTCGTGTACTGGACGGCGCTGTCGGCGTCTTCTGTGCAAAGGGTGGCGTTGAGCCGCAGTCTGAGAACGTATGGCGTCAGGCTGACACCTACAATGTACC
>JAXFBD010000063.1:0-17692 GCA_034118545.1 Blautia sp.
TGTTACACCTGCATCCTGTACAAAAGATGCTGCACAGGTGTTAATGTACTGATGAACACGAACCAGACCCTGAATCATTTCTACCGGAGCTGCACAGAAACCAAGTCTCCATCCTGTCATGGAATAGCATTTTGAAAATCCGTTCAATGTGATCGTACGTTCTTTCATTCCAGGCAGGGAAGCGATACTTACGTGTTTTGCACCGCCGTATACCAGTTTCTCATAAATTTCATCTGCAACTACGATCAGGTCATGTTTCTTTGCGATTTCTGCCAGTTTCTCCAGTGTTTCACGGCTCTGTACAGTACCGGTTGGATTTCCTGGTGTATTGATAACCATCATTTTGGTTTTATCTGTAATCTTGCTTTCAATTTCATCCATATCGATCTGGTAATTATTCTCTTCCTTCAGAGAATATGTTACCGGAACTGCTTTAAAGAAATGCGGAACATGAATATAATTTAACCATACCGGATTTGGTACCAGAACCTCATCTCCCGGATTCAGAAATGCTGCCATGGAAGCGTAAGTTCCTTCACCAACACCTATGGTAACTAGAATTTCTTCAGGTTTATATTCCACGCCGTTTTCTTTTGTCAGTTTTTCTGCAATTGCTGCACGAAGCTCAGGTGTTCCGTAATTGGATGTGTAGAAAACGTGTCCTTTTTCCAGGCTGTCGTATGCTGCTTTCTTAATTACCTCCGGTGTATCAAAATCAGGACGTCCGATTTCCATATGGATGATATCCCGGCCTTCTTTCTGCATTTTGTTTGCACGTTCCATCATCACACGGATTCCTGAAAAAGGAAGTGCCTCCATTCTTTCAGATGTATTAAACATTTCTGTATTCTCCTCTCCATTATTGAGTATTCACAGTTTTTTATATTGTTCTTGCTTGTTTCTGCCTTTATTATAGGCTCTGCCAATCATAAAGTAAAATGAATTAATTCTATTTAAATTATTTACTATTTTTATTATTTAAAAGCTTGTCCCAGGCCCATACAGGAAGAAATACGAGCGGCAAAATCAGTTGTTTTTTTGTGGATATCCTGACTCTCCATAATACTGCCCGGATTGTTTGCCGTTTCTGACATGGAAAAATTTCCCGGAAGAATAAAAGACTTATTCATATTCAGGCTGCCGATAATCTGCCGCTCCAGAATATCTCCGCCACTGTACCCGGATACGATCAAAGCAAACAGATATTTATCCTCAAAAGGCTTTTTACGGAACAAAGAAGTAAGACGATTGATAAATGCCGTCAGATTTGCCCCCAGAGCATCATTATAATTGGGACAGAGAAGTATCAGGCCGCTGCTTTCCTTCAATGCCGGATATACCTCCTCCACAATAGGCCCTCCGTAAAAACATCCGGAGTTTCTGCTGAAATACATACACATATCATAAGAACAGCCTGCACAGTCAGAAACTGTACCGTTTCTGAGAGAAATCTCCTGTATTTCCATTTCTGCAGGAAGCTTTGCTTTCACTTCCCTCCACAACGCGAACGTATTGGAAGTGGAAGGGTTACAGGAATGCACGCACAAAAGCTTCGGTTTGTGATATACCGGCTTTTCAAAAACCGCGACATGCTCTGCCAGCTCTCTTGCGGTCCGCAGATATGCCTCATAAAGCGTACAGCCTTTGTTTGCCGCAATGATTTTATAATTCTGCAGACTTCCTGTTCCTTCTGTCAGAGGACGCCCGATAAACCAGCAGCCGGCTTTATTGGCCGTTCGCGCCACTTCCCGTCCTGTGGATTTTGTATAATACTCTCCCGCTCCATCTACCAGTATCCCTGCAACGCTGTCTTTCAGACATCCATCATTCATCCGCAGAATCTCCAGCATTTCATACAGCTTCAGATTGATCCCGGCTTCTCCCGAAAATACCGCAAATAAAATCCTCTCCTTCCTGAGCTTCCCCTGACGGACAGCAGCCTGCAGCTCTTTAGGCTCACGGATGAGCTGTTTAATCGCAACGTTTTTCAGTGCAAATGTCAGTACCTCTTCCAATCTGTGTTCATTTTGCTGCTTCGGCCAGATTAATGTCAGCTCCATAGAATTTTCCTCAGACTCTCAAAGGTTTCCTCCAGTCTCTTAAATAACGGATCCGGTAAAGGACAGGCTTCCCATACCACACCCTCACAGGTCTGGCGGTTTAACGCTCCAAAATAAAGTCCGTTTAAATATGCCGCACTGTAATTCCATTCGCCGCGAAGCATGGACAGAATTGTCAGCACTGCAGAAGACATTGCCGGTGCCAGAAACGGTTTAAAGCCCAGGGCACGGACTTCCATATTGGCACCAACTGTCAGCTCTGTCAGCTTTCTGGAACACTGATCATCATAGTGCTCCGGATCTATACTGTTGGCAATGACAAGATCCTTTCCATGAGGGCCAAAGGCCCGTCCCTCCTGAAGATAGGATGAAAACTCCAGGTACTTTTTCGCATAATAAGCCGCCCTGGCATTCATCACACCAAGCCCGCATCCACGGATCTGATCCGGTGTCAGGCTTCTTGCATTCTCTCCCTTTTCTTCACGGGATGCTCTGAGCGCTTCCATACACAGCAGGTCAACCGGATCAGACACTACCACAAACAATCCCCTGTATCCTGTCATTGCAGCCTGACGGGCATAGAGCGCAACGATTTTTCGATTTGCTTCATACTGCGCCATACGCACATCCTTTATCTCACTGTCCAGTGCAGGTACGCTTTTTGTGGCACAAAACAGAAACACATCACAGTTAAAAATATCTTCCCACGAAACAACAGATACTGCTGGAATGCGTCTGCCTCCGGGCGGTGCCGCAATCTGGGACAGCTCCATTTCCATTCTTTTGCACTGCGCCTCATCCAGATCGTACAGGCCGATGCTTTCTATCTGATCTTCTCCCAGAAGGGTAAGACCGATTGCCACATTCCGTCCCACATCGCCAAGCCCTGCCAGATGAATTTTTTTCCTGTCCTCTCTGTCTTTGTGCATCCAGACCGGCTCTGTCTTTCCTTCTGTCAGTTTGTTTATTTTTTCCTGAGTAAGTCCCAGCTCCATAATCGTTTTCACATCAAATCCCCCTTACTGTCTGTTATTACCGCCCATATCCTTTTTCGCCAGAAGTGACAGCCTGTGAAGCTTTTCCAGTTCTTCCTCCAGAATCTGTGAAGGAGCCTGCTGCAGTCTGTCCTTATCAAGCCCGATACTGTCCGGATACCTTGGTTCCGCAGCCACCTCTCCAATACGCTCCAGAGTCAGCTGTCTGCCATACTGTCGCCGATATTCTTTCTCCAGCACTTTGTATATATCCCGGGCATTTTCCATACATACCTGTGACAACTCATAGAGTGCTCCCATTGACGCATTTTCCAGAAATGCAGGTATCTCATAAGGCAATATGGTATTTATGGATGGAATTGCCATGATTCCATCAGATTTCTTTTTCAGATTTTTCACTCCGTCGCCGCCGATAAACGGATATAAATCCGACTCGATCAGCCAGGAAGACATATTCGGCACATTATAAACCGCTTTGACCTTCTGTCCGCTGACACGTGCCAGGTCTTTTCCCCTTCCTGATATTACACCCACGATCAGCTCCGCATTTTTGATTCCTTCTCTCTGAAGATGTCCGGAAATTTCTTTCATTCTGTAACCACTGTGATACAGATCATCCACCAGAAGCACCGGTCTTCTGAAGGAATGAACCGTTCTGATCTGAACCGGAAGTGATGCATAGCCGGGGAAATTGGAAATCGTAAAATCAGAAAGATCTTTTTCATATACTTTTTCCGTATCCAGTCCCTTTGTAACTGTATTGGGAATTTTCACACCTTTCAGGATCTTTCCAAAAGGCACACACATTTTTTTTCCCTTTTCTCCCGACGGATTCTGCTGCATTTCAACATGATTCTCGCTGGTAATCAGGCGGATCAGCCGGTAATTCATAATTCCGGAGTCAAAGCACAGAATCAGGCGTCCCGGATATAATTTCGTCAGCGCCTCCAGAAGACGGATATGGCTGTATCGCAGAACAAGACGCACCTCTTCGGTATCTGCCATGGATTCTTTAACAGAAGAATGAGTATCATAAAATATTACAAGAGGATGACGTAAATCCAGCCAGTACATGTTCTCAATCCCCTGAACCGGAAGGAACCCGTGAAGCTTTAAAACCTCCTGATTTTCCCCATTATCCACGCAAAGAGCAAAGGAATAGCTTTTTTCCTGTAAATATTCCAGTAATTCATTTAAAACAGTCAGCCTTCCGTCATCCAATGCACTGACCTCTCCCTCAATATGCGTGATCACCGCGGTCCTTCCGGATATCAGTTCTCTGAGCACTTCCGCCTTTTCGATACTTCCACACTCTCTCATTAAATCAGAGGGATCCACATCATGAAACTGTGCACTGGAAAAAAACCTTTCCCGGTTAAATAAATTCATTGTCCAGCCATCCTTTGCAGACTGCTCCATCCTTACATCGACAGGGATATATCTGGCAGTCTTTTTATAAATCGGCTCCATCGTATATAATCCCAGGTTATAGATATAATTCTGGACATTTTCATCCACCAGGCCCAGAATATCTCTTCCCACATTTATATTTTCCCTGATTCGTGTGGAGCTTACATGCTCCAGCAGGGGCGGAAGCTTCGTATACAGCTTCTCTCCTGATATTCTGTTTTGACAGACAGACTGCTCCTGTTCCATTTCCGGGCTTCCATCCTCAGCATTTCTGGAAAAGATAATATGCGGAAAATGATGGATTGATCCCTCCTCCGGGGTACTTCTGTATGCAGATGCATTTTTTACAACGTCGCTGCCCACAACCATATGCACAGATTTCCCTGCAAATACTTTTGACAGTTTCCTCATATCCTCCGGATTTGCTATGTTCACCGGAATTTCCTCAGGAAACAGATAAACCTCCTCCATATCCGCTGTTGACATAGAAAGGATCTTTCTTCGTATTTCAAACGGCTGCGGCTTTTTAGACCAGGAAAATTCATCTATTGCCAGGTACACCCTGAATCCCATTTTCCTGATCTTTTCCACTATCTGCTTATGTCCAAGGGAAAAAGGATCAAATGTTCCCGGGAAAAATGCTGTTGGCAGGCTGGTTTCCATAAAAGGATGCGTTCCATATGCGGCGATATAATCATTCATAAAACGATAAATCCGGTTAAGCGCTGCCCCGTTAAAATATACATAGAGGCCAAGCTTTTCCCAGTTAAGAAGCGTTAATATTTTTCTGGCAAGACCGGAAAAATACCTCTGCTTTTCCTCCAGGGAAAGATTATGAGCTCCAAACAGCTCATAACCTGTGATATAAAATGCTTCCTGGGCAATCTCATCACGATAATCCGCCATACCGATACACAGAATACCTTCCACCTCAGAACGTTCCTGCAGGGAAAGATTTTCTGAACAGTTGTGAAGAATTTTTCCTGCTGTTTCCAGCGCAGCGATCACCGTCCTGTTGTGTGTCCCGCTGCAGAGCCTGCGAAGCTGCAAAAGAATAAATTCCTGCTCTTCCTGCTGCAGCAAAGCAAACATCTGGCCCAGACAGGGCGGCACATACTTCGAAACTGCATATTCCTCGATTTCAAGGGCCCTGATCAGTTCCAGAACAATTTCATGACACTGTGTTTCAGACAAAAACGGAACGATTGCCAGAAGATTATCCCCCGCCTGAAGGCGGTTTACGATCTGACCGGAAAACTGCAGCATATGAAGTAAATGAGAAGCATACTGATACAGCTGTTCCGAACTGTCCTCTACTCCCTGGCGTTTTCTTAAAATCTCCATGTTGATAAACTTATAAATCCATGGAACCTCCGAACGCTGATTTTCCATATACAGATTCGTCATATCATAATAAATCATGCCCTGTTCACTTGGAATACCATAAAACTCCCGGATTCTGGCTGCCAGGAACTGTACACTATAGGGTCTCTTTTTTATATCCGGGATGCTATCGTATATCAGATCCGATATGTTTACAGTCGGTTTCCAGCCCTGGCGCATCCACATCAGAATAAACCGGAGAGCCGCAACCTGACTTTCTTCTCCGCCTTCTCCCGAAATAAGCGCACAGGCAAATTCCGCCAGAGTATTAACATGCTCTTCTTTACATTGTTCATACAAAATTTCCGCACTGCAGTCCATCAGGAAAAACAGTGTAAGGGAATCATAATTCCTGTGACATCGGCTGATATAAGCATCCAATATGCACTCCCGTTTTTCTTCATCCAGACGTTTTAGCAATGTATGCAGTACATTTTTCATTGCAAAACCTGCATATCGGCGCTCCCGTTCTGCCGCATGAACCTCCGGATATAACAACCTTTCCAGAAAACTCTGAAAAACAGTTTCCAGGCTGTCTCCAACCTTAGGAGCCCTGTAGCCCACAGGAATTTCCTTGGTAAAGTTAATTTCATAGCCTGCAATCAGAATCCCGGCAATGCCAGCAGCCTGGCGCCTGATATCTCCATCTTTATGAGACAGCATATCAAAGAGAAATTCCAGAATTACGCCTTTCTGATTCTGAGGAAGATATGCAGAATATTCTTCTATGGCAGTCAGATAGGCACGGACATGACGCCAGTCTCTCTCTGACCGTATATTTTCCAGCAGGCTGATAAACTGCTCCTCCCGTAATGTGGTGCTCATGATCGCCAGGTTGGAGCGTATGGCAAGTGCTTTAAAACGGCGCACGATTTCTTCTGCATTCATAAGCGAAGCATAATTTTCCGCTGCCGGTTCTCCCGCCTCTGACACAAGATCCACAGAACAGCCCAGAGAGATCATATAATCCTCAAAATCCTTAAGCTTCGCATACACTCTGGCGTACCGCTTCTTTTTTGCCTCATCCACATTATCCAGCTTGCTCAGAATCACCTCATACGACTCGTCCAGACTCCAGAAATGGATATGTTCTTTTCTGTTCTGATCGTAAATACTTTTTACCCTGAAATCCGCATAGATCAAAAGCAAGCTCTCTGCAGACAGGTTTTCCAGTTCCAGGTCCCACACAGAATGATTGGAAGCAATATCTCCAATAGATTCCAGATGGTTATTCCTGCAATACTGAAAGGTATAATAATAATGGAGATAAGGAACTCTCCTTCCTTCTTCCGGACGGCATCCGTATTTTCCGATATCATGCATCAGGGCAGCACCGGACATCAGCCCCAGATCCACGGGAACACCTTTCTGTGCCAGCTGTCTTGCCATATACATGGATACATGATGAACCCCTGCAATATGACCCAGAGTGTTAAAAGGCGTGCACACCTGCGAAAGACGCATAAAAGCATATACCCTCTTTTGTTCAAAACATTCCAGAAATCTTCTGTATTCATGAAGAATGCTGCAGTATTTCTCCTCTTCTTTTTTCAGAAGAGCAAAGTTCCGGCAGGGATCAAAGGGCAGTACAGAATCTTCCCGCATAAACAGCCGGGTAAGTGTTTCTGTAAAATAATCCACAGCCTTCTGCGCTCCCGGAATTCTTTCCACTGTGAAATTATCAGGAAAGTAATCTGCCAGAAGCCAATGGAATGTATAATTCAGCCACCCTTCTTCCGGAACCCTCTCACATATACTGTCCATATAGGGCTGACATAACCGAAGAACCTGCTCCGGATCAACCCCGCTTTGCGGTATCTCATATTCCGTAATGATATTATTTTCGTACATCACTCTTTCTCCCATCTACAACAGCAAAAGAAGGAATACCATTTCCGGCATTCCTTCTTCTGTAAGGTGTATTATACTGCAGTTTCCGGGCTTATCCGAAAATCAGATTTCCTATATGCTGTTTTATGAATTGTATACGTCTTTGTCAAGCTGACCTTCTGATGCATTAACAATTACGTTAACTGCAGCGTCACCGATAACGTTCAGAGGCAGCAGAGACATCTCAACCGGTCTGTTGATGGCAACAACCAGAGCATATCCAAGAAGACAGATATCTGTAGTCCATCCCATACCGGACAGAACGGTAAAGATCATTGTGGTTCCGGCGATCGGAATAGCAGGTGTACCTGCAGCGGCACAGATAGACAGAAGTGCCATTACGATCATGTTTGCAGGTGTAACTTTGATACCTGCTGCCGTTGCAATAAAGGTTACTGCAAACATATGCATCATTGTAGTACCGTTCATGTTAATTGTCATACCTGTAGGAAGTACGAAGCTGGTAATTTCCTGAGAACATCCAAGCTCTTCCAGACAGGTCTTTGTATTCAGAGGAAGAGTTGCCGCAGAAGAGTTTACGGAGAAACCAAAAACTCCGACCTTAGCCATCTTCTTCAGGAATTTTGCAGGGTTCAGACCTGTTGTAACAAAAATACCAATTGGGTACAGAACACAGCAGGTAAGAAGCAGTGTAGCCATAGCAGCCACAATATAAGCAGCTGCCGGTTTCAGATATTCTGCGCCATAGATTGCAAAGGTTCTGGATACAAGGCAGAAAATAGCAACCGGTCCGATTTTGTTGATCAGGAAGTTCAGATACATCTGAATAATTTCGTTTGCACTTTCAAATACTTTTTTCAGTGCAGCAGCTTTTTCACCAAGGGCGTTCATGCAGATACCGATTACAACTGCAGTAAATACAACTGCAAGGATACTGTTGTTTGTGCTGAATGCAGAAGTAATATTATTTGGAACTGCATTTACAATAACTGCAAGAGGATTGAACGCATCAATTGTGTTCGCTTCAGCCAGACCATCTGCTACCAGTGTTACGTTAAACAATCCCATGGACTTAACAATATAAGCAACTGTACATGCGATTGCAGCACCTACTGCATAGAATGCAAAGAATCCGATTAATGTTTTTCCTGCAATTCTTCCAAGCTTTGTGGAGTTGGAAATGCTGCAAAGTGCAAGGCTTAAGGATACAAGTACCAGCGGAACGATTGCCGCCTGAAGGCCTTTCATAAATAACTGACCGATTATGTAGAAAATACCAATTGCCTTTACACCATCTGCTGTTGTAATATCCTGGAACAGAAGATTGTTGATTGTTTTCCAGGTAGCTTCTCCGCCATTATTTAACAGGTTCTGACGAATCATCATAAAAATCAAGCCGACAACAATACCACCAACCAGTGCAGCAATCATTTTCTGCGCGATGGGTCTCTGTTTTTTATTATTTTTTCCCATTTGTTCTTTCCTTTCCTATGTTATATTTGAGGACTAAAAACACTCTGGAACATTATCGAAAAGCTTTTATTTCGATATTCTCCTGTTTAAATGCTTCTGTAATTTTCTTAACAAAGGCAATGGCCTTCGGACCATCTCCGTGAACACAAAGAGTATCTCCTTTAATATCCAGCTCTTTACCACTGTATCCGGTAACTTTACCTTCCTTGATCATTCGAATGCAGCGTTTGATCGCCACATCTTCATCTGTGATCATGGAACCTTCCAGTTTTCTTCCTCTCAAAGACAGATCGTCCTCATATGCGCGGTCAGCAAAAATTTCACATGCTGTGCGAAGTCCGACCTTTTCTGCCTCTTCACCCAGAACAGCGCCTGCACAATAATAAATAATGATTTCCGGATCAATTTCATAGCATGCCTCACTGATTGCTCTTGCAAGCTGCCTGTCATTCTGGCACATATTACCCATTGCTCCGTGTGGTGCAACATGATGAATCTTGATTCCGTAACTTGTGGTAAATGCAGAAAGTGCTCCGATCTGATATTTCACATAATTCTTTGCCTCTTCAAAGGACAGATACATTTTTCTTCTGCCAAATCCCAGAAGATCCGGATAACTGGGATGTGCACCTACAACTACGCCTCTTTCTGCTGCCAGTTTAACAACCCGTTCCATCACCATCGGATCACCTGCATGCCATCCACATGCCACATTTGCTGCGGTAACATATTTTAAGATTTCATCATCATCACCAAGCCTGTACGCACCAAAGCTTTCACCAATATCACTGTTCAGATCCACTGAATACATATTATTTTCCTCCTTGTGTCACCGTCGATTTACAAATATACAGAATTCTTTTTTTGTCGGTACCGTTTTATATTGCATCCGTATAAAATCATCCCGCGCGTCCGCAGAACTCATAAGCTCATACAGATGTAACCAGAATTAATTGTTCAGGGACTGCTCAAGCTGTTTCATTTCTTCCAGTTCCCTGATATACAACATATGCGCCAGTTCCATACTGACACGGATAAAGCGAACCTTCATTCCCGGCTTTGCCTGTGCAATTTTAGGGAGATCCACTGTAATGACTGTTCCAATTTTTGTATAGCCTCCCACGGTCTGTCTGTCCGTCATCATAATGAACGGCTGTCCGGTAGTAGGCACCTGGATAGAACCAAATGCGATTCCATCACTGATAATATTTCCATCCTTCAGATGTTTTACCGGAACTTCACGTTCCAGTCTGCATCCCTGTCTGTCAAATTCATTTGTCACTTTAGAATCAAACCAGAAAAACTTTTTCTGCTCTTCTTCTGAAAACGCATCTTCCTGCGGGCCAAGTACCACACGGAGAGTAATCTCATCTGTAGGGTATGCCGGAACAGGACAGTGTCTCTTTTCCATTCCCGCAAGTGTGGCCTTCGGTGCCGAAAATCCGATTCTGTCCCCTTTTTGCAGTGCTCTGCCCTCATAGCCTCCAAGCTTTTTTGACACCAGTGTTGATTTTGATCCCATAACCAGGGGAATATCCAGTCCACCGGCAAAAGCAATATATCCACGGCATCCGCCGCCGAAAGCAAAACCAAAGCTTAATACATCTCCTGCACGAACCGACACTGCGGCATACATGGGAATTCTTTCCCCGTTTACAGAAGGCTGCATATCACCTCCGGTTATTGCAATAACATTGTCCTGATCAAATTCAAGTTCAGGGCCTTTAAACGTAATCTCAAGTGTTCCTTCTCCCTGCGGATTTCCCACAAGAATATTTGCTATATGAAAAGCTCTCGCATCCATCGGTCCTGACGGAGTAACACCAAACTGCTGATATCCAAATCTGCCTTCGTCCTGCACAGTTGTAAGCGGACCGGCATCTCTTACCAGTATTCCCATAACTGACCTCCATACCTTAAATCTGTTATTCTCAAAAGTCTTATTCTTCTACATGAACCTTGACCTTATATGTACCTGCCTCATCCGCACGCCGGATCGCATCGTATTCTTTTTTGCTGACAGGAATATAACGCACCCATTCTCCTGCATGTACGAGAAATGGATCTTCTTTTTTGTAATCGCAGATCGTCACAGGTGTGGAACCGATAATATTCCATCCACAGGGCTGTTCAAAGGGAATCAGATCTGAAAGATTAAGCTGTACAACAACAGAACGTTCCGGAATTCTTACTCTTGCGGTATCCCTGCGCTTAAAGGAAAATGGTTCCTCAAATCTTGCCGAATAGGGATGTCCCGGAGCAAATCCCAGCATGTACACATAATAATCATGCGAAGAATGCTTACGTATGATTTCCTCCACAGTTGTATTTTCCAGCTGCGCACACAGCTCCAGATCAGGGCCCGTTTCACCGCCGTACAGAATCGGCACTTCACGAATAACCTTTCTGGAAGCTCCGATATCTTTCATACTGTCAATGTGCTGATATATTTCATCAATCAGTTTATCCAGACTGATCACATCCGGCCGATAATGAATCATCAGCGATGCATATGTGGGAACCATTTCGCTGATCCCTTTAACAGGTCTTTTCTTTAATTCCTCATGCAGCATAAGAACTTTCCGGTTCACCTCCAGGCTGATTTCATCTCCCATCTGAACAGAAACTGCCTGATCTCCGGACATTAAAATTTTTACATCCATTTCACTGTTTACCTCCGGTTCTGAAACATTTCTCGGCTCGTGTTAAATCCATCTGATATAAATCATGTTTTCCTGTAAAGAAATATACCATATGGTTTCAAAAAGTAAAAACAAATAATTTGTTTATATTTAATTAATATTTTTTATATTTATGTTTTCTTTTATATACAAAAGAACCGCTGTAAGCCCTGTAAAAAAAGGTTTACAACGGTTCGTCCTGATTCCTGCTGACAAAAATTATTAAATGATCGTATTATACCGGTCCATATACCGGTCCAGGCCGCTTTCCACGAAATACTGATTGATGCGCTCTTCAAAAATCTTCAGCGCATTTATTTTCGCCTCGTTCATATCCTTATGACGGACAATATATGTAATTCTCTCCGGTGGTTTCTTTCTGTTTGCAATTTCACTTACAAAAACCTTCTGCTCACTTTGAAGGCGGTTTACCACTGTTACAGGTGCAATCGCCCATTTCCCCTCATCCTTCAGGAATTCCGCAAAAAGGGAATAAATATCCACCTCCAGGCTGTTTCTCCTTCCCTTGGAAACCATCTGCTCATGCCAGATCTGATAATTGGCTTCCCACAGAAATGCAATCTCATTTTCCGGATCCAGCTCCTCAATATTAATCTGATTCTTCCTGATCGCACTGTTCCATTCCTGTACCACATACATCTTTTCCCGGAGCACCGGTTCAGAAATAATATTTTTATAGTGAAGATGATGATACACAAATCCTACATCAATGGTATGCTTCTCCAGCAGTTCATATATTTCGTAGGAATAATGTGTGGAGATATTCAGTTTCAGATTCAGCTGTGTATCCTGGAAAATGGACCTGTATAAATCTTTAAGTATGCAGCTGTTTAAAGTATCCGTACTTGCAACAGACAAATACATCTCCTCTCCCTTATTTTTCAGAAGCATGGTTTCTTTCATTAGAGAAAGCCACCTTTGTGCAATGGGAATAAACTCTTCTCCTTTTGGTGTCAGCTCCACTTTTTTGTAGCCTTTTTTTCGTATCAGCAGAGATACACCCAGCTCCTCCTCCAGAAGCTTCAGCCGGTGACTGACCGTAGGCTGAGAAACAAAAAGGCTCTCTGCAGTTTTCGTAATATTTCTGGTCTTTACCAGCATAAGAAATGTTTCGACATCTGCCTGATTCATATAGCACCACCCTTCTGTACCTGAAACTCGTTTTCAATCCCAAACAATCTTTTTCGATATCCATGTCTTATTTTACACCGCTCATGAATAATTAACAATATTTATTTTATTAAGCAAATTAATTCATTTTTCATATGTATTTTTTTGTGCTATATTCAAGCCAGTAAAGCTTCTGCAGCAAAACATAAATTATAATATACTAGGAGGAAAATAATATGTTCGATATCATTAAGCATTACGATAAGGTATCTCCTGAATTAGTTGAAAAATTTTCCAAATTTGAAGAAAGTGCTTCCATTCACGAAAGCATGGGCAGAACCGGTGCCATGGGCGGCAAGATTCATCCGGTATGGCCAGGCTCCAGAATCTGCGGTACAGCAATGACTGTTGAAGCAAGACCTGGTGACAATGTAATCATCCATAAAGCAATTGACATGTTAAAACCCGGTGATGTTCTTATGATCGCATATTCCGGAGACACACGTACAGGCGGTATGTGGGGCGGCATGATGAGCGCTTCCGCACAGGCTAAAGGATGTGTCGGCATGATCACAGACGGTGCAGTCAGAGACACCATGCTCATGAAAGAGCTCAACTTCCCTGTATTTTCCCAGGCAATCAATGTAGTTGGAACTACAAAAGCTTTTCCCGGAAAAATCAATCACCCGGTTGTAATGTGCGGCGTTACTGTAAATCCAGGAGATCTTATTTTTGCCGATAATGACGATGTTGTTGTTGTTCCAAAGGAAATCGCACAGCAGGTTTATGACATCACTCTTGCAAGAGAGCAGAAAGAAGAAGTTCTTTTAAAGAGAATTCAGAATCACGAAGGTACAACCTATGATTTATCCGGATTTAATAAAATCGTTGAATCCCTGAATCTCACAGAAGAACCGGACTAAACGCAAATCATACTTTAATATAGTACTCTTCATCCCGCACCGGTATTTCTTGCTTGAATACCGGTGCGATTTAAATTATAATAATACAAAAAATTATCAGGAGATAACATACATGCAAAAATTAATTGTTCTCGGAACAGGAAATGCCCAGGCTGTACATTGCTACAATACCTGTTTTGCCATGCAAAATGATGAAGAATATTTTCTGACTGATGCCGGCGGCGGCAATGGTATTCTTCTCGCTCTGGAAAAACAGAATATCCCTCTGGAAAAAATACATCATATTTTTGTCAGCCATGCACACAATGATCATATTCTCGGCATGGTCTGGATGATCCGTATGATCGCCACCAGCATGAACAAATCAAAATATGAAGGCAATCTGCATATTTACTGCCATTATGAATTGGTGGAAATCATCAAAACGCTTTCCTGTATGACCATCGGTAAGAAATTTACAAAGCATTTTGATTCCCGCATTCTGTTTCATGTAGTGGAAAACGGTTCTCAGGAAGAAATTCTGGGTGATCAGTTCACATTTTTCGATATCGGTTCCACAAAAGAAAAACAGTTTGGTTACAGGATCCGGATGAAAAACGGTGTTTTACTTGCGTTCCCCGGAGACGAACCTTACCGCGAAGCTTTACTTCCTTATGTGCAGGGAGCCGACTGGCTGCTTCATGAAGCGTTCTGTCTTTATGACCAGCGTGATATTTTCAAACCATACGAAAAACACCACAGTACTGTTATGGATGCCAGCAAGCTGGCAGAAGAGCTGAATATCCCAAATCTTGTTCTCTGGCACACCGAAGACAAAGATCTTGCACACAGAAAGCAGAAATATACCGCCGAGGGACAGGCTTATTATCACGGTAATCTTCTTGTTCCTGATGACGGAGAGATCATTCCTTTTGAATAAATCTGACAGACAGACAATGCATGATGCAGCTGCTGTGGACCTGCTGATGATTTATTATGTTGCAAAACCCGCATATTGAGTCATATACAGTTCATAGTATTTTCCTTTCTGTTCCAGCAGCTCCTCATGTGTTCCGCTCTCCACAATTTCACCATGATCCATAACAACAATCAGATCTGAATCCCGGATAGTAGACAAACGATGGGCGATCACAATGCTTGTACGCCCCTGCACCTGTGCGATTTCATTCACCGGACGGCTGATCTGCTTTGCATACACAATAAATGCGGAGATCACACCAACAGAAATCAGTCCTTTTACCGAAAAGTATCCGCCAAAAGCTGCAATGATAACAAAACCGATGTTGCTGATACAGTTCGTTACCGGTCCCATGACACCGCTGAAAATATCTGTCCTGATTCCCGCTTTTGTAAGTGACTCGGCTGTATCGCAGAATTCTTCAATGGTAATATTCTGGTGGTTATAGGCAACGACCGTGCGGTATCCCGAAACCATTTCCTCCACAGTACCATTTAGCTGCCCCAACAGAGCCTGCCGCCTGCGGGAAAACCTGCGCACTCTGCCGGAAAGAATTTTTGTAGCGATCAGTGTCAGCAAAACAATGACCAGGCTTAAAAGAATGTCATTATTTTACGAAAACAGTCTTTTCGCATCTCATTTCCAATATTCTGTCCCGATAAATGGACAAAAACATTATTGAGCGAACCACAAAGTCCGCCGAACACAACAAGACAGATCAACCGAAATCCAAGTTTCCATATCAAATTCAGATTACTCACACCACCGTTATTCAGACCGAGAACCCCCTCATCCACGATCCGGCTCATAACACCAGGTTGAATCAGATCCATCAGTACCTCGCCGATCATGAACAGACCGGCTAAAACAGCATATGGCAAATATCGCCGAATATATTTCCACATAATTCCTCCTTTGACCATATGAGTTCTTTCATATGTCCGCACAAAAAAGTGCATTACATAAGCATACTCAGTCGAATCGGCCTTATATACTTGCGCAATGCACATTCAAAAACAGCAATTTTTATACTCAATTAAATTTTCTGAAGTGTTATTTCCCTATCAGGAATTTCTCAGCAGCATCGTCAATGGCATCCAGTTCTTCCTGTGTAAAGGGATTTCTGTGGATGATTTTCAGATTATCCAGAATCTGTTCCGGCCTGGAAGCACCCACAAGTACACTGGTCACTACATCATCCTTCAGAATCCAGTTCAGCGCCATCTGTGCCAGAGTTTGTCCTCTGCGGGATGCAATCCCATTCAGCTTTCTGATTCCGGCAAGTGCTGCTTCCGTAATACGGTCTTCTTTCAGGAATCTTCCATCCGTACGAATCCGGCTGTCATCAGGTATTCCACCCAGATAACGGTCTGTAAGCAATCCCTGAGCCAGAGGGCTAAAGGTAATGATTCCTTTTTTGCATTCTGCCGCCGCATCCTTCAATCCATTCTTTTCAATATTCCGGTCAATAATGGAATATCGGTTCTGGTTGATCACAAAAGGACACTTTAATTCTTCCAGTATTTTTGCCGCCTTCTTCATAGTTTTACCATCATAATTGGAAATTCCTGCGTAAAGCGCTTTTCCGCTTTTTACAATATCCGCCAGTGCCTGCATGGTTTCTTCCAGGGGAGTCTCCGGGTCCATTCTGTGATGGTAAAAAATATCCACATAATCCAGTCCCATTCTTTTCAAACTCTGGTCCAGACTGGCAATCAGATACTTTCTGCTGCCCCAGTTTCCATAAGGCCCCTCCCACATATCATATCCGGCCTTGGTACTAATGAGCAGCTCATCCCTGTACATACTCAGATTCTCTTTAAGAATTTTTCCAAAATTACTCTCTGCACTGCCCGGTGCAGGTCCGTAATTATTCGCAAGGTCAAAATGCGTAATACCATTATCAAATGCAGTAAACAGCATTTTTTTCATATTCTCATAATCACCTGTATCTCCAAAGTTATGCCACAACCCCAAAGATACCACCGGAAGCTTTAATCCGCTGTTGCCGCATCTTCTGTATTCCATAGTACCGTATCTTTTCTCATCCGCAATATATGTCATCTTAAAAACCTCCAAAAATCAATACTGCCTGCTGCAGTCACAAAAACTCGCTTCGAGGGCAGTCTGCGATCTATACTACGACCTGTTTCCATAAACAAATCATAATTGAAACAGGAAAATTTCTCAAGAAGTATTTTCAAATGTTTTGCAATCTGACTTTGAGACAAAGTTGTATCCAACGCAATCAGATCAAGAATTGCCGATTCTATATTTTCTCCAATAAATTCAGGCTCTTTCCCAGAATAATATTTACTGTATTTGTAAAGATTCCTCACACCTGATCCCAGTTGATCCGCATATCCTATGTTTCTGAAAAGCGATGCAATAATCGGATTCTTTGGAGCAAGTCGAGATAGCAAGTCATTACTCCAGCAACCCATTATCTCTCTCGGCTATTCTTATCTGTTCCGCTGTATTTAAAACACCTAACTGATACTCGGCGATTTCCCGTAATATCGTGACATACTCCCACCACTTAAATCTCCGATTTTGAAGTGGGGGCTTCTTACTCAATGCCTCTTCTGAGGCAAGTATCAATAAGCTATCCCCGCGTGCCCCGCGGTTTTTTTTTGCCCGGATACGGGCAGTCTTATATTTCCGTCCGGTTACGGACGTCTTTCGACCTTGTTACAGGCATATTCATGATGCCGTCAGGATCCTTTTTCCCTCTTCCCGTATGTTTATTGCCGCATTCAGATCCCGGTCCATTACCATTCCACAGCCGCAATGATACACACGCTCCGACAATGGCAATTCCTCTTTT
>JAXFBD010000064.1:0-34970 GCA_034118545.1 Blautia sp.
TCTTCGTAGGCAGCGGCCGCTTTCAGTTCCTCCAGGTTTCTGGAACCAGCCAGAACGCTGCAGACACCGGGACGGGTCAGTGCGTAATGGATACACTGGTTGACGGTTAAGGCCAGTCCGGCGGGAGAATCCTTTTCATTCAGAAGATCACCGCCGCCAAAGGCTTTCATTACTGTAATCCCGACACCGTTACGCTGGCAGGCTTCATAAAATGACTGTCGTTCAGGATCCATGTTAACAGGAGAATTTTTGTAGTTTTCAGGATTCCATAGCTGTTCTACATCTTCAGTGGCTGGAAGCAGGTCATAGCAGGGATTTACGCTGAACATGATCACATCCACACCGTCCCGGACAGCGGCCAGACCCACCTGGGGATTGTGCGTGGAAACGCCGATCGATCGGATTGTTCCGGCCTCTTTCAATTCTTTTGCGTAATCCATGATACCGTTAGTCATGAGGTCATTCCAATCGTCCAGTGCGTCGCAGTAATGAATCATGCCGATATCCACATAGTTTGTCTTTAAAAGCTTCAGTTTTCCGGGGAAATTTTTCCGTACACGGGCAACATCTCTGGAGCGCTCATATTGTGTGTCCAGCCATATACTTCCGATATGCATCTGAAGCACAAATTTCTCCCTACGTCCTTCCAGTGCATCACCCAGTGCCTGTAAATACACAGGATTGGGATTATACATGTCAATCAGATTCATTCCCAACTGTTCCATGGTATCCACATAGGTGCGCACAACTGCGGGATCCTTGTCAATAAATCCCTCGCAGCCCATTCCGATTTCACTGACAGTAATTCCTGTCGAACCCAGTTCTCTGTATTTCATAATACTACCTCCGTGCTTTTATCGCGGGTCCGGTATTCCACGCCCCGATCTCATGTATCAAGGCTGAATACTTTGACAATATAATAATTATTATAATCCGGGATTATAGATTTTCAATGACTTTATATGTGCAGAAGAACTGACTTTTGATAACACAGATTAGAGTGAGTTGTAATAATAGCAAAAGGTACCGCCGGATTTTTTATGATAATCTGGCGGTACCTTCGCTGTATCAGTAACATTTACTGCAGGCGGAACGTCCCAGAGAAAGAGCTTCACTTAATGTGACCTGCCGTGCTCTGCTTGGATTCATATTGCCGCAGTTGGGAATACTATGATATTTCGATCCGGTTGCAGAAAGCCATACATATTGTATCTGCGGAGCAGGTTTTTTTACGGTAACCTTACATGTGAGTTTCTTTCCAAGAACAGTTGCATAAATAGTACAGGTTCCAGCCCGTTTACCTGTCACTACTCCGGAGAGAGAAACGGAAGCGATTCTGCTGTCTGAACTTTTCCATGTAACTTTGGAGTTGGTTCCCCGGACAGACAGACGGAATTTTGTTCCGGTATTAATGGTTTTTGATTTGTAATTTAGAGAAGGTGTCTGTACTGTAACTGTACAGGTGAATTTTGATTTTCCTACTTTTGCGGTAATAACAGCAGTTCCTTTGCTTTTTGCTGTTACAAGACCTTTATTGCTGACAGTAGCCACAGCTTTTTTGCTGCTGATCCACTGAACTGATTTAGTGGTACCGGTGACCTTCAGTTGTTTTTTCTGGCCTTTGATTAATGTGACCTTCTTATTGCTGATACCCACTGTTTTATTCACGTCCGCTGCTGCAGATACGGTTTCTGCCGTTCCGATCAGAGGAAGTGAAGAAGGCGCTGCCAGAGATAATACAAGAGCAGCCAGCAGCCAGAGTTTCTTCAGTTTTTTCATGGCATATCTCCTCTTTTGTTTTTATAATATTTGTTTATTACAGTATAGCATAAAAAAATTACAGCTATAATGCTGTATAAGTCGTTTTAAATGCAAAATGTGCCGGATAGTATTAAATTCTGGACCTCCCGTCAGGAAAAGCTGGAAAGAATATCCAAAACCCCGCCGCAAGAAAGAAATTCTGGACATCCCGCCAAGAAAAGCTGGAAAGAAAATCCAAAACCCCGCCGCAAGAAGGAAATCCTGGACCTCCCGCCAGGAAAAGCTGGAAAGAAGATCTAAAACCCCGCCGCAAGAAAGAAATTTTGGACATTCTGCCGCGGAACTAAGGAAAAATGTCCAAAAAGCGAGTGAAGAAGCAAGAAAATGGACCTACCGTCATGAAAAAGCAGGATAAATGTCCGATCTCTCGCCGCAAGAAAGAAATTCTGGACATTCTGCCAGGAAAAGCTGGAAAGAAGCTCCAAAACTCCGCCGCAAGAAGGAAATTCTGGACATCCCGCCAGGAAAGTGAAGGAAAAAGATCCAAAACCCGCCGCAAGAAAGAAATTCTGGACATCCCGTCATGAAAAGGTGGAAAGAATATCCCAAACCCCGCCGCAAGAAGGAAATTCTGGACCTCCTGCCAGGAAAAGCTGGAAAAAAGATCCAAAACCCCGCCCGTAGGGAGAAAACAAATGTAAAAACAAATGTAAAAAAATTCATATTCGTTCACAAAAGCGTCATATATCCCTGTTATAGTAGTCAATAGAAAAGGATGAAAAACGGAGGAGAGAACCATGGATGCATTAAAAATACTTGTGGTAGACGATGAAAGCCGTATGAGAAAGCTGGTGAAGGATTTCCTTACAAAAAAGAATTATCAGGTTCTGGAAGCGGCAAACGGAGAAGAGGCCATGGATATTTTTTATCAGGAAAAGGATGTGGCGCTGATCATCCTGGATGTAATGATGCCCAAAATGGATGGCTGGGAAGTATGTAGAGAGATCCGCAAAAACTCCAGGGTTCCCATCATTATGCTGACAGCACGCTCCGATGAAAGAGATGAGCTTCTCGGTTTTGATCTGGGAGTGGATGAATATATTTCCAAGCCCTTCAGCCCCAAGATTCTTGTGGCGAGAGTAGAGGCTATTCTTCGGAGAACAGGGCAGAATACGGCAGATGATTGCCTGTCCTGCGGAGGAATTGTGATAGATAAAGCCGCCCATCTGGCAACGGTGGACGGAGTTCCGATGGAACTGAGCTTCAAAGAATTTGAACTGCTTACTTATTTTCTGGAAAACGAGGGGATTGCTCTGTCCAGAGAGAAAATCCTTAATTCTGTGTGGAATTATGATTATTTTGGAGATGCCCGTACCATCGATACTCATGTAAAGAAGCTTCGCAGCAAAATGGGCAAAAAAGGCGAATATATCAAAACTGTCTGGGGCATGGGATACAAGTTTGAGGTAGAGGAATGAAACTGAAAAAACCTAAAAAGTTCCATTTTCTCCGCCACCAGGTCGCCGCTCTTTTTGTGGGACTTCTGTTGCTGTCTATTTTGATGATCAATATCATCAACCAGTTTTTTCTGGAAAATTATTATGTTTCCCAGAAAGAGGAAGTACTGTTAAAGGCAAAAGATGCTCTGGAGCAGCTTGATCTGGATGCATTGCTTGAGCAGGGCAGCACAAGAGATGAATGGCGTAGATCCGATGATGAGGAGGCACGGGAGCAGGATGTTCTGTCGGAGGAATTTGACAAGATCAGTTCCAAAAACAATCTGAGCTGGGCAATCATCGATAAAGATAACAGTCGCGGCTACTGCTGGCGTGATGATGAGAAGATCATGCGGATCAAGCTTTTCGGATATGCCTATGATATTGATTCGGATAAAGACAACGGCCGCATTTTACAGGAGACAGATTCCTGGCACATTCAGCAGATTTCAGATCGTTTTTCAGGAATGGAATATGTGGAATGCTGGGGTCAGTTTGACAATGGCATTTTCTTCCTGATCCGCACGCCGCTGGCAAGTATCCGGGAAAATGCCTCTATTTCCAATCGCTTTTATTCTTATGTGGGAATTCTTATTGTGGTAGTCAGCGGCCTGTGTATATGGCTGGTGACAAAACATATCACAAAGCCAATCAGTGAACTGACGCAGCTTTCAGAAAAAATGTCTGCCCTGGACTTTGAGGCACGCTATACCAGCCGGGCAGGAAATGAGATCGATCTGCTGGGTGACAATTTCAATAAAATGTCGCGGCAGCTGGAACAGACCATTTCCGAGCTGAAATCCGCCAATAACCAGCTTCAGAAAGATATTGAGGACCGGATTAAAATTGATAAAATGCGTAAGGAATTTCTGGATAATGTATCCCATGAGCTGAAAACCCCTATTGCTCTTGTACAGGGATATGCGGAGGGCCTGAAAGAAAACATCAGCGACGATCCGGAGAGTATGAATTTCTATTGCGATGTGATTATGGACGAAGCAGCCAAAATGAACAAACTGGTAAAAAACCTTCTTACGCTGAATCATCTGGAGTCAGGACAGGACGCCCCTGTGATGGAGCGTTTTGATCTGGTTTCCCTGATACGGGGTGTGCTTCAGAGTATGGATATTATGATCCAGCAAAAAGAGGCAAAGGTGATCTTTGAGCCGGAAGGAACCATGTATGTTTGGGCAGATGAGTTCAAAACCGAAGAGGTCGTCACGAATTATATAAGTAATGCACTGAATCATCTGGAGGGCGATTGCCAGATAGAAATCCGCCTTCTGGAGGAAGAAAACAGGGTGAAAGTAACCGTGTTTAATACGGGAAAGCCTATTCCGGAGGAGGATCTGCCCAAGCTGTGGAATAAATTTTATAAAGTGGATAAAGCCCGAACAAGAGAGTATGGCGGCAGCGGCATCGGACTGTCTATTGTAAAAGCGATTCTGGAAGGAATGAATCAGGAATACGGTGTCAATAATTATGATAACGGAGTGGAATT
The DNA here is from genome assembly GCA_034118545.1 of Blautia sp. Taxonomy (GTDB): domain Bacteria; phylum Bacillota; class Clostridia; order Lachnospirales; family Lachnospiraceae; genus Blautia_A. The sequence continues at coordinate 4,759 of JAXFBD010000064.1, forward strand.
CTGGTTTACACTGGATCGCAAATAAAATCGGAATAACGCAAAAAAGGCAGCTGCAAAGAAATGTCTTTGCAACCGCCTTTTTTTGCGTTATACTGAGGAGTAGGAAATTTGGGGAAGTCGAAAAATATCTGCTGCATGAATGTGGCATCAAAGAGGAGACAAAAGATATATGATTGGAATTATCGATTACGATGCAGGAAATATTAAAAGTGTGGAAAAAGCCCTGCACCTTCTTGGGCAGGAGACAGTAGTCACCCGGGAACCGGAGATCCTTCTGAAAGCGGATAAGGTGATTCTGCCCGGTGTGGGAAGCTTTGGACAGTCCATGGAAAACCTTCACAGATTCGGCCTGGTGCCGGTGATTCATGAGCTGGTGGATGCAGGAACACCCTTTCTTGGAATCTGTCTGGGTCTTCAGCTGTTATTTGAAAGCAGTGAGGAAAGTCCGGGAGTGGACGGTCTTGGAATTCTGAAAGGAAAAATTCTTCGGATCCCGCCGAAGGAGGGACTGAAAATTCCTCATATGGGATGGAATTCCCTTCATCTTCAGAATAACGGAAGGCTGTTTGAGGGAATCCCGGAACAGACCTACGTTTATTTTGTCCATTCCTATTATCTTCAGGCAGAAGAGCCTTCAATCGTGAAAGCAGTGACAGAGTACAGTACCTGTATTCATGCTTCGGTTGAGAAGGATAACGTATTTGCCTGCCAGTTCCATCCGGAAAAAAGCAGCCGCTTTGGCCTGAAGATTCTTGACAACTTTGCAAAGCTTCAGGAGGTGCGTTAGATGTTTACGAAGAGAATTATTCCCTGTCTGGATGTGAATAAAGGCCGGGTGGTAAAAGGTGTGAACTTTGTGGATCTGAAGGACGCCGGTGACCCGGTGGAAATTGCCAAAGCATACGATGCCGCCGGTGCGGATGAGGTGGTTTTTCTTGACATAACCGCTTCCTGCGAAGCACGGGATACCGTTGTGGATATGGTACGGGATGTGGCCGCCAATGTTTTTATCCCTTTTACAGTGGGCGGTGGAATCCGTACTGTGGATGATTTTAAAAGGCTTCTGAGAGAGGGAGCAGACAAGATTTCTGTCAATTCTGCGGCAATCGACAGGCCTGAGCTGATACGTGAGGCGGCTGAGAAGTTCGGCAGCCAGTGCGTGGTAGTGGCAATTGATGCAAAGCGCCGTCCGAATGGAGGCTGGAATATTTACAAACACGGGGGACGCCTTGATACGGGAATCGATGCGGTTGAGTGGGCTGTCAGAGCAGAAAGTCTGGGGGCGGGAGAAATTCTTCTCACCAGCATGGACTGTGACGGCACAAAAGCCGGTTATGATATTGCACTTACAAGAGCCATTTCGGATGCAGTGTCCATTCCGGTTATCGCTTCCGGCGGGGCAGGTACCCTGGAGCATTTTTATGAGGCACTGACAGAAGGAGGAGCAGATGCCGCACTGGCAGCGTCTCTTTTCCACTATAAGGAACTGGAAATCATGCAGGTTAAGGATTATCTGGCAGAAAAAGGAGTATCCGTCAGGAGGTGAGCAGGATATGGCACCCATCGCAGGTGACTGGCTGGAAGCGTTAAGCGGAGAATTTAAACAGCCCTATTATGCGAAATTATATAAAACAGTTATGAGTGAATACAGAACAAAGCAGATCTTTCCGCCCCCGGAAGATATGTTTAATGCCTTTCATTTTACCCCGTTAAAAGAGGTGAAGGTGGTGATTCTGGGACAGGATCCCTACCATAATGACGGGCAGGCACATGGCCTTTGTTTTTCCGTAAAAAAGGGCGTGGAGATCCCTCCGTCACTGGTGAACATTTATCAGGAGCTGGCAGATGACTGCGGGTGCTACATTCCCAACAACGGATATCTGGAAAAGTGGGCCAGACAGGGTGTACTTCTGCTGAACACGGTATTGACTGTCCGGGCTCACCAGGCCAATTCTCACAGAGGAATCGGCTGGGAGCAGTTTACAGACGCGGCAATCCGGATCCTTAATGAGCAGGACAGGCCTATTGTATTTCTTTTGTGGGGAAGGCCGGCTCAGGCCAAGCATGCCATGCTGAACAACCCACGCCATTTGATCCTGGAAGCACCTCATCCCAGCCCGCTGTCGGCATACAGAGGATTTTTCGGCTGTAAGCATTTCAGTCAGACAAATGCTTTTCTGAAAAAAAACGGGCTGGACCCCATTGACTGGCAGATAGAAAACATATAAGGAACAGATATACATGGGAACAAATCACGAAAATGAAAAAAATGATAATACACTTGTAAAAAATGCCTCATTTCTCATGGTGGCAGCCCTGGTATCCAAAATCATCGGAATGCTTTACAAAGGGCCTTTGTCCACCACACTGGGCGGACAGAGCTACGCTTTGTTTCAGTACGCCCAGAATGCCTATTTTATTTTGCTGATGATCGCATCCTTCAGCATTCCCCAGGCTGTTTCAAAGATCATGGCCGAAAAAATAGCCTTTAAACGTTATAAAGATGCCCAGAAGGTATTTTACTGTGCGCTGATCTATGCAGCCATTGCAGGAGGCGCAGCGGCGCTTTTCTGTGTATTCGGAGCCTCCATTATGGTAACAGAGAGCATGGCGGGGGCAAGGCTGGCGCTTCAGATGCTGGCACCTACCATTTTCCTGTCCGGAATCCTGGGCGTATTCCGAGGATATTTTCAGGCATACCGTAATATGATGCCCACATCCATATCTCAGATCATAGAACAGATTTTTGTGGCATGTATTGCACTTCTTATGTCAAATGTGATGGTCAGCCATTTTGCAGGCCAGGGGGATGCAGTGGTGCAGAAGTGGGGAGCTGCCGGTGCCACCATCGGAACGGGAGCCGGAGTGCTTTCCGCACTTTTGTTTATGCTTTTTGTCTATGGAGTGAACCGCAAAAATATCCGCAGGCGCATTCGCAATGACAGGGTATCTGTGAATGAAAGTACCTCCAGCGTAATGAAAAATATTGTGCTGATCGTAATGCCCATTATTTTCAGCTCATTTATTTATAATGTAAATGGTTTTATCAACAGCTACATGTATTCGGGAATTATGGGCATCAGAGGTATGGATGAGAATGTTCTTCAGGCTCTGTATGCGGAATACGGCTATTATATGACTCTCATTAACATTCCGCTGACCCTTGCCAGTACGGCACCCACTTCCATGATCCCGGAGGTTTCGGCGCATTATGCAAAGAATGACATTCCGACAGCCAATTCCAAAATCGACCGGGCAACCTGGATCAGTATGCTGATTTCCATTCCGGCGGCAGTGGGGCTGGCAGTACTTTCCGGCCCCATCACCAGACTGATTTTCCCGGGAACCAACGGAGCCGGTGCGCTGATGCTGGTTATGGGAGCCATCACTATTATTTTAAATGGAAATTCCAATATTTCCAACGGAGTGCTCCAGGGAATCGGCAAGCCAAAACTGCCAATGATTCACGCTGCCATTGCACTGGTGATCAACATGATTGTTATGGCTGTTCTGCTGGTATTTACAAATCTGGGAGTGTACACCATTGTGGCTGCGCAGATCGTCTATGCTATTGTTATGTGCCTGCTCAATGAGCGCTCCATGAAGAAATATATGGGTTACAAAAATCCATGGAAAGAGGCATATCTTCATCCTCTTATTGCATCTGTGCCCATGGCGCTTGTGTGCGGCGGTGTATATTATGGTCTCTATCTTCTGATACCCTCTAACGTGATCTGCCTGGGAATTTCTGTAGTACTGGCGGTGATCACTTACTTTGTTGTTTATATTTTTGTAAGTAAGCCCTCAAAGGAAGAGCTTCTGATGTTACCCGGAGGACATTATCTGTATAAATTTGCCAGAAAGCTTCATATTTGTTAAAATTATTAGGGCGAGGAACAACTCTGATGTTCCTCGCCCTGTCTTTTTGCTGTCTTTTTGATTACGTTGTCTGAGAAGAATTCTGATCGAAAAGGCCATATTCTTTGAGCAGTTCTTTTTGAAAGTCTACATCGGAAAAGGATTTCAGTAAGTCTTCCTGACGTCCGTCGCGGAGAAGAAACTGATTTAACCGGTTGAGTTGTTCCAGCGTTTCCATACGTCCTTCCATACGTCCTTCCATACGTCCTTCCATACGTCCTTCCATACGTCCTTCCATACGTCCTTCCATATGTCCTTCCTCACGCCCTTCCTGTAAGCCGACTTTATGTCCTTCTTCACGTGCTTCCTCGGCAATGGCTTTGTACATTCTTTTGGTAAAAATCTCATCATCGTATTCATCTAAAAACATAGTGACAACCTCCTGGCGGTGTTCCTTCAACACATCGGTCAGAACATCCTCTCTCAGGCAGCGGTCCACGGCGAGGTCTACGGATGTCTGAGGAGTATAGCCATTTTGGAGATTTTCGCGGATATAAAAAATAAAACGGGAATAGTCCAACAGAGGCTTACATTTTTCCATGAGTTCGCGATTTTTGCCATAATTGATGTTGAGTACGACTGCTCTGCATTCCAGCGCAGGAGCATGAAAATCTTCATGGAGATTCATGGCCGGATGCTTTGCATAGGAATCAGACAGGTATAAGATTTCACGTTCCGGTCTTTCATTTATCCCGTTATAAAATACAATAAATTGCGGAAAGGGGAGGAGGATCTGTTTTGTTCCATACATATTTGCATCTGTTTGCTCTAAATAGGCACGGTACAATCGCGCAAAATACAGAAAACCGCGGAGAGGGATATTCGGATTCCAGGTGGACTGGTGTTCGACAAGACAAAGGGCCCAGTCCAGAAGAAAGGAAATGTCATTTTTATATCCCAGATAAATGATGTTCTCCAAAGTAGTAATTGTAAGCTGGCTGACATCCTCATACGACGTCTGGTTGATGGCGTTATAAAGTTGTAAAAGTTTCTTTTTGTCCCGGAAAATAAACCGGAACAGTTTATCTTTATGTGTTCTTTGTACGTATGTACCTTCATCGGGAGTGGAAGGAATCGGGGATTCCTGTGTCACATGTTCAGAAGTATTTTCTGGCAGGGTTTTCTTCATGTTTACACACTCCTATTATAAGCTTGTACGTGATGTTTTAAAAGTATCAAATGTAGATTTTGAAATAAAAAAGGAAAAGTGCCGGTGAAATACCGAAAGAATAATAGATATTATTTATCATATACAGTATTTATCAGATTGTAAAGAAAAAGATATCGACAAATTAAGACACGGTAAGGCAGAAAAAATATAAATAGCAGTGATTTCATGTAAGGTATGAAATCACTGCCATAGGAAACGGATTATTTATTTAAATTTTTCATCGCCGTGGACAGCATCAGTTTGATTCGGTTCAGCTGGTTAACTTCGCTGGCACCGGGGTCGTAATCAATGGCCACAATATTTGCGGCAGGATGTGTACGGCGGATTTCTTTGATCACACCTTTTCCCACAATGTGGTTCGGCAGACAGCCAAAGGGCTGGATGCAGACAATATTGGGAGTGCCGCCGTTAATAAGTTCCAGCATCTCGCCGGTCAGGAACCATCCCTCACCGGTCTGGTTTCCTTCGGAAACAATGGGCGCAGCCATTTTTGCCAGCTCGCGGATATCCGCAGATGGAGTGAAATGACGGCTCTGTTTCAGTGCTTCGTCTGCTGCTTTTCTAACCCAGTCAATAGCCTGGATTCCCCAGTTGGCAATGGTTGCCTTGGATTTTTTGAAGCCCAGGTTCTCAGCCTTGAAATTCTGATTATAGAAGCAATAGCAGATGAAATCAATAAGGTCCGGGCAGACTGCTTCGGCACCCTCAGATTCCAGAAGCTCGGCCAGATAATTGTTGGCAGCAGGCATGAATTTTACAAGGATTTCGCCTACGATACCTACACGGGGCTTCTTCACATCAGAAATGGGAATGATGTCAAAATCATGGACCATCTCGGTGCACATCTTTTTGAAACGGCTGTGGCTTACGCTGGAGCCGGTCACAAACTGAATGGCTCTCTGTTCCCAGATTTTATGCTTACGGTTTACAATGCCTTTTTCCAGCTCATATGGGCGCATTCTGTACACACATTTCATCAGGATGTCTCCGAATACGGCACCATAGACAACACGCTTGATCAGCGGCAGTGTAAGCTTGAAGCCCGGATTGCTTTCCAATCCGCTCAGGTTCAGGGAAATAACGGGAACCTGCTCCATATTGGCTTTTTTCAGCGCACGGCGGATGAAAGCAATATAGTTGGATGCACGGCAGCCGCCGCCTGTCTGTGTCATAATGACAGCAGTGTGATCCAGATCGTATTTGCCGGAAAGCAGAGCTTCCATGATCTGTCCCACAACCATCAGGGAGGGGTAGCAGGCATCGTTGTTTACATATTTCAGTCCCACATCCACAGCATTCTTATTGTCGTTTGTCAGAAGTTCCAGATTGTAGCCGCATATCCGGAAAGCCTCCTGAAGAATGGTAAAGTGGAAAGGTGACATCTGCGGGCAGAGGATGGTGTAATTTTTGCGCATCTCCTTTGTGAAAGAAACCTTTTCAATGGAGGAAGGCTCAATGACACGCTGTTCATTTTTTTCTGCCTTTGCACGAAGAGCTGCCAGCAGGGAGCGGACACGGATACGTGCGGCACCCAGATTGTTTACCTCGTCGATTTTCAGGCAGGTGTAGATTTTGCCGCTTCCTTCAAGGATTTCGTATACCTCATCGGTGGTTACCGCATCAAGGCCGCAGCCGAAGGAATTCAGCTGGATCAGATCCAGATCGTCCCGAGTTTTTACAAAGTTTGCGGCTGCATAAAGGCGGGAGTGGTACATCCACTGGTCATTGTCACGGATGGGCCGTTCCACCGGCTTCAGATGGGAAACAGAGTCCTCTGTCAGTACGGCAACACCGTAGCTGTTGATCAGATCCGGGATACCGTGATGGATTTCCGGGTCAACATGGTAAGGGCGTCCTGCCAGAACGATTCCGTGACGTCCTGTCTTTTCCATATAAGCAAGAGTCTCTTCTCCTTTTTTCTGCATATCCTTACGGACAGCATCCATCTCCAGCCATGCCTTGTGTGCGGCAGTTTTTACCTCGGCAGCGGGGATGTCCCCGAATACTTCCACCAGACGTGATGTCAGGATTTCTTCAGAAGTAAAGGCCAGGAAAGGATTGCGAAAATCAATGGAGGAATCCTTAAGCTCGTCCACATTATTTTTGATATTTTCCGCATAGGAGGTAACGATAGGACAATTATAGTGGTTTACAGCATCCGGGAACTCGTTGCGCTCGTAGGGAATACAGGGGTAGAAAATAAATTTCACACCGTTTTTCAAAAGCCAGCTTACATGGCCGTGAGCCAGCTTGGCCGGATAGCATTCTGATTCACTGGGGATGGATTCAATACCAAGTTCATAAATCTTTCTGGTGGAGGTAGGAGAAAGAACCACCTCATATTTCAGTTCTGTAAAGAAGGTGAACCAGAAAGGATAATTCTCAAACATGTTCAGTACACGGGGAATTCCCACCTTGCCCCGGACTGCTTTATCTGCGGTAAGCGGCTCATAGGAAAACAGTCTCTTGTACTTGTACTCAAAAAGATTGGGGATATGCTCTTTATTTTTTTCTTTGCCGATTCCCCGTTCGCAGCGGTTACCGCTTATGTACTGGCGGCCGCCTGAGAATTTGTTGATGGTAAGGCGGCAGCTGTTGGTACAGCCGCGGCAGTTGGCCATGGAAGTGGTGTACTTCAGGCTGTTGATCTTGTCAATGGAAAGCATGGAGGAAACCTGTCCCTCTTTGTAGCGTTCCCTTGCAATAAGGGCAGCGCCGAAAGCACCCATGATTCCTGCAATGTCGGGGCGTATAGCCTCACAGTCGGCGATTTTTTCGAAGCTTCGGAGGACAGCATCATTATAAAAAGTACCGCCCTGTACAACAATGTGGCGTCCCAGCTCGGAAGCATCGGATACTTTGATAACTTTGTAAAGGGCATTTTTTATAACGGAATAAGCAAGACCCGCAGAAATATCGGAAACCTCAGCTCCCTCTTTCTGAGCCTGCTTTACCTTGGAGTTCATAAATACGGTACAGCGTGTTCCAAGATCAATGGGATGCTGCGCAAAAAGTGCCGCTTTTGCGAAATCCTGCACACTGTAATTCAGGGATTTGGCAAAGGTTTCGATAAAGGAACCGCAGCCGGAGGAGCATGCTTCATTGAGCTGTACGCTGTCAACTGAGTGATTTTTAATCTTAATGCATTTCATATCCTGTCCGCCGATGTCCAGAATACAGTCCACATCCGGATCAAAAAAGGCGGCAGCATAGTAGTGAGAAACGGTTTCCACTTCACCCTCATCCAGCAGCAGAGCTGCTTTGATCAGTGCTTCTCCATAACCGGTGGAGCAGGACCAGGCGATATGGGCATCCTCAGGCAGGAGACTGTAGATCTCCTGAATGGAACGGATGGTGGTAGCCAGCGGATTTCCGTTATTATTGCTGTAAAAAGAGTAGAGCAGCGTTCCGTCTTCTCCAACAAGTGCCGTCTTGGTGGTTGTGGAACCGGCATCGATACCCAGATAACAGTTCCCTTTATAAGTGGAAAGCTCGCCTTTTTTTACTTTGTATGCACTCTGCCTTTCATGGAAAGCATCGTAATCCTCCTGAGAGGGGAAAAGGGGTTCCATACGGGCAACCTCAAAATCAAGTTTAATGGAGTTGTGCAGCTTCTCCTTGAACGCAGTAAGGGAAACAGACACTTCTTCTTTTGCATTTAAGGCGGAGCCGATGGCTGCGAACAGATGAGAATTCTCCGGTGTGATGGCATGCTCGTCATCCAGCTTCAGAGTCCTTATAAAAGCCTGCTTCAGTTCGGAAAGGAAATGAAGAGGGCCGCCCAGAAATGCCACATGTCCGCGGATAGGTTTACCGCATGCAAGTCCGGAGATAGTCTGATTGACTACTGCCTGGAAAATAGATGCGGAAAGGTCTTCCTTGGTGGCACCGTCATTGATCAGCGGCTGGATGTCTGTTTTGGCAAAAACACCGCAGCGGGCAGCGATAGGATAAAGGGCTTTGTAATTCTTTGCATATTCATTCAGTCCGGCTGCATCGCTCTGAAGAAGAGATGCCATCTGATCAATAACAGAACCTGTTCCTCCGGCACAGATACCGTTCATTCGCTGTTCAATATTACCACCCTCAAAGTAGATGATTTTGGCATCTTCGCCTCCAAGCTCAATGGCGACGTCAGTAAGGGGTGCAAGTTTCTGAAGGGACGTGGAAACAGCGATTACCTCCTGGACAAAAGGAACGCCCAGGTGATTTGCCAGTGTAAGGCCGCCGGATCCGGTAATGACGGGATGTAAAGTCTGCTCACCCAGCTTGTCATACGCTTTCAGCAGCAGAGCCGCCAGAGTCTCCTGTATATTTGCAAAGTGCCGTTCGTAGTCTGCAAACAGTAAAGTCTCATTTTCATCAAGAATCGCGATTTTGACAGTGGTGGAACCAATGTCAATACCAAGTGTATAATTCTTCATAAAAATATATTTGCCTCCTCGTTTTGTATATAAGAATTGTTCTGATAGGTAACTTATTTAATGTAACTGTATGTCTGAATTAATATGTATGAAGATTATTTCTTATTTAAATGTATTCAGACGGATTATAATATTATACGATAACAAAATAAAAATGGCAATGTCAAAGATGAACAATATTTAAAAAGCTTTCTAATCTTTAATTGAAATTATTGGAGAATGGGAGTATGATAGACAGACAGAACCTATAAAAAGTGAGGATAAAAAATGGCAGAATATAAAATCCTGAAAACAGAAGGCAGAGCCAAGCGTGCCCAGTTTAAAACGGTTCATGGAACCATCCAGACACCGGTATTTATGAATGTGGGAACAGTTGCAGCAATTAAGGGTGCTGTATCTACCATGGATCTCCATGAAATCGGAACACAGGTACAGCTTTCCAATACCTATCATCTTCATGTCCGTCCCGGTGATCATATTGTGAAGCAGATGGGCGGCCTGCACAAATTTATGGTGTGGGACAGGCCGATCCTGACGGATTCCGGCGGCTTCCAGGTGTTTTCCCTGGCCGGCCTGCGCAAAATAAAAGAAGAGGGTGTGTATTTCCAGTCTCATATTGACGGACACCGTATTTTTATGGGGCCGGAAGAGAGTATGCAGATCCAGTCCAATCTGGGATCTACCATTGCAATGGCATTTGATGAGTGCCCCAGCAGTGTGGCCGACCGTACTTATGTCCAGAATTCCGTTGACCGTACCACACGATGGCTTGTGCGCTGCAAGGAGGAGATGGCAAGACTGAACAGCCTTCCGGATACCATCAACAAAGAGCAGCTTCTGTTTGGTATTAATCAGGGTGCCATTTATGAAGATATCCGTATCGCCCATGCAGATACCATTTCCCAGATGGATCTGGATGGCTATGCGGTGGGAGGTCTTGCTGTAGGAGAGAGCCATGCAGAAATGTATCGTATTCTGGACGAAGTTGTTCCCCATCTTCCTCAGAATAAACCTACTTATCTGATGGGCGTGGGAACACCTGCAAATATTCTGGAAGGCGTGGAACGGGGCGTAGACTTTTTTGACTGTGTATATCCAAGCAGAAACGGCCGCCACGGACATGTATATACAAACGAGGGAAAACTGAATCTTTTTAATGCAAAATATGAGCTGGATTCAAGACCGATACAGGAAGGATGTCAGTGCCCGGCATGCCGCCATTACAGCCGTGCATATATCCGCCATCTTCTGAAGGCAAAAGAAATGCTGGGCATGCGCCTTTGTGTTCTTCATAACCTGTATTTTTATAATCATATGATGGAAGAAATCCGTGATGCCCTGGACAACGGAACCTTTGCCCAGTACAAAAAAATGCGCCTGGAGGGCTTTGAACAGGGGAAAATCAACGGAGGAAGAGAAAAATAGCAAAAATTACTTGAATTAAGAGATGGAATTGTGTATCATAGTTCTATCGTCCAAAAACAGTTCCAGTGTGCTGGACGGAACGTGGAATATTTAGATCATATTTACAGGAGGAATTAAGATGGAAGCATCAAGCGGAATGGGTATGGGATTTACGATTATCTGGATGGTAGTCCTGTTTGCAATTATGTATTTTCTGATGATTCGCCCTCAGAAGAAAGAGCAGAAGAGACTGCAGGCAATGCTGTCCGCAATGGAGGTTGGAGACAGCGTGGTAACAACAGGCGGATTTTACGGCGTTGTTATCGATATGACAGATGAAGATGTAATCGTAGAATTCGGTAATAACAAAAACTGCCGTATCCCGATGAGAAAACAGGCAATTGCAGAGGTTGAGAAGGCTGACCAGGCTTCCGCATAGTTTATACAGAGTTGTCGCAAAAGTATTTTTGCGGCAGCTCTTTTTTTGCGGAGCGGGACAGGATGGCCGTTTCAGATGAAATAATGGGTTGAAATCCGCGGAAAAGTGGGTTATTATAATAACAATACGCTAAAGCGCTAATACGTGTGAATAAAGCGAACAGAGGAGTGGATTATTATGAAGTACAACATAGCACTGATTTCCGGTGACGGTATCGGCCCGGAAATTGTGAGAGAGGCCAGAAAAGTGCTGGATAAAGTATGTGACAAATACGGGCATACTTTTACCTATTCTGATGTCCTCCTGGGAGGCGCATCCATAGATGTGCACGGAGTGCCTCTGACAGATGAGGCCATTGCTCAGGCAAAGGCTTCTGATGCAGTCCTGATGGGGTCTATCGGAGGGGATGCCAAAACATCTCCATGGTATAAGCTGGAGCCTTCCAAACGTCCGGAGGCAGGCCTTCTTGCCATCCGTAAGGCTCTGAACCTTTTTGCAAACCTTCGTCCTGCATATCTCTATAATGAGCTTCGGGCAGCATGCCCTCTCCGTGATGAGATCATTGGGGACGGTTTTGATATGATCATTGTGAGAGAGCTTACCGGAGGATTATATTTCGGAGAGCGTCACACAGTGGAAGAAAACGGTGTGAAAAAAGCTGTTGACACACTGGCTTATAATGAAAATGAAATCCGCCGTATCGCGGTGAAGGCTTTTGAAATTGCCGGCAAACGCCGCAAAAAAGTTACCAGTGTGGATAAGGCAAATGTGCTGGATTCCTCCCGTCTGTGGAGAAGTGTGGTGGAAGAAGTGGCTAAGGATTATCCGGATATCACATTGGAGCACATGCTGGTAGACAACTGTGCAATGCAGCTTGTCCGTGATCCGAAGCAGTTTGACGTAATTCTCACAGAGAATATGTTTGGTGACATTCTGTCAGATGAGGCAAGTATGGTCACCGGATCCATCGGAATGCTTTCATCTGCCAGCTTAAATGAAACGAAATTCGGTCTTTATGAGCCAAGCCATGGTTCCGCACCGGATATTGCAGGTCAGAATAAGGCAAACCCCATTGCAACCATTCTTTCTGCGGCCATGATGCTCCGTTATTCCCTTGACCTGGACAAAGAAGCAGATGCTGTGGAAGCGGCTGTGCAGAAGGTTCTTACAGCAGGCTACCGCACCGGCGACATTATGTCCGAGGGCTGCACCCTTGTGGGAACAAAGGAAATGGGCGATCTGATCGCAGAAGCTGTTTAGCAGTTCCTGAAAATACATACACACAAAAGGAGAGAAATCAAATCATGAAAAGTGATGCAGTAAAAAAGGGCTCACAGCAGGCACCTCACCGTTCTCTGTTCAATGCACTGGGAATGACACAGGAAGAGCTGGAACGTCCTCTTGTAGGTATTGTAAGCTCCTATAATGAAATAGTTCCGGGTCATATGAACCTGGATAAAATTGTTAATGCCGTTAAGCAGGGCGTAGCCATGGCAGGCGGCACACCGGTCGTTTTCCCGGCAATTGCAGTCTGTGACGGAATTGCAATGGGACACACCGGAATGAAATATTCTCTGGTAACGAGAGATCTTATCGCGGACTCCACAGAATCCATGGCCATTGCCCATCAGTTTGATGCTCTGGTTATGGTTCCCAACTGTGACAAAAACGTACCGGGACTTCTTATGGCAGCAGCCAGAATCAATGTTCCCACCGTATTTGTCAGCGGCGGTCCCATGATGGCAGGCCATATCCATGGCCATAAAACAAGTCTTTCCAGTATGTTTGAAGCAGTAGGTGCATACGCTGCAGGCAATATTGATGATGAAGAACTGCTGGAATATGAGACAAAGACATGTCCTACCTGTGGTTCCTGTTCCGGTATGTATACTGCCAACAGCATGAACTGCCTGACTGAGGCACTTGGTATGGGCTTAAGAGGAAACGGCACGATTCCGGCTGTTTACTCTGAACGTATCCGTCTTGCAAAGCATGCAGGAATGCAGGTAATGGAAATGTACCGCAGAAATATCCGTCCCCGTGATATTATGACAAAAGAGGCGATTTTAAATGCCCTTACCGTAGACATGGCGCTGGGCTGCTCCACAAACAGTATGCTCCATCTTCCGGCTATTGCCCACGAGATCGGCATGGACTTTGACATCAGCTTTGCAAACGAAATCAGTGAAAAAACACCGAACCTGTGTCATCTGGCACCGGCCGGCCCTACATACATGGAAGATCTTAATGAAGCAGGCGGTGTATATGCCGTTATGAACGAGCTGAACAAAAAAGGTCTCCTTTATACAGATTGTATGACAGTTACAGGCAAAACAGTGGGTGAGAACATCAAAAACTGTGTGAACCTGAATCCGGAAGTTATCCGTCCGCTGGATAATCCATACAGCGAGACAGGCGGTCTGGCAGTTCTTAAAGGAAATCTGGCACCGGACGGCGGTGTCGTAAAACGTTCTGCAGTGGTTCCTGAAATGATGGTTCATGAAGGCCCGGCACGTGTCTTTGACTGTGAAGAGGACGCTATTGAGGCAATCAAAGGCGGAAAGATCGTTGCAGGCGACGTTGTTGTTATCCGTTATGAAGGTCCAAAAGGCGGCCCGGGAATGAGAGAAATGCTGAATCCCACATCTGCCATTGCAGGTATGGGCCTTGGTTCCACCGTTGCTCTGATCACAGACGGCCGTTTCAGCGGTGCATCCAGAGGCGCATCTATCGGTCATGTTTCTCCGGAAGCAGCAGTGGGAGGCCCCATTGCCCTGGTGGAGGAAGGCGATATCATCAGCATCAATATTCCGGAAATGAAGCTGGAGATCAAAGTTTCCGACGAGGAAATGAAAGCAAGAAAAGAAAAATGGCAGCCCCGTGAGCCGAAGATTACCACCGGTTATCTGGCAAGATATGCGGCAATGGTTACTTCCGGCAACAGAGGTGCCATTCTGGAAATACCGAAAGCGAAATAAGAGGAGGGAAAACAATGCAGTTAACAGGCGCAGAAATCATCGTAGAGTGTTTGAAGGAGCAGGGCGTGGATACCGTATTCGGTTATCCGGGCGGTGCCATCTTAAATGTCTATGATGCCCTTTATGAATACAGAGATCAGATCACACACGTTCTCACATCCCATGAGCAGGGCGCATCCCATGCAGCAGACGGATATGCACGTGCCACAGGCAAGGTGGGCGTATGTATGGCTACTTCCGGCCCGGGAGCAACAAACCTGGTAACCGGTATTGCCACAGCAATGATGGATTCCGTTCCCATGGTGGCAATCACAGCAAACGTTGGAAAATCCCTTCTTGGCAAGGATTCTTTCCAGGAGGTTGATATTGCGGGAATCGTAATGCCTATCACAAAGCACAGCTATATCGTTAAGGATATCAGACAGCTTGCAGATACCATGCGAAAAGCATTCTACATTGCCAAGAGCGGCCGTCCCGGCCCGGTTCTTGTGGACGTGACAAAGGACGTTACCGGCGCAAAATATGAATATACACCACGCCGTCCTGCAACAGTGAACCGTGAAACAAGCGAGATCCGCAAAGAGGATATCGAGACAGCAGTAAAGATGATCAAAGAAGCAGAAAAACCCTTTATCTTTAACGGCGGCGGTGCCGTTATTTCCGGTGCCTCCCAAGAGATTGCCGAGCTGGCACACAGAATCGATGCTCCTGTATGCGACAGCTTAATGGGCAAAGGTGCTTTTTCCGGTGAAGATCCTCTATATACAGGCATGTTGGGAATGCACGGAACAAAGACCTCCAATCTTGGCGTGAGCCAGTGTGACTTGCTGATCGTTCTTGGTGCGCGTTTCAGTGACCGTGTTACAGGAAACGCCAAAACATTTGCAAAAAATGCAAAAATTCTCCAGATCGATGTGGATGCAGCGGAGATCAATAAAAACGTGAAAGTGGATGCATATATCGAGGGTGATGTAAAAGAGGCTCTGAAGCGTCTTCTTCCGGAAGTGCCGGAGAAATCTCATCCGGAATGGATCGCAAAGATTCAGGAAATGAAAGAAAAATATCCACTGCGTTATGACCACACTCAGCTGACCGGTCCGTACATCATCGAGAAGCTGTACGAGATCACTAATGGTGATGCTATCATTACCACAGATGTAGGACAGCATCAGATGTGGGCAGCACAGTACTTCAAATATAAAGAGCCGAGAACACTCCTTACTTCCGGCGGCCTTGGAACCATGGGCTACGGTCTTGGAGCGGCAATCGGTGCAAAAATGGGAAGACCTGACAAAAAGGTCATCAACATTGCGGGAGACGGCTGTTTCCGTATGAATATGAACGAGATCGCTACGGCAGTGCGCTGCGGCAAACCTCTTGTACAGATCGTTCTGAACAACCATGTTCTGGGTATGGTGCGCCAGTGGCAGACTCTGTTCTATGAGAAGAGATACTCACATACCATTCTCAATGACAAGGTGGATTTTGTGAAGGTATCCGAAGCAATGGGTGCACAGGCGATCCGAGTCACAAAGATGGAAGAGGTTGAGCCTGCACTGAGAAAAGCACTGGATGCAGACGGCCCGGTTGTGCTTGACTGCTGGATTGACCAGGATCTCAGTGTATTCCCGATGGTACCCGCAGGGGCCAATATAGATGACGTATTTGATGAGGAGGACATGAAAAAAGATGAGTAGGGTATTCAATTTCTCGGCAGGTCCGGCAGTTCTTCCGGAAGCTGTTTTAAAAGAGCTTGCAGATGAGATGATGGACTATAACGGAACAGGGATGTCTGTAATGGAAATGAGCCACAGAAGTGCGGTCTTTCAGCAGATTATCGACGAGGCAGAACAGGATTTAAGAGATCTGATGAATATTCCTGATAACTATAAGGTTCTGTTTTTACAGGGCGGCGCTTCTCAGCAGTTTGCCATGATTCCCATGAACCTTATGAAAAATAAAGTGGCAGATTATATTGTCACCGGTCAGTGGGCAAAGAAAGCTTATCAGGAAGCGCAGAAATACGGCAAGGCAAATAAAATTGCTTCTTCCGAGGATAAGACTTTCTCCTACATTCCGGACTGCAGCGATCTTCCGATCAGCCCGGATGCAGATTATGTATATATCTGTGAGAACAACACAATTTACGGAACAAAATATAAAGAGCTTCCCAACACAAAGGGCAAGCTTCTTGTAGCTGACGTATCCTCCTGCTTTTTATCTGAGCCGGTGGATGTGACAAAATACGGAATTATTTACGGTGGTGTCCAGAAGAATATCGGACCGGCCGGCATGGTTATCGTGATCATCCGTGAGGATCTGATCACAGAGGATGTTCTGGAAGGAACTCCTACCATGCTTACATACAAGACACATGCAGATGCAGGTTCTCTGTACAACACTCCAAACGCTTACTGCATCTATGTCTGCGGAAAGGTGTTCAAATGGCTGAAGGCCATGGGCGGCCTGGAAGTGATGAAGCAGCGCAACGAAGAAAAGGCTAAGATTCTTTATGATTATCTTGACCAGAGCAAGCTGTTCAGAGGAACTGTTGTGCCAAAAGACCGTTCGCTGATGAATGTTCCGTTTGTAACCGGCGATAAGGAAATGGATGCAAAATTTGTGAAAGAAGCAGCAGCCGCAGGCCTGGTGAACCTGAAGGGACACAGAAGCGTAGGCGGTATGCGTGCAAGTATTTATAATGCAATGCCAAAGGAAGGCGTGGAAGCCCTTGTGGCATTTATGAAAAAATTTGAGGAGGAAAATGCGTAATGTACCAGTATCATTGCTTAAACCCAATTGCAAAGAAAGGACTGGAGCTTTTTTCCGATTCATATAATGAAACTGATGCACTGGATCAGGCAGATGCCATTCTGGTGAGAAGTGCAAAAATGCACGACATGGAACTGCCGGAATGTGTTAATGCAGTTGCCCGCGCAGGCGCAGGTGTAAATAACATTCCGGTTAAAGAGCTGGCAGAAAAAGGTGTGGTAGTATTTAATACTCCCGGCGCTAATGCCAATGGTGTAAAAGAGCTTGTTCTGGCTGGTATGCTTCTTGCTTCCCGTGATATCGTAGGCGGTATTGAGTGGGTGGAACAGCAGAAAGACCGTGCAGACATCGACAAGCTTGCAGAGAAACAGAAAAAACAGTTTGCCGGCTGTGAGATCAGCGGCAAAAAGCTGGGTATCATCGGTCTTGGTGCAATTGGTGCCATGGTTGCCAATGCAGCCTGCGGCCTGGGAATGGATGTATACGGATATGACCCCTACATCTCCATTGATGCGGCATGGAATCTGTCCCGTACCATTCACCACAGCAAAACACTGGATGAGATTCTCACAACATGTGATTACATCACTATCCATGTTCCGCTGCTTGACAGCACAAGACAGATGATCAATGCGGAAGCTTTTTCCAAGATGAAAGACGGCGTTGTTTTCCTGAACTTTGCCCGTGATCTTCTTGTTGACGAAGAAGCTCTCATTAACGCACTGGAAAGCGGAAAGGTTAAAAAGTATGTAACAGACTTTGCCAATCCTATCGTGGCAGGCCGTGAGGGAATTCTTGTTACTCCTCATCTGGGTGCATCCACGGAGGAATCCGAAGAAAACTGTGCCGTAATGGCAGTTAAGGAAATCCGTGATTTCCTGGAAAACGGTAATATCAAAAATTCCGTAAACTTCCCTAACTGTGATATGGGAACCTGCGTTGCAGTAGGCCGTATTGCCATTACTCACCGCAATATCCCCAACATGATCAGTCAGGTTACCAGCATCCTTGGTAAAGAAGGACTGAACATTGCAGATATGACTAACAAGAGTAAGGGAGAATTTGCGTACACCCTCATCGACCTTGAAAGCGCCGCATCAAAGGAAGCTCTGGAAGAACTGAAGGCCATTGAAGGCGTATCTCGCGTCCGCGTGGTGAAATAAAGATTTGTTCAGGAACGCCGGAGGCATTCTTGAAAGGAAAAGATCCGATTTCAGCTCAGAAGCTGGTTTAATTGGATCTTTTTCCATTTTTTGCTATAAAAGGTACCAAAAGTGGCGGTAGAGAGAAGCGAAAAGAAACCTGATTCCGGAATTTGTGAAAAAAGAAGTCAAAAGGAGCCGGAGAGGCGGAAGAAAGGAATCTGATTCTGAGATTGCTTAGAACAAGTGCCAATTGGGATGGAAGCTACAAGAAAGCTTTACATTTAAGATTTAGGGAGGACAGTATAGTGGCAGTTGAAAAAACATTTGCAGGTTATGCAAGAAAAATTAGTGGATTATCAGGGAGAATACATCAGTTCTCACTGTGGATGAAGCATTTTTCCGGACAAATGAACCGTCTGTCTAAAACGTATGGAAAGAATTCCATGAGAAAAAAGAGATTTTCTGGAATGTCGGGAATGATGAAGCAAACAGCACATACAATGAGAAATCTATCTGGTTTATCGCGAAAAGTTTCCAGGCAGATTGGCGCAATTGCCGGTAAAATCAGGAAATATTCCAGAAAAATATCTGTTCTGAAATCTCTGGGGAAAAACAGGGGAAAAATAGGCAGGCTGGCAAAAAGTGTTGCAGATGTGGTGGAAAAAAGGCTGTAGAGCTTTTTTGTGAGATTTTTCGAGGAAAGTGAGAAATTGTAAGTGAAAAGCGGACTGATGGAAAAGTTCCGGCATCTGATTCTCAAAATGCATTCCCAAAGCTTTCCGCGTCAGGATGTCCAGAACAGGCGCCGTGCGGCAGTGTTTTTGGACATTTCTCCTTCATTTCCGCGGTGAGAGGTTCAGAACAGGCGTCCTGAGGAGGTGTTTTTGGACATTTCTCCTTCATTTCCGCGTCAGGATGTCCAGAATTGTCACATGCGGAAGAGTTTTTGGACATTTCTCCTTCATTTCTGCGGGAGAATGTCCAGAATAGGTGCCATGCTGTGGTGCTTTTGGACATTTCATCTTCATTTCTGCGGGAGGATGTCCAGAATTGTCTCCCTGCTGTGGTGCTTTTGGACATTTCCCTGTCACTTCTGCGGGAGGATGTCCAGAACAGGCGTCCTTCGGCAGTGCTTTTGGACATTTTCCCGTCACTTCCGCGGAGAGAGGTCCACTCTGGCTGCGGCCCCTTCTGAAAACTATCTTGTTATATCAAACAGAAAACCAGGTACCAAAATGCATACAAAAACGCATGCAAAAACGCATACAAAAACGCATACAAAAACGCCCCGCAGGACATGACCGATATATGCATGCAGGCTTATCTGCGGAAGCATACAGTCGATATGTATCCTTACGGGGCGAATGATTCAAATGATTCAGAACAAATTAACGATTGCGCTCAGCGATAAAATCAATTACTTCCTGGCGGCTTGGCATAACGCGGAGAGCACCCTTTCTGGTGGTGATCAGGGAAGCGGCAGCGTTTGCAAAAGTAAGCAGCTCCATGAGATTTTCTTCGGTGAGGTCCTCCAGACCGTGCTCCAGAACATAATTCAGAGCACTTGCACAGAAGGTATCTCCGGCACCTGTGGTCTCAATAGTGTTTTCCTGTAAGAAAGGTGCTGCTTCCACACGCATATCTTTATAATAAGCACGGCTTCCGTCCTTGCCCATGGTAATAAGGACAAGCGGGATATTGTATTTTTCGCGAATCAGGGCAGCTCCTTTATCATAATCGGTAGTTCCAAATAAAAATTCCACCTCGTTATCAGAAATTTTCAGCACATCACATTTTGTCATGCCGTATTCGATCTCAACACGTGCATCTTCCAGATCTTTCCAGAGAGGAGGGCGCAGGTTCGGGTCAAAGGTAACGATACAGCCGGCTTTCTTTGCAACATCAATGGCATGGCGGGTTGCTTCCCTTACACCTTCGTGAGTGGAAGAAAGGGTTCCAAAATGGAAAATACGGGAATCCTGAATAAGGTCATCCTGAACCTCATTCTTTGTCAGCATCATATCGGCACCCGGATTGCGGTAGAATGAGAAATCACGGTCTCCATCCGGATAAGTATGTACAAATGCCAGAGTTGTATGTACTTCTTCGTCCATGACCAGATTACGTGTATCAATGCCAACTTCCTTAACAGCAGCGGTAAGCTGTTCGCCAAACATATCTTTGCCAACTTTGCCGATAAAAGCAGTTTTTTTGCCGAGGCGTTCCAGCATGGCAAGTACGTTGCAGGGAGCACCGCCGGGATTAGCTTCAAGAATAGGATTACCCTGTCCGCTGAAGCCGTTTTCTGTAAAATCAATGAGAAGTTCGCCCAGGGCGGTTACATCATATTTTTTGTTTTCCATTGTGAAAACCTCCTTTTGGATTAAAGCTGTTATATTAAATCTATCGTAAATAGATGGCAATGTCAAATTGTTTTTTGTGTAAAAGTTACTAAACAAAAGCCATAATCGGCGAGTTTATATAATGCGCTTTTCTTTTTTGTGAAAAAATGATAAAATATAGAAAATTGTTCATTTTTTTATCGCAGTCGAAGAAGACTCAATCAGGAGGAAAAATTATGGAGAATAGATTATATGATTATATGGACTGGCCGGCAATTGAAGGAATTGTTTACAGCGACCAGGCTTCTCCCAAAGATATTATGGGGCCGAGACTGACATCGGACGGACTTCTTGTACAGGGATTTTTTCCGGGAGCTTCTGCAGCAGATGTACTTGTTGGTGAAGAAGTTTATCCGATGGAAATGCAGGATGAGGCAGGTTATTACGCAGCATTGATTCCTGCAAGGGCAGTTTTGCCATATCGTTATAGAGTAACCAGCGGTGAAGATGTGCGTGAATTTGCAGATCCTTATGCATTTCCTGCCCAGATTACCGAAGAGGAGGAAAGAGCCTTTTGTGCAGGGGTTTATTATCATGCCTATGAGAAGCTGGGGGCTCATCCGATGACCGTTAACGGTGTATCAGGAACTTATTTTGCGGTTTGGGCGCCCAATGCACTTCGTGTCAGCGTGGTAGGCGATTTTAATAACTGGGACGGACGGACTCTGCCCATGCATCGCATGCCCATGTCCGGGATTTTTGAGCTTTTTGTTCCCGGTGTGGAAGCAGGGGCTTCTTATAAATATGAATTAAAAGTAAAAGGCGGCAGCGTATTTCTGAAAGCGGATCCATACGCACAGGCATCTGAGATTCAGAAAACAGGCAATTCTGTTGTCTGTGATCTGAGCAATTTTGTATGGAATGATGGAGAATGGATGGAAGAACGCAAAAAATATGCACAGCGCAATCAGCCAATATCCATATATGAGACGAAGCTGACGGACTGGAGAGACGGAAAAGAGCTGGCGGATTTTGCAAAAAATCTGGGCTATACTCATGTGGAGCTTCTTCCGGTCATGGAATATCTGGAGGAAGGCACCCAGGGATATGCCACGGTTTCCTATTATGCACCGACAAGCCGCGTTGGTTCTCCTGCAGATTTCCAGCACATTGTAGATCAGCTGCATCAGGCAGGAATAGGCGTGATCCTGGACTGGACACCGGCGCATTTCCCGCGGTATGAAGGCGGACTGGAAAAGTTTGACGGAACAGAGATTTATGAATCCGGCGATCCCATGATGGGAGTACATCCAATGTGGAATACTCTTTTGTATAAATATGAGAGTCCTATGGTTAAAGATTTTCTAATTGCAAATGCGTTCTTCTGGACAGAAGTTTACCATGTGGACGGTCTTCGGATGGATGATGTGGACGCCATGCTGTATCTTGATTACGGAAGACAACCGGGACAGTGGAGGCCAAATATGTATGGCACCAACGAAAACCTTCAGGCTATTGAATTTTTGAAACATCTGAATTCCATTATGAAGAAATTTTATCCGGAAGTGCTTCTCATTGCACAGGAGGATGGACTTTGGCCGGAGCTGACAGACAGTGTGGAAAATGACCATATGGGCTTTGATTATAAATGGAGCAGCGGCTGGACAGGGGATTTCCTTGCTTATCTTGGAAAAGATGCCGCCGGACGGACTGATTATCATGATCAGCTTACAGTATCCATGCTGTATGCTTACTGTGAACATTTTATTCTCACACTGGGTAAAAGAGATGTGGGAACGGTCAGCAATTTCATGAGTAAGCTGCCTGGATCGGAAGAGGAAAAAATGGCTCAGGTTCGTGCGGCATATGCATATATGATGCTTCATCCGGGATGCATGATGACAGCACCGGAGGCAGATATGCCGGAAACCCTGAAAGCATACATCAAAGACTGGAACACTTTCTATAAAACACATTCTGCTCTGTCAGAAATGGATTCTGATTATGACGGCTTTGAGTGGATTCAGCTTATGAATGCAGAACAGAATATTCTTGTATTTCTGCGAAAAACAGAAAAACCGGAGGAAACTCTTCTGGCAGTATGTAATTTCTCCGCACAGTCTTATGATAAATTTACGGTAGGCGTTCCTTTCTACGGAAAATATAAAGAAATCTTCAACAGTGATCTTGCTGTATACGGCGGACGGGGAGTTGCAAATCTCAGAGCGAAAACATCTGCAGCCAAATCTTATGACGAACGGGAATGTTCACTGACAATTAAAGTCCCGGCTTACGGTGTCACAGTATTTAGCTGCACACCGGCAGAAATGCCTGCGAAAAAAGCACCGGCAGCGAAGAAGACGGCAGCAGAGAAAGCATCTGCGAAAAAAACATCTGCGAAAAAGACAACTACAGAGAAAACAACAGCAAAGAAAACGACTGCAGCGAAGGCAGCCGCAAAGAAAGCGCCTGCCGCAAAGACGGCTGCGAAAAAGCAACGGTGAAAAAACAACAGCGAAAAAAATACTTGCTTTTTTCTGAAAATAAGTTATAATATCTCATGTGCACAGCACAGGCTGGAATAGCTCAGTCGGTAGAGCACTTCACTCGTAATGAAGGGGTCGTGAGTTCGAGTCTCATTTCCAGCTCGGTGAAAAATAGCCAGAATCCTTATAAACAGGGACTCTGGCTATTTTTGATTCTTGACAAAATAATTCAGTGTGCCAATACCGGGCCGGTTTTATTTTAGTAAATCGGAAATTGTTATCTGAAGATCTTCATAAATCCCAACAACAACCGGCTGGTCGAAAGGTATGATCATAGGAGCTGCATCCTCTTCGTATCGGTAAACAGTGGTTCGTTCCTTGGCTGAATCCACAATCCAGTATTCACGGATTCCTGCTTCTGCGTATAGTGCATTTTTTGTGGAATAGTCCATTTTTCTACTACTTGGAGAAACGATTTCGGCGACGAAATCGGGTGCCCCGGAGCAGCCTTTGTCTGTGAGTTTGTTTTTGTCACATATAACGCTGATATCAGGCTCGACATATGTTTTGTCATCCTTATTTAAATTAACCGCGAATGGGGATGGATAAACCTCACAGGAAACATTTTTATTACGTATATAATCTCGCAATATAGCAGATATCTCCATTATTAATTTCTGATGAATTCGGCTTGATGGGGCCATATCATAAAGCTGTCCATCAATCAGCTCGGCGCGCTGTCCGTCTGGCAGGTTCCAGTAATCTTCGGATGTATAGATTCTTCCTTTGAGTAATGGCATTTGGTCACGTCCTTTCACATTATTCCTGCTTTCTGTAATTATTATATCATAAGTTAAGCAAAAGTACGGTATAAAAAACATGAAAAACTGGATTTTTGTGTTGCCGCAAGAAAGACTTTAGAAACAAATTCTTATTTCTCAGCAGAGTATATACGCATATCTGCGGCAAGCTTTTCCTCCAGGCTGATCAGCATTGGCGGGAATATTCCTTTGGAATTTTGTGATCAGGTAAAAAAAATTCCAAAATTATTTTCAAAACTTTTATTCTGTGATAAAATAAAATTTAGTTTGTTTTTTTTGATTTAAAAGAGAATAACCTGATAACTGATTAATCTGAACAGCCTGGAGGGACTCAATTATGGAGAATCAGGACGTTTTTTTAGAGTTAAAAAATATTAAAAAAAGCTTTACAGAGGGTAAGGAGGTTCTGGAGGGAATCAATCTTTCCGTGAAGAAAGGCGAGTTTATTACGTTGCTGGGAGCTTCCGGATGTGGTAAGACAACAACCCTGCGTATTATTGCGGGGCTGGAAATGCCGGATCAGGGCCAGGTCTTTCTGGACGGACGGGATGTGACGGCGCTGGAGCCCAATCAGCGAGATGTTAATACAGTTTTTCAGAACTATGCCCTTTTTCCCCACATGAATGTGGGAGATAATGTGGGCTACGGATTGAAGCTGAAAAGAAGGCCCAAAAGTGAAATAAAGAAGAAAGTGGCAGAAATGCTGGAGCTTGTCCAGTTAAAAGGATATGAGAAGCGCAAACCTCATGAGCTTTCCGGTGGTCAGCGCCAGAGGGTGGCTATTGCAAGGGCGCTGGCAAATGATCCTAAAGTGCTTCTTCTGGATGAGCCGCTGGGGGCACTGGATCTGCAGCTTCGGCGGGCTATGCAGCTGGAGCTGAAGCGTCTTCAGAAGAAAATGGGCATTACCTTCCTTTATATCACCCATGATCAGGAGGAAGCAATCAACATGTCCGACAGGATCGCAGTAATGCACCAGGGGCGTTTTGAGCAGATTGGAACTCCAAATGAAATTTATAATCATCCGAGAACAAGTTATACAGCGACTTTTGTGGGAAATGCAAATATTCTTCACGGAAAAGCTGAGAGAGTTACCGAAAAGGAAATATTTGTCCGTGTATCCGGCGGAATTGTAAAAGCGGCACTTCCCGGAGCCGGAGAGCAGCCGGTTAAGGAAGGAGAGGAGCTTACGCTGGCGGTGCGAAGTGAAAACGTACTCCTTATACAGGATTCGTCCGAAAAGGAGCTTTTTGTACAGGAGCTTTCTGATTTTGTCGATGCCCCCATAGCCACTGTGTCAGAGAAATCCTTTGCGGCAGGACAGCTTCGCCTGTTACTTAAGCTGAAAGACGGAACGGAAATCACAGTGAGCCGGTACGGTATTGACGCAAATGTGACCATCGGGCAGGAAATAGCCGTAGGCTGGAAGGCTTCTGATGCCGTGCTGGTGGACCGCCCGTCGCCCGCTGTCTCCACCGCCGGCCCCGCAGACACACCGGGAGGTACCCATGCGTAGGCGCAGATCCGGCTCTTTGTGGATGGTTTTGCCGTTGTATATTTTTACACTGATTTTTGTGGCAGGGCCGCTTATATACATGTTTGCGCTCAGCTTTGCCACAGCAAATGAAATCCACGGAGTGACCTGGAGCTTTACACTGGAAAACTATAAACGTATCCTGGAGCCGGTATATTTCTCAACAGTGGTGCAGTCCTTTAAGCTGGCACTTACCAGCACGGCGGCCATTATACTGATCGGTTATCCTTTCGGATATATTATGGCAAAGCTTCCCCAAAAAAAGAAAAAGCGGGCAATGTTATTTCTGATGCTGCCTTTCTGGGTAAACTCCCTGATTCGTCTGTACGGGTGGATCATTATTCTGCAGAAAAAAGGAATTCTCAATTTCGTTTTGATGAAGCTTAGAATTATTGAAAAACCCCTGAAGCTTTTGTACAGCTATCCGGCTATTGTGGTGGGAATGATATACGTTTTGCTGCCCTTTATGGTACTGTCGGTCTTTTCCAGTGCGGAAAAGCTGGACTGGTCCCTGACGGAAGCCGCCAGAGATATGGGCGCCACCGGCTGGAAAGCCTTCTGGACCGTTAATTTTCCCCTGACCATACCGGGGCTTCTATCCGGCGTGATCCTGACCTTTATCCCGTCCATGGGACTGTTTTTCATAGCAGATATTCTGGGAGGGAATAAAATCGTACTGGTGGGAAGCCTGATCCAGGAACAGATGACCCGCGGGGCAAACTGGCCCTTTGCGGCGGCACTGGCAGTGGTGATGATGGTGCTGACGTCCATCATGATCTTTATTTATCGTAAGCTGACAAATGTGAAAAAAATGGAGGAAAACAGTTGAAAAAGAATTCAAAAATATCCGGAATCTATCTGGGAATTGTGTTTTTTCTGATGTACCTGCCCATTGCAGTGGTGGTAATATTTTCCTTTAATGAATCAAAGCTTCCGGTGGCTTTTACAGGGTTTTCCCTTCAGTGGTATGAGAAGCTTTTTCATGACCGGGCTATGCAGGAAGCCCTTGTAAACAGTCTGATCCTGGCAGTCTCAAGCTGCCTTGTCTCAGCCGTGATCGGTACTCTTGGTGCGGTGGGACTGTCCGGAATACACTGGAAAACAAAAGGAGTCATGGAATATATTTCCATACTGCCTCTGATGATCCCGGAAATCATTTTAGGTATGGTTCTGATGGCGTTTTTTTATATGATCGGTTTGCCCTTTGGAATGCTCACACTGCTGATCGGTCATACTGTTTTTTGTGTACCGTATATTCTGATGGAAGTAAAAGCCAGACTGGTAGGTATGGATCCGGCGCTGGAGGAGGCAGCCCGGGATTTGGGCGCCACATCGGCAAGAGCCTTCTGGGATATCACCCTGCCGCTTATTATGCCCGCGGTGCTTTCCGGCTCCCTGCTGGCATTTGCCATGTCCATGGATGATGTGGTGATCAGTATTTTTGTAAACGGCCCAAGGCTGTCAACCCTTCCGCTGAAGGTTTATACGCAAATGAAGACCGGAGTCACACCGGAAATAAACGCCCTGTGTACCATCATGCTGGCAGTTACGCTGCTGCTTCTGGGTATATACACCCTGATACAGCGAATACGAAAAAACGGATAAGAAGATAACAGTTGTTTTCTTAAATACATTAACGAGGAGGAGAGAGATGAAAAATAAGCTCATTGAACTGAAGGATCTGACAAAGAATTTTGACGATCAGCAGGTGCTTCGAGGCATCAATCTGGAGATTTATGAAAATGAATTTCTGACCCTGCTTGGCCCCAGCGGCTGCGGCAAAACCACCACACTGCGTATTATCGCCGGGTTCGAAGAGCCCAGCGCAGGACAGGTGCTTTTTGACGGAATGGAAATATCAAAGGTTCCCCCCTATAAACGGGAAATCAATACGGTATTTCAGAAATATGCCCTGTTTCCCCATTTAAACGTGGCAGATAACATTGGTTTTGGCCTGAACCTGAAAAAAATGGACAAATCCGTAATTGCCCAGAAGGTAAGCAGAATGCTGAAAATGGTGGGTCTGGAAGGCTTCGAAAAAAGAGACGTAACTCTTTTGTCAGGCGGTCAGCAGCAGCGCGTTGCCATCGCCCGTGCCCTTGTCAATGAGCCGAAGGTTCTCCTTCTGGATGAGCCCCTGGGAGCGCTGGATGCAAAAATCCGCAAACAGATGCAGGTGGAATTAAAGAAGATCCAGCGGGAAGTGGGCATTACTTTTATCTACGTCACCCACGACCAGGAAGAAGCCTTATCCATGTCGGATACAGTGGTTGTTATGAATAACGGAGAAATCCAGCAGATCGGCACTCCCACAGATATTTACAACGAGCCGGAGAACCGTTTTGTGGCAGGCTTCATCGGGGAATCCAATATCATAGAAGGAGTAATGATAAGGGATTATCTGGTGGAATTTGACGGCTTCCGTTTTGAATGTGTGGATAAAGGCTTTGAAGAAAATGAGGAGATCGAGGTCGTGCTCCGTCCGGAGGATCTGGACATTGTGGATAAGGAGCAGGCACAGATCAACGGAATCGTGCGCAACATTACTTTCAAAGGGGTTCATTATGAAATCCTGGTGGAAACCCCTCTTCGTACCTATATGGTGCATACAACAGATTACGCCGAGGTCGGACGGGAAGTGGGATTGAAGTTCGGCCCGGAGGATATCCATGTAATGTGTAAAATGGGTGCTTATTAATGAAACAGTTCAAGCATTTAATCAAACCTTATGCGGTATGGGCGGCGATCATACTTGTAATCCCACTGATTTTGATTGCCCTCTATGCGTTTACGGAAGAAGGAAATGAGGTGCTTACTCTGTCCTTCACCCTGGAAAATTTTGCCAAATTCCTGGAGGCTACTTACCTGAATGTGATTCTGAAATCCTTCCGTCTGGGTATTCTGACCACGGTCATCTGCCTGGTCCTGGGATATCCGCTGGCATTTATCATATCAAAAATGTCTGAAAGAGTGCAGAGTACCCTGATCCTTATGGTAACCATTCCCATGTGGATCAACATGCTTCTGCGTACCTATGCCTGGATGAACCTTCTTTCAGACAACGGCATTATCAACCAGCTTCTGGGATTTCTGGGAATCTCGCCGGTAACCATGATGTATACGGATTTTTCCGTTGTGGTGGGCCTGGTATGTAACTTTATGCCCTTTATGATCATTCCCATCCATACATCCCTGAGCAAAATGGACAAATCCCTTATTGAAGCAGCCTATGACCTGGGTGCAGACCGGTTCCAGACCTTCTGGAAGGTCATCTGGAAGCTTTCCATGCCCGGTGTGGTAAACGGAATCATGATGGTATTTCTGTTATCCATCTCCACCTTCGTCATTCCAAAGCTGCTGGGAGGCGGACAGTACATGCTTATCGGTAACCTGATTGAATCCCAGTTCATCTCCGTGGGTGACTGGAACTTCGGAAGCGCCATCTCTCTGATTCTGGCGGTGATCATTCTGATCTTTATGAGTCTGATGAAGAAAATGGACAAACAGGATGAATAGGAGCGGAGTAAAATGAAAAATAAAAACGGTATTTTCTCAAAATTATATGTGGTGCTCTGCCTTGCCTTTTTTTACCTGCCGATTTTGGTGACCATGATATTTTCCTTTAACTCATCAAAATCTCTGACGAAATTTACAGGTTTTTCCCTGCGCTGGTACGGGGAACTGCTTAATAACATGGAGGTGTCCAAGGCGGTCTATATTTCTGTGACCATAGCCATCCTTGCCACAGCCATTTCCACAGTGCTGGGTACCATCACAGCTATCGGCCTTTCCAAATCAAGAAAGGTGGTTAAGGAGCTGCTTCTTAACGTCAACAATCTGCCCATTTTAAATCCGGAGATCGTAACAGCCATCGGTCTGATGCTTCTGTTTTCTTCTCTGGGTATGCGAAAAGGATATATTACCATGCTGCTGGCACATATTGCATTCTGTACGCCTTATGTGATCACCAGTGTGTACCCCAAGGTGCGTAGCCTGGATCCAAACCTGGCAAATGCGGCCATGGATCTGGGGGCAACCCCCTATCAGGCACTGACTAAGGTAATCGTGCCTATGGTAAAAGAAGGAGTTTTTGCAGGAGCGCTGCTGGCTTTTACCATGTCCTTTGACGATTTTGTTATTTCCTATTTTGTGTCCGGAAACGGTGTGAAAAATATTTCCATCGTAGTCTATAACATGACAAAACGAATCAATCCCACCATCAATGCCCTTTCCACCATCGTGATTCTGGTCATTGTGCTGGTGCTGGTTTTTGCCAATGTTTTACCGGCGGTTATGGAAAAAACAACAATGAAAATCAGCAAAAAAACAGAGCGTGTTATAGCGTTGGTACTGGTGCTGGCTCTGACAGTCTGCCTGGTTCGCTGCGGCAGTGTGGCCAACGGAAGCCACATTCTGAAGGTGTACAATGCAGGAGAATACATTGACCTGAATCTGCTGGAGGAATTTGAAGAACAGACGGGCTGTACAGTGATTTATGAAACCTTTGAGTCCAATGAAATGATGTATACAAAGCTTTCCGGCGGAGAGACATACGATGTGCTGGTTCCCTCGGATTATATGATCGAGCGTCTGATCAAAGAAGAATATCTGCAGGCTCTTGACTGGAAAAAGATCCCCAACAAAAAGAATCTTATGGAAGAAGTCCAGAACAAGAGCTATGACAGGGGCAACCGTTATTCCTGTCCGTATTTCTGGGGAACTGTGGGAATTCTTTATGACAAAACAGTGGTGGACGAAGAGGATCTTCAGGATGGCTG
>JAXFBD010000065.1:0-4138 GCA_034118545.1 Blautia sp.
GTATTAAATTCCGCATTTACAATATGAAGCGCAATAAATGTCGCCTCATCCGGATTCAGACGTATCTTACACCTCTCCTCTATCATCTGCAGGCATACCTTCCCCACCTGGTATTCCTGAGGATAATAGCACATCACAGGTCCGCTCAGCGGATTTTTGTATTCTATCCCTTTTTCTTTTCTCTGAATGGCAAAGCTGATATGATCAGCAAGGGTGATCAGTAGGGACTCATTTAATTTATTTGATATCTGTGACTTAATATATTCCACCAGTTCCTGGGTAAGAAAAAAATGTTCCAGAGGAATCTCATTTATCAATTCGCGAAGCTTTCTCTGTTCTTCTTTGCCCTCCATACGATAGATTTTCCCAATCTGTTTCTGATCAATTTCTTCTCCCGGAAAACGTTTATACCCGATTCCTTTTCCGGTAATGATCAGTTCTTCACCCTTTTCATCAACAGCGCAGAGAATATTGTTGTTGATTACCTTTTTTACCTTCACACTCTCCACCCTTTCATATAAATCCCCATATACATTCTTGACAGCAAAGTCAAAAAAAAACCAGCTCCATCAAAAATCCCTAACATACTGCAGGGAATAAGACAGAGTTGGTTAAGCCCGCTCTACCGGTAACATTCCAACAAATTATTTATATAAATTCTATCATAAACTGTAAAAAGCGTCAAGATATCATTCTTTTTGCGGCTCCGCCAAAAAGTGCCAAAAAATTGTCTGGTTCTTCTTCTGCAAATGTAATATAATAAAAATAAGACTCTTTCTTAGACAGTAATGATACAAAAGATACAGTATTCTTTCAAAATGGAGACGGATTTGAAAAAGAAAAACAGATTTTACAAAGTATTTACATTTTTATATGTATTTATATTATTCTGTGCTATCGGATCATGGATCTATACAGGCGCAGTACAGAATAACAGCATCTTCAAAGGCAGAAAAAGCCAGCAGTATCATATTATATCAGACACAGAATATAGTGAATGGGAAGACGCCCAGGCTCCGGCAGGAATCAGAAAGGAATATGTTTTTAAACTGACCGGCGAAGAAACAGAAGCAAACTATCTTGCTTTTTATCTTGTTCATCATTATGCCCAGGTATATATCGACGGGAAAATGCTGTACAGCCTGATGCCGCAGGATGACAAAAAAGTCACCAAAACAGTGG
Organism: Blautia sp.; assembly: GCA_034118545.1. Lineage (GTDB taxonomy): Bacteria > Bacillota > Clostridia > Lachnospirales > Lachnospiraceae > Blautia_A. Next base: position 1,183 of record JAXFBD010000065.1, read on the forward strand.
GCTGCAACTGGGTTATGATTCCTCTTTGTCCCGAGGATGCCGGAAAAGAAATAAAAGTAACTGTTACCCCGATTTATGAAAGCGTGGCAAACAGAAACGTGGAGTTTCTCACAGGCTCCGGATATTCTGTTTTTATAAGCAGAATAAAGGACGATGCCCTGGACATTGTACTAAGTACACTTTCCATAATAGCAGGAGTTGTTTTTCTCAGCATTGCACTTTTCTGTCTTATCCAGAAAAAAAGTGTAAGCCCTCTGCTTTATCTGGGTACCTTTTCCATCTGTATCGGCTTATGGAAAATCCTGGACATCCGCTCAATGCCGCTTTTGTTTCCCTGGAATCCGCTGCTGGAATCCCAGATTTCTCTGAGTGCACTGAGCCTGTCAGTTGTTTCTTTTGCCGCTTTTATCAGAAAACAGTTCAGTGAAAAAAAATTTCCGCTGATGGAAATTGCATATGCGCTCTCTGCAATCACAGCAACCCTGCAGATATTACTCCAGGTCACGGGCCTTGCAGACCTGAGAGAAACCCTGTGGGCCAGCCATATTATGATCATTTTAACAGTCATAGCTGTACTTCAGCTGATCATTACCCAATGGCGGGCAGAACATACTGACAGGAGAATAGTAGTTACTTTTATATGCTTTCTGCTTTGCATCGCAGGTGTAGTGATAGATTTACTGATGTTCTATCTCCACGGAAGTTCCTATGAAATTCTGAACACGCTGATCATCTTCCTGATTTACATTATGATCATGGGCATTATGTCAGTTCTGGATATGAATCAAAAGGCCAATATTGATTTTGCCACCGGACTGTTCAACAAAAACCGCTGTAAAGAACTGCTCACAGATGAAACAATCATACAGGAACCTATATGCCTGATGATGTTTGATCTGAACGAGCTGAAAAAGATCAACGACACCTTCGGTCATGAAACAGGCGACCTATTGATCAGTAATTTTGCCAGAATCCTGAAAAAGAATCTCCCCTCTTCCGCTTTCCTTGGCCGTTACGGCGGAGATGAATTCATCGCAGTGATCAAAAAATGCGATAAGGTAAAAGCAGAGAAAATTGCCGCAGCTCTCTCGGACAGCACCGGTAAATACAATGAATCAGATGCCCAGGTTAAATTAAGCTATTCTGTGGGTTATGCGCTGTCAACAGATTATCCTCAATGTACAATGGCACTTTTAATGGAGGAAGCTGATTTTTACATGTATAAGGACAAACGCCATTATTACGAAAAGCTGATTCAGGACAGATCTTTAAAGCAGTAAAAACCAAAAGCCCCGCTTCAGAGCCAACAGGGTTTCTGAAACGAGGCTTTTATAAAAGTCTTATTTTCTATCCGGCACAATTTCCAGCCAGTATCCGTCAGGATCTGTAATAAAATAAATTCCCATAGCCGGATTTTCAAAGCAGATACATCCCATTTCTTCATGAAGCTTATGAGCTGCATCATAGTCATCGGTACGAAAAGCAAGGTGGAACTCACATTCCCCAAGATTATAGGGCTGAGGATGATTTTCCAGCCAGGTCAGTTCCAGTTCAAAGGTGCTTTCGTCATTCCCCACATAAACAATGATAAATCCATCGCCATTGATACGGCGTTTTTCGTGAAGTCCCAGTGCTTTTTCATAAAAAGCCAGAGATTTTTCCAGATTTGATACGTTATAATTCTCATGATACATTTCAAATTTCATAGCTCTTCCTCTTTTCTATACAGTATTTTGTTTTTTATGAACGCGGCACCTCTGTCAGCTTTATCCTGTCCCGATATTGCGGATACTCCTGCAAAAACTTACGGATAATCTGCGGTTTTTTCCAGTAATGCATAGGATAAATACAATTCCCCTTAATTTTATTGAGAAAATACAGCATACCTCTGTCGCAATATTTTCCCTGTCGCGGATCCAGAACAACAAAAGCGGCAGAAAGCGGACGTCCCTGAAGCTCCTTTGCCAGAAGATCAATCTGCTTCCGGTAGTTTCCTGTCATCTGCCGGTTGAAGGAATCGTTTTCTCCCTCCCAGACCCAGTCATTTAAATCTCCTGCATGATAGAAGATTTCCTCACCATCACGTATAAGAAAAGCAACGCCCTGATCTGTAGAACGCCAGGTATTCAGCTTTTGCCCCAAAGGCAGATCATAGCTTTTACAGGGAGAAACAGCCATACAGGAAATATCACGGGGAACTGTTTTTGCAGGAATGTCACAGGATAAAACTGCATATATCTTCTGCATCCCCATTTCCTTTAATACAGAAAAAACATCCGCAGAATAATGGTCTTCATGGCTGTGGCTCGACAGCACCAGGACTGGCTTCCCCGGATCAAGGACGGGCAGATTTCCTTTATAATAATCAAACAGGTAATAACATCTCTCTGTCTCCGTCAGAAAACAGCTGTGATAAATATAGGTAACCTTCAAACTTACACCCCCTTTATGCCCCATTTTTTATTTTTAGATATAAAAAAATACCGGAAAAACTGATAAATAAAGCATTCCGGTGTTTTCGTTCAATGCGGATGACAGGACTTGAACCTGCACGTCGGGGACACCAGAACCTAAATCTGGCGCGTCTGCCAATTCCGCCACATCCGCATTTTATTGTAGAAAAAATTAGCGGAAAGTATGAACTTTCCGCTAAAGTGAGGCATCGGGGATTCGAACCCCGGACAACTTGATTAAAAGTCAAGTGCTCTACCGACTGAGCTAATACCCCTCAAAAGACTGGGCTAGCTGGATTCGAACCAGCGAATGCAGCAGTCAAAGTGCTGTGCCTTACCGCTTGGCGATAGCCCAATAGGCAAAGGGTGGATACAGGGATTCGAACCCTGGGCCTCCAGAGCCACAATCTGGCGCGCTAACCAACTGCGCTATACCCACCACAGCGTGCCTGAAGGGATTCGAACCCCCGACCCACGGCTTAGAAGGCCGTTGCTCTATCCAG
>JAXFBD010000066.1:0-3825 GCA_034118545.1 Blautia sp.
ATCCATTCTTGTCCTGCAATCTCTGGCTTTTGGACATCTTTTTTGTAATTTCCCTGCTCTGGATCCATTCTTGTCCTGCTGCCGCCGGCTTTTGGACATATTTGAGGAAATTTCCCTGTTCTGGATCCATTCTCGCCCTGCAATCGCTGGCTTTTGGACATATTTGGGGAAATTTCCCGGCTCTGGATCCATTCTTGCCCTGCTACCGCCGGCTTTTGGACATATTTTGTGTAATTTCCCTGCTCTGGATCCATTCTCGCACCGCGCTGGCTGGCTTTTGGACATCTTTTGGGAAATTTCCCGGCTCTGGATCCATTCTTGTCCTGCAATCGCTGGCTTTTGGACATATTTGAGGAAATTTCCCTGTTCTGGATCCATTCTTGTCCTGCTGCCGCCGGCTTTTGGACATATTTTCTGAAATTGCCCGGCTCTGGATCCATTCTTGTCCTGCAATCACTGGCTTTTGGACATATTTTGGGAAATTTCCCTGCTCTGGTTCCAATCTCGCACCGCGACCGCTCTCTTTTGGTACCTTTCCATGACATTCTTCTATAAAATATCCAATCTCGCACCGCGACCGCTCTCTTTTGGTACCTTTCCATGACATTCTTCTATAAAATATCCAATCTCGCTCCGCTGCTGCTCTCTTTTGGACACTTTTTGTGAAATTTTCCTCTTTAAATCCAGAAAAAAGATACCGGACAACTACAAAGCTTCCTGACATAAATAATGTACTGATATTTTCCGGAATCTTTAAGTATCATTCGGTATCTCTTTAAGGAATCTCTTTAATGCATCTCTTCAATGCATCTCTTTATGACATCTCTTCAATGCATCTCTTCCTTGCATCTCTTTATGACATCTTTTCAATGCATTTCTTTAATACATCCTTCAATGCATCTCTTCAATGTATCTCTTTTGTATCTTCTTACGATATTTCTTAAGAATATCTCCCGCTATTCCTCATATGCCCGTGCTTCCCGGATTGCCCGGCGTACGGGGAGGATACAGATCGGTGCCACGGACAGGGCGTCCATGCCCATCCTCAGGAAGGTTTCTGTCAGATTCACATCTGCTGCCAGCTCGCCGCAGAGGCAGACATGGCGGCCTTCGTCGTGGGCTGCTTTTACGATCATCCTGATCATTCGGAGAATGGCGGGATGGTGGTCGTTGTATTTGTTTTTCAGCAGAGGATTCTGCCGGTCCATGGCCAGTACGTACTGGGACAGGTCATTTGTTCCGATGCTGAGGAAATCCACTTTTTTTGCAAGCTCCCGGCTCATCATCACAGCTGCGGGAGTTTCCACCATAATTCCTGTGAGGATATTGCGGTATGGAATTCCTTTTTCATCAAGGCCTTTTTTCACTTCATCGGTAATTTTTTCAATTTCATCCACCTCTTCCTCTGAGGTGATCATGGGATACATGATTCCCAGATTGCCGTAGGCGCTGGCCCGGTAAATGGCCCGAAGCTGTGCCTTGAACATTTTTCTGCGGTCAAGGCTCAGGCGAATTCCCCGGTTACCCATAATGGGATTGACCTCCTCCGGAATGCCCAGATATTCGGCCTGCTTGTCTGCTCCCAGGTCAAAGGTACGGATTACGGCAATACGGTCGCCCATGGTTTCCGCGACTTTTTTGTATGCGCGGAACAGTTCATTCTCACGGGGATAATTTTCCCGGCCCAGATACTGAAACTCACTTCTGAGAAGGCCGATGCCGCCGGCACCATAATATGTAACACTGTTCAGGTCATCCAGATTTCCGATGTTGGCAAAGAGAAAAACCTCCCGGCCGTCTGCAGTGGTATCTTTTTTGTCCCGAAGCTTCAGAAGAGCCTCACGCTCCTCCTGGTCGATTTTCTGGCGGTTCATGTATTCCTGGCGGATATCCTCATCCGGATCCAGATAAAGTGTTCCCGTGTAGCCATCCACAATGGCATTGCGGCCGTTCCATTCCGGATCGATCTCAATTTCGATCAGCGAAGGAATGTCCATTGTCTTTGTCACGATTGCCGTATGGGAAATGGCAGAGCCCTGGTGTGTAACCACTGCCAGAAGCTTATCTTTATCCATCTCCATCAGCTCTGTGGGCGAAAGCACCTCCGATGCCAGGATCACCGGCTCCTCTCCCAGATCGATTCTGGACGTAAGGCCTCCCAGAGCTGCAACCAGACGGTTGGATATTTCTTTGATATTTTCGATACGCCGTTTAATAGATATTTCTTCCAGATTCCGGAAGGTGGATGCGATCTCATCCCGTGTTGTTGTTACTGCATAAGCCGCATTCACCTTCTCCGAAGAAATCATGGATACAATTGCTCTCTGAAAGCTTCCCCCACTCAGAAGCTTGATCTGCTCCGCGCAGCTTTGCAGTTCCCTCTCATGCATAGGATAGTTTTCGTCATACAAAGCCTTCAGCTGGCTTATCACCTGCTGCTGTGCCTTCTCAAAACTCTCCAGTTCATTTTTTACATTGTTTATCAGGCACTGCCGGATCTGGTACTCCTCTTTCTGATAGTACATGATCTTTCCAATGGCAATACCCGAAAACGTTGCACTTCCTTTAAATACTTCCATCCTGAACCCCCCAGTCTTTTAGTCACAGGATGCTTTAAATTCAGTCCAGACTTTACTATATGCTTCTTCTGCTTCCTTGCTTACGTTGTGAACGATCTCTCCTTGTGTTACAGAATCCGGAACAACAAGTGAAGGATCCACACTGTCCTCTGCCGCTTTGTTGGTGCAGTAATATCCGATGTAATTATAGCACTGTGCGGAAATCTCCGGACGCAGGATGTAATCCACAAACTGATATGCCGCCTCTTTGTCCGGTGCCTCAGAAGGAATGAACATACCCATGATGCCGAAGCCCAGACCTTCCTCAGGGTAAACCACTTTAAGATCCGGATTCTCAGCAAGAGCTGCTGTTACCTGTGAGGTATAGAGGAATGCCACACTGGCCTCTCCGTTTAACAGAGCATTCTGTGTGTTGTCATCCTGGATCAGGCGCACATTGGGAGCCAGTTCCTGAAGCTTCTGACCTGCCTCTTCGATCACAGCAGGATCCTCTTCGTTCATGCTTTTTCCCATGGTGAGCAGTGTAACTCCGGTGATAACACGGTTATGTGCCAGAAGCGCCACACTGTCCTCAAGAGACTCATCCCAGAGATCACTGTATCCTTTAATATCAATATCCACCTGCTCCGGATCGTATACGATCAGAGGGATTCCCGCACCGTAAGGAGCAGTGTATTCATCCTCCGGATCATAAAACTGTCCCTGGTAAAGAGGATTGATATTGCGGAAATTCTCCAGCTTCTCTTTGTCCAGCTTTTCTGCCAGGCCTTCCTGGATCACCTGCTCAATAATGTAATCATCGGCAATGACGATATCATAATCGCCGCCCTTTGCCATGGATAATTTCTCAAACATGGTCTCATCTGTGTCAAAATTGGAATAAATAATTTTGATTCCCGTTTCTTCCTCGAAACCGTCCAGAACCTCCTGGGGGAACATTCCTTCCCAGGTGTAGAGCACCAGTTCTTCATCGGGTGCCGCACTGACCGGAACAACTGCTGCAGAAGCAGCCAGGGCAGTGCATAAGATCAATGCTGTTACTTTTTTTGCTCTCATAAAATCCTCCTGTTAAAATACTGCTATTTACCGGGAACTCTTTCCGGTACTTCCGGCGCAGCACAGAAGCTGCCAAAAAGGCGTCTTATTACTGCGCTTTTACTTTTGTCCATAATTCTGCGAATTTCTGCTTAATGGCCGGTTTCTGATATCCGAAGATCTCACTCTTTGGATTGGAAATATCCGGCAC
>JAXFBD010000067.1:0-13907 GCA_034118545.1 Blautia sp.
AGTGCCGCAGAACTGATGGGAAGCGTAAGGATCATACCCATCAGTACGGAAACAATAATGCCCATAAGAAGGGGCTGCTGTTCTGTTCCCCAGTTAATGATACTTCCAAGCCAGGTCATAAAAGAGGAAATAGGTGGGCCGAGGATCAATCCCACGGCTGAACCGGTAAGGATCGTTACAAGCGGGGTGATCAGAATGTCCACTTTTGTTTTGCCGGAAACAAGGTGCCCAAGTTCGATACCTACCAGGGCGGCGATGAAAGCGCCAAGGGGTTCTCCGGGACCGGAGAAAACCATTGCCCCATCCACAAGAACTGTACCCGCAAGGAGCTTGCTGGCAAATCCGCCCACCATACCGGCTGTGGCAGCAGAAAAGGTGACAAGAGGGCTTTCTTTGAATTTGTAAGCCACACCCACGCCAATGCCTGCACTTGTCATGGCAGCAGCTACTTTACCCAGAACAAAAATCATTTCTCCCAGATTTCCGGGAACGAAGCTTCCGATCTGCTGGATGATGGTTCCAACGATTAAAGTGGAAAACAGGCCCAGAGCCATACCGCTTAGTCCGTCAATAAAAATGTGGTTCAGTGTTTTTTTGAATTTTTCCATAATAAAACTCCTGTTTTGAAACATGTATTTTACATATTGTTTTCGTAAGGGAGTTTAGCATATTTTATTTTGTTTGTAAATTAAGAAATTGCTGTTGTTTTTGTCGCATACAGCGGCTTTTTTGTTGAAAAACCAGATTGCAGGTGCAGCCTTTTTCTGCTATGATATTTGCGACATTCTGAATAATCCATGGAGGCAAAAAAAGAGATGAAAAAATGGACACGTGCAAGATATATTCCGGCCTTGCCGCTGGAGGGACATGACAGACGGGTGACGGAATCACCGGAACACCTGGAGCTGGCCAGAAAAGCGGCATGCGAAGGAATGGTTCTTCTGAAGAATAAAGAAAAGACACTTCCGCTGAAAAAAGACACCAGAGTAGCGCTGTTTGGAAAAGGTGTGTTTGATTATGTAAAGGGCGGCGGCGGAAGCGGTGACGTTACTGTTTCACACGTATGGAATCTTTATGACGGACTGGTAAAAAGAGGATTAAAAGACCGTATTTTTGAACCGCTGGCGATGTTTTATAAAGAGGACGTGGAGCGGCAGTACCGGGAAGGAGCTGTGCCGGGAATGACTGTGGAGCCTGAGCTTTCGCAAAAAATGATTGCAGATGCTGCAGCGTATACGGATACAGCAGTGATCGTTATCAGCCGTTTTTCGGGAGAAGCCTGGGACAGAAAGAGCGTAGCTTATGACAGTCAGGATCCTTATGAGGCTGCACATGTGGAAAAAAGCAGACAGATTTTTGAAAATTCGGATTTTTGCCTGACCAACAGGGAACAGGCTTTAGTAGATGCGGTATGCAATTCCTTTAAAAATATTATCGTAGTTCTGAATGTGGGCGGTATGGTTGATACCAGCTGGTTCGCATCAGAAGACAGAATTTCATCTGTACTGCTGGCATGGCAGGGAGGAATGGAGGGCGGACTTGCCATGGCTGACGTTCTTCTCGGCAGGGAAAATCCTTCCGGAAAGCTTCCGGATACTCTGGCATCCAGTCTGGAAGCGTATCCATCTACAGAAGGATTTCATGAATCCCTTGATTATGTGGAATATACAGAAGATATTTATGTGGGCTACCGGTATTTTGAGACAATGAAGGATGCCGGGAAATCCGTGAATTATCCGTTCGGATTCGGTCTTTCTTATACGGAATTTTCTCAGGAAGTACTCTGGGCAGGGGAAAAGAGCGGAAGGATTGTGATTACAGTTCAGATTACAAATACAGGAGATATGCCGGGCAAAGAGGTTGTACAAGTGTATTACAGTGCACCTCAGGGACTGCTGGGCAAGCCCGCAAAAGAGCTGGCGGCTTTTGAAAAAACAAAGGAACTGAAACCGGGGGAGAGCCAGCTGCTGACGCTGACCGTTTCAGAGGAACAGCTTGCTTCCTATGATGACTGCGGTTGTGTGGCAAAATCAGCGTATGTTCTGGAAAAAGGCACCTACAGCTTTTATGTGGGAAACTCTGTGCGTGATGCTGAAAAAATTTCCTTTGAGATTACGCTGGAAAAAGATAAGATCGTGAAACAGCTTTTTGCGAAATTATCTCCTTCACAGCTGACAAAGCGGATGCGTCCGGATGGCTCTTACGAAATGATGGAGCAGGGAACGCCTAATGATTTCATGGAGAACGGACTGGGATGGAGTGCGATGGAACCGGAGGGTCTGGCACCCTGTGTGCGTCCGAGGAATCGTTACTATCTGTTTCCGCCTTCGAAAGAAAAGAAAATCATGCTGGATGATGTGGCGGAAGGAAAAGCATCTCTGGATGATTTTATGTCTCAGCTTTCAGAAGAAGATATGGCAGAGCTTCTTGGAGGACAGCCAAATACAGGTGTGGCCAATACGTTTGGATTTGGAAATCTTCCGGAATATGGTGTGCCCAATATTATGACAGCAGACGGCCCGGCGGGACTGAGAATCGAGCCACAATGCGGTATCTGTGCAACGGCATGGCCCTGTGCTACCATGATCGCATCCACCTGGAATACGCAGATTGCGGCTGAGGTGGGATGTGCAGCAGCAAAGGAGGTCAGAGAAAACAATATCTCTGTCTGGCTTGCACCGGCTATGAATATTCACAGAAGTCCTCTTTGCGGAAGGAATTTTGAATATTATTCAGAAGATCCTCTGCTGTCAGGAAAAATTGCTGCAGCCATGGTGCAGGGAATCCAGTCTCAGAAGATTGGAGCAACGATCAAGCATTTTGCCTGCAATAATAAAGAAACCAACCGTAAAAACAGTGATTCCAGAGTTTCTGAGCGTGCACTGAGGGAGATTTATCTGAAGGGCTTTGAAATTTGTGTAAAAGAATCCCAGCCATGGGCTTTAATGAGCTCCTATAACCTGATCAACGGACACCGTGCATCTGAATGCAGAGAGCTTCTTGAAGACATTCTTCGCGGAGAATGGGGATTTGAAGGCGTTGTTACCACAGACTGGTGGACAAAGGGGGAACACTATAAAGAAGTTAAGGCCGGTAATGATATCAAAATGGGAACAGGATATACAGAACGGCTTATGATGGCCCGGGAAAAAGGGCTGCTGACAGAGGAAGAACTGAAGACAAGTGCAAGAAGAGTACTGGAACTGATATTAAAAACTGACTGATCTGTCATCGGGGAAGAGTCAGAAATACTGAGAGAAACCGGCAAGTGGATAAAAGAATTCCAGTTGCCGGTTTTTCGTTGGTGCTGATGTATACTTATCCCATGACAGCAGTTACATGATAATTTTTTTTGCCTTTTTCTACAGGGATAATATTACCGCTCATTTCTTTTCCGTCTACGATCAGCCTGCAGATGCCTTTTTCCACATGGGACGGATTTTTTACTTCTATGTCATAATCGGCTCCCCTGAAATGTCGATGGATTCGGAAACCGTCAAATTCCTTCGGTATACAGGGGTCAATGGCAAGACCGTCGTATTGAGGCTGAATTCCCAGAATGTGCTGGGAAATATTGACAAAGGTCCAGGCGGATGTTCCTGTAAGCCAGCTGTTTTTTGCCTGTCCGTGTAACCGGGCATCGGCTCCGGCTACCATCTGGGAGTAAACATAGGGCTCGGTACAGTGAATCTCGCTGATATCTTCCAGATAGGAGGGGCAGGTTTTACGGTATATTTCAAAAGCACGGTCTCCCCGTCCGATAACAGTTTCAGCAATGGATACCCATGGATTGTTATGGCAGAAGATTCCGGCATTTTCCTTGTATCCAGGAGGATAGGAGGAAATTTCTCCAAGATTCAGGTGGTATCTGGTATAAGCAGGCTGAAGGAGCATGATTCCGTATTTTGTATCAAGACGTTCTCTGACAGAATCCAGGGCTTTTTGAGCCAGCCCTTCTTTTACACCGATACCAGCCAGTACACAGAAACCCTGAGGCTCAATAAAAATCTGGCCTTCTTCACACTCTTTGGAGCCCACTTTCCGGGACTGTGCATCATAGGCACGGAGGAACCATTCTCCGTCCCAGCCTGCCGAAATCACTGCCTGGTACATTTTTTCCACTTCACAGAGGGCGGCGGAAGCTTTTTCCTCCTCCTGGCAAAGAGAGCAAAGAGCTGCATATTCCCGGCCGTATTTTACAAACATTCCGGCAATAAATACAGATTCTGCCACAGGACCTTCTGATGGCCCGGTGGTCTGAAAGGATTCACCGGGAGTGTCGGAAAAGCAGTTAAGATTCAGACAGTCATTCCAGTCGGCTCTTCCGATGAGGGGAAGCTGATGGGGGCCTTTATGTTCCACGATATACTGGAAGGAACGGCTTAGATGTTCAAATAATGAAGCAGCCTTTGTCATGTCGTTGTCAAAGGGAACCATCTCATCGAGAATGGAAAAATCACCGGTTTCTTTGATATAGGCGGAGGTTCCTGCAATAAGCCAGAGGGGATCGTCGTTAAAACCACTTCCGATATCCAGATTTCCTTTTTTGGTCAGTGGCTGATATTGGTGATAGGCACTTCCATCCTCAAACTGTGTGGCGGCAATATCCAGAATACGCTCTCTGGCGCGCTCCGGAATCAGATGGACAAAGCCAAGAAGGTCCTGGCAGGAGTCGCGAAAGCCCATTCCCCGGCCGGTACCTGATTCGTAATAGGATGCTGAGCGGGACATATTAAAAGTGACCATACACTGGTATTGATTCCAGACGTTTACCATACGGTTCAATTTTTTGTCATGGGACTGCAGTGTGAAATTAGAGAGCAGATTGTCCCAGTAATGGTTCAGCGTCTGAAAGGCTTCTTCTATACAGGCCTCTGTATCAAAACGGTTCAGCAGCTCGTGGGCCGGCTTTTTATTAATGATTCCCGGTGCTTCCCATTTTTTCTCCGGAGAATTTTCTGCATATCCAAGGATAAAAATAAAAGATTTGCTTTCTCCGGGCTTAAGCTTCACATTAATCTGATGGCTGGCAATTGGATACCATCCGCTGGCAACAGAATTTTTGCATGAACCTTCCTCTACTGCAGCAGGGCGGGCGGCAGGACGATAAGGGCCGAGAAATGTGCTGCGGTCAGTATCAAATCCGTTTACCGGGACATTTACGGAGAAATATGCATAGTGATTTCTTCGCTCCCTGTATTCTGTTTTGTGATAAATAACGGACCCTTCCACTTCCACTTCACCGATACTTAAATTTCTCTGATAATTTGTCATATCATCTACGGCATTCCACAGACAGAATTCCACATAAGAAAAAATCTGGAATTCCTTTTCAGAGTCCGTATCATTGGTCATGGTCAGATGATTGATCTCACAGGGGGCATCCACGGGAACAAAATTCAAAAGACTGGCTCGAAGTCCGTTTTTGGAAGAGAGAAATCTGCTATAGCCGATGCCGTGGCGGCATTCATAGCTGTCCAGATCCGTCTGAACCGGCTGCCAGCCTGGATTCCATACGGTACCATTTTCTTTTATGTAATAATATTTCCCGTTGGAATCAAAGGGTACATCATTGTACCGGTAACGGGTAATGCGCAGCAGTTTGGCATCCTTAAAGAAGCTGTAGCCGCCGCAGGTATTTGACACCAGTGAAAAAAAATCATTACATCCCAGATAATTGATCCAGGGAAGGGGAGTCTGAGGTGTAGTAATGACATATTCTCTCTGATCATCATCGAAATAGCCAAATTTCATAACAGTTCTCCTTTTTCATAATGGTAAATGGTATTTAAGATACGAAAACGTTTAAGTTAAAAACAGTATATCTCATTTTTTTGAGGAAAGCAAGGGAATTATACAAGAAAGTAATTGAGTTTTTTAAACGAATATAATAAAATATAGAAAAATACAAGTCCTAAAACGTTTTAGGAACAAGATACGGGGTGCTGTTTATGGTTTCAATGAAGGATATTGCAAAAAAATGCGGAGTGTCTATTGCAACAGTCAGCAAGGCCTTAAATGGTTACAGTGATATTGGAGCTGAAAAAAGAGAAGAGATAAAAAGGACAGCGGAGGAGATGGGATACCTTCCAAACTCTTATGCAAGGGCGCTGAAAACGAAGCGGACCTATAACCTGGGGATACTCTTTGTGGATGAAGCACGTAGCGGGCTGACACATGATTATTTCAGCAGTATTATTGAAAGCTTTAAAGTAACGGCAGAAGAGCGGGGGTATGATATTACATTTGTAAACTGCAATATGCCGGGACAGCGACAGAGCTATTATGAACACTGCCGGTACAGAGGACTTGAGGGAATTGTGGTCGCCTGTATTGATTTTTACAAACCGGAGGCACAGGAGCTGATCCGCAGCAGCCTTCCTGTGGTTACCATTGACCATGTTTTTGACGGAAGAACGGCAGTGGTGTCGGATAATGTGGGGGGGATGCGTGAGCTGGTCCGCTATGTATACAGTCAGGGGCATACGAAGATTGCTTATATTCATGGACTTGATTCTTCTACCACCAGGGCAAGGCTGGGAAGCTTTTACAGAACACTGGATGAGCTGGGAATTGAAGTTCCGGAAAAATATGTGAGAGAAGCTGCTTACCGTGATACTTTTTCAACAGGAAAGATCACGGATGAATTGCTGAACCTGAAGGATCCGCCCACCTGTATTCTGTGTCCGGATGATTTTGCCGCTGTGGGCTGTATTAATGCCATACGGGAACGGGGGATGAAAATCCCGGAAGACATATCTGTGGCAGGCTATGACGGGATTACACTGTCACAGGTGCTGGAACCAAAGCTTGCCACGCTTCGTCAGGACACGACGACCATTGGAAGGAGAGCGGCTGAGGAATTGATCCGTCTGATCGAGCAGCCTAAAACGGCATTGGCGGAAAAAATAGTGGTATCGGGTGAACTGATGCCGGGAAAATCAGTGGGTATAATACCACAGGGGCAAGTGCTGTAGAAATGGTGTCAGATGACTTTCACGAAAACGTTAAAGATATGATAAAATCAATATTTTACTGCATATAATAGTAATGTTTTTTTGGAAAAACAGTGTATACGAAAAAATGCACAATGGAAAAAAGGTTGTAAAATCAGGCACGGGGGAACAATCGGGTTAGTTTTTCTGTTGAAAATGAAAATACAATTGTGTAATATGTTAAAATGTATAAAAAAACTAAAAAGCTACTTGAAATATTGTGCGTTTTCGTGTATTCTGTACTTAGTTAAACGATTTCGTTAAAAACTGGTGAAGAAAGTGAAGAAACGAACAAATTTAGCCATCCGGCAAACTTTATTTTTAAGGAGGAACCGTATATGAAAACTAAAAAGCTACTTGCACTTTTGTTGACTGTTGCCATGAGCGCTTCCGTATTTGCAGTACCTGTTTTGGCGGAAGAAGAAGCAGAACCGGAAAACACCGTTACCGGTGATGCGTCCGGCGAGGATTCCTTTGTTATCTGGGGCTGGAATGATGATATCAAGAAAATTCTTGACGGTCCGTTTAAAGATGCCTATCCGGAAGAGTATGAGAGAATAGTTTTTGTAAATACAGGCGGCTCAGATTATTATCAGAGTAAGCTGGATCCTATTCTGGATGATCCGTCCAATGAACTGTATCCCGATATGATGGGACTTGAAGTTGACTATGTTCAGAAATATGTGAACAGTGACTGGGTTCAGACAGTAGCGGATCTTGGAATCACAGCAGATGATTACGCAAATCAGTACCAGTATAATATTGATCTTGGTTCCGACTGGGATGGCAATGTAAGAGCACTTTTCTGGCAGGCTACTCCGGGATGTCTCCAGGTTCGTGCAGATCTTGCAGAAAAATATCTGGGAACAACAGATCCGGATGAACTTGCAGCAAAATTTGCAGATTTTGATACTATTCTGGAAACTGCAAGAGAAGTAAAAGAAGCATCCGGCGGAAGCTGCAAGCTGTTCTCCGGTTACGATGAGCTGAAGCGAATTCTGATGAATTCCAGAGAAAATGGCTTCTATGATGAAAATGATGTGATTACTCTCGATGAAAATGTAACCCAGTACCTGGAACTGGCAAAGACCATGTATGATGAAGAACTGACCTATAATACAAATCAGTGGAGTGCTGACTGGTATGCAAATATGGACGGTGACGGCGAAGCGGCTAATGCTGCGATCGCATATATGGGATGTCCGTGGTTCACATACTGGTGCTTAAGCGATACATGGAAAGCCAATACGATCCTTGTTCCCACACCACAGCAGTGTTACTGGGGCGGTACAGGCCTGGCGGCTACAACGGAATGTGCAGACACAGAACTGGCTGCTCTGATCATGAAATTCTTCACCTGTGATACAGAAGGCATGGTGGCAATCAATGCGCTGAATTCCGATTTTGTAAATAATACAGAAGCAATCGCTCAGATTATCGAAAGCGGTGCATCTGCAGACGGCAACGGATATCTGTATGCAGACGCAGGTCAGAATTTCATGGAATTCTTCCTTCCGCTTGCAGACGGACTGGATGCATCTATTGTAACAGCAGAAGATCAGCAGATTCTTTCATTGCTGGATACACAGACACAGGCTTATGCAACAGGTGAAAAGGATCTGGATACGGCAATTGCTGACCTGACTTCCAGCATTCACGACACATTCTCTTATCTGAGTGTGGAATAACCTGAAAAGTATTGCAGGAGTATTGCAGATTACTGTGAATATATAAATTAAAAGAATGGCAAAGGCTGCTGCAAAAAGTATTTTGGAGCAGCCTTGTTCTTATTTATGAAACAGACGTCACTTTCCGGATAATCTGCAAAAGCCGTTTTCCGCAGGATGGGAGGAAGTAATGAGAAAAAAGAAGAAAAAAACAATCAGCTACAGCAAATACGGATATTTTTTCATTGCTCCGTTTTTTATTGCTTATTTGCTGTTTCAGCTCTGGCCGCTGCTGAACACATTTTATTTCAGTACCCTGAGCTACTACAAAAGAAACGGACGGGAATTTATGGAATTTGCCGGACTGCAGAATTTTATCAATGTATTGGGTCTGGCACCGGGAGAAAAGCCATATGCATTGATGTATCTGAAAAATACGTTGATCATGTGGGTTCAGAACTTTATTCCGCAGATTCTTGTGTCGCTTCTTCTGGCAGCATGGCTGACAAATAAAAAGGTAAGGGTTAAAGGAACGGGTGCAGTAAAGGTTATTATCTATCTTCCAAGTATTATTACAGCAGCATCGGTTGCCGTATTGTTTAAGGCGTTGTTTACGCAGTACGGAACGGTGACAAAAACACTCAGAGATATCGGACTGATATCCAACAATTTTGATTTTATGGCCAGTGTGGGAGGAACCAGGGGGCTGATTTCGCTGATTCTGTTCTGGATGTGGTTTGGAAATACAACATTGCTTCTGATCTCGGGGATTCTGGGAATTGATCCGGGACTGTTTGAGGCCGCCGATATTGACGGTGCGACAGGATGGCAGCAATTTCGTTATCTGACCCTTCCGCTTCTGAAGCCTATCATGCTGTATGTTCTGGTAACTTCCGCTATCGGAGGACTGCAGATGTATGATATTCCCGCATTGTTTAATGTTCCGGAGACGGGCCTGGTGGGTCTGCCTAATGATACCTCCACTACTATGACTATGTATATAATGCGAATGTATAATACAGATGTGGGAAAAGCTGCAACTGTATCGGTGTTGTTATTTATAGTGACGCTGATTATCAGCCTGATACTGTTTTACAGTATGCGTGACAAAGATGCTTCGACGGTGAGAAAAGGACGCAGGAGGGGAAGAGGATGAGCAGGACGAAAAGCTATTCCAGAACGCTGAGAAGACAAAAGATTATCAGAATCGCTGTTTTTGCGTTGTTCTGTACTATCAGTTTACTGCCTTTTCTGTTACTGGTATCAAATGCCACACGTACTTCCGATGCCATTAAGTCAGGAATCTCTCTGATTCCGTCGACTCATTTTCTGGAGAACTGGAAAAATCTGATGCTTAAGCAGAATGGTATGCAGATCACTTTGCAGAGAGCGGCACTTAACTCTCTGATGATCACTGTTCCGGGAACATTTTGTGCTGTTTATTTTTCCGCTATGACAGCATACGGCATTCATGTGTATGATTTTAAATTTAAAAGAGCTGCCTGGGCATTTATTATGGCAATCATGATGGTTCCAAGTCAGATTACAGTAATCGGTTTTTACCGTTTCATGCTGAAACTGGATCTTGTGGATACTTATATTCCATTGATCGTACCAGCTATTGCATCCCCTGCGGTAGTGTTTTTTATGAAGCAGTATATGCAGAGCAGTCTGTCCGTTGAGCTGGTGGAAGCAGCCCGTATTGACGGCTCCGGAGAATTCAGGACTTTTAACCGTATTATCCTTCCGGTCATTAAGCCGGCGGTGGCGACACAGGCTATCTTTCAGTTTATCGCACAGTGGAACAATCTGTTTACACCGACGATCATGCTGACAACAGACTCAAAAAAGACATTGCCAATGTTTGTCCAGCTGCTCAGCTCCAATCAGTTCCGGACAGACTATGGAGTTGTTTATGTGGGACTGTTTGTTACGATCATTCCTCTGATCGTGGTATACCTGATTCTGTCCAAGTATATTGTTGCCGGAGTTGCTCTGGGAGGGGTAAAAGGCTGATTAATTAATAATAAAGCCTGTGAAGCGAACTGTTTCACAGGCTTTTTGTATTTTGTAACCGATATTCCTTGGGATTTTGTCCGGTAAAATCCTTGAAAATGCGGCTGAAATAGTGTTGCTCGGTAAATCCAAGGATTTCACTGATTTCTCTTATGGAAGCAGTACAGGGATTATTGAAGACGATTCGTCAGGAGCTTCCATATGTGGCTGCAAATCTGCAGAGACTGTTTCTGGCAAGACAGAATCAAATATGGGTAGTGATCAATGACTGGCTGCCAGAAGAAGAAATATCTTATCGTCTATCCTCCGGTTTTCTTGGAAGATTCTGTCTTTCCGGTAATATTCAGGGATTATCAGAGAAAAAGTGGAGCATGGTGAAAACTGCAGTGCTTCTCATTTGAAAGGAATTCAGGTGGTAGACAGAGAGTATCAGGGGCAGAGACTTCTGGTTATACACAATTTTGATAAGACAGGAATGATTTCATATAATCTGAATAAAGATGACCCGAAGCTTCTGAAATGTTTCGGATGTGATACTGCTGCTGTTCAAATCCGGGGAAAAGAGCTTGAAATCACAAACATGGACTGTATATTCAGGATATTATGAGAGGAGGCATTAAGAACGATGACCCGCGCATACCAAGAAATATATCTGAGTAAGGCACAATCGGTGATTGGAGATGCCTTTGATTACGCAGTCAATACTTGTGGTATTCTTGGAACTGACTTTGTGAAACTGTTTATTGTAAGTTCCGTGAGCAAGCGACTAGAAAATGGTGAACCTGCCTATCTTGCTGGTAAAAGTGGCATTGAAATCGTTCGGGAGATCGTTGCGGAAACCAAAGGGCAAGAGCTTCAAATAGAACATCAAGAGCATTTTGGACGCTCAAAGGAATACTGGATTGGTTGGGCTATTGCTTATTATCAGTGGTATTCAGGCAGGAAGTATAGCGATATTTTTAAGGTTCTTTCTTTTGAGGATTTGCCAAAAATGTATTACACTCTCCACGAAGCGGATATCACAAAATTTGTTGACATTGTGGATTCAAAAATAAAGGAATATTTTTCTGAAACAAATTTAAAGCGCATTCGTACAGCATATGGTTTTACGCAAGCAGAGTTAGCGGAACGTTCCAGTGTCAGTCTTCGTTCAATTCAGATGTATGAACAGAGAAACAAAAACATCAACAAAGCAAGCGCAGATACAATGTATAGCCTTGGGCTGCACAATGGAAGATTTGATTGAGCGGTAATCAAAATTTATGGAATAAAATCTATGTTTAATTCTAAAAAAATGTGTAAAATTGGGAAAAACGAGGTATTTCAGGAGGAAAAACATAATGATTAAGGTACTTTCATCTGCCACGGCAAAGTGTCGCCGAAGGGGCAGAAAGCCAGTATTTACAATGGTTTCAGCCATCTGAGCAGATGAATTTCCCACACTTTTCCCACAATAATGAGCCTCTGGCATAGCACGAATGACTTCCCACTTACTGCGGTAGGTGGGATTTTTAATGAGAAATTGAATGTGGTCAGAAATGACCGGGTTCAGATTCCTGCAAGATCAAAGAAACATCCGGACATTTTCCATACAGTAGTTGGGAGAATATCGTTGATTATATTAGTAAAGCTTTTTTCTGGATACAATACAGTAAGGAATCTGCTTTGCAATTTAGTTAAGTACGAGTTACCAAAGTGTAGTTGACTAAATTGCGAAATAATCAATGAGAAGGATAATAAAACGAGTATTATTTTAAAATAACACACAAAATGGAAATAAATAAGATAATCGATACAAAATGTATCAAATAGTAGATTGAAATTGACAAAACAGGGACATAATGATAAAATGAACCTGTGATATTAGTGCGTAAATCGAGAGGTGGAACATGAAAAAGGGATGTGTAAGAATAGAAAAAATTGAAATCGAGAATTTCAAAAATGTTAAGAAGGGTCAGGTTACTCTTAAGAACAATAGAAAGAATTACAAATCAAGTATTCTTGGGATATACGGTCAGAATGGCTCCGGGAAGACTGCGTTGATTGATGCAATCATGTTGTTAAAACATGCCCTTTGCGGACAGGTGGTTCCATCACAGTATGCTGATTACATTCATGTAGAATCAGACAGTGCAAAATTGAGATTCGATTTTTCTGTTGATATTCCGGAAAGTGGAATTTCCTATGGCGTTGTGTACGAATTCGGGATTAAAAAAGAGCAGAATAATAATACTCAGAACATATCTGAATCCGAAAACACAAAAGTAGTTATTTTTGATGAAATTCTTAGCTGTTCTTATATGCATGGAGAAGATAAGTGTAGAATGGCTAATCTGATCAATACCAGTTCGAAGGAAGTATTTACTCCCAGAAATAAATATCAGGAATTGGTTGGTAGAGATAAGGATGTTGCAACGGATCTTGAGGTGGCGAAACGTCTGGCGTCTGCAACATCCAGATCATTTGTTTTTTCAAGAGAGCTTTTGACAGTTATCCATGAGAATTGCAAACAGCCAATTTATACCGATCTCCTTGAGATGCTTGTACAGTATGGCAACTTTGAACTGTTTGTAATCAACACTCAGAATAATGGTTTGATTACGATGAATGCCCTTCCATTAGCATTTAAGTATGAAAGTGAAAATGCAGGAGCTGTTGGAAATATCATGCTGCCGCTTGATGAGGCGGAGACGATTCCTAAGGAAGCTGCAGAGCTGATTGAGAAAATCATTCCAAACATGAACATGGTTCTTTCTCAAATTGTTCCCGGATTGACCATTAGTATGTATAATTTCGGACCACAGGTTCTGAAGAACGGAAACATCGGATGCCGTGTTCAGCTTATGTCCAAGAAGAATAGTAAAGAAATTCCTCTGCGTTATGAGTCAGAAGGTATTAAGAAAATCGTATCAATCTTGCAGCTTTTGATTGTTGTATATAATAAGTCGTCCATTACAGTGGCAATTGATGAGCTTGATGCCGGTGTGTTTGAATATCTGTTAGGTGAGATCCTTAGAATTATCTCGGAAAAGGGAAAGGGTCAGTTGATTTTTACCTCTCATAACCTACGTCCATTAGAGACTTTAGACAGAGGATTTATTGCGTTTACTACAACAAATCCAGAGAATCGATATCTGAGAATGGTAAATGTAAAAGAGAATAATAACCTGAGAGATTTCTATTACAGAGATATTGTTCTGGGAGAGCAGAACGAAGTTGTTTATGAGCC
>JAXFBD010000068.1:0-26953 GCA_034118545.1 Blautia sp.
AAGAAATCTGAGAAAAACCCGTGTGGGTAAGGTTGTCAGCAACAAGATGGACAAGACCATTGTAGTTGCAATTGAAGACCATGTAAAACATCCTCTTTACAAAAAAATCGTGAAGAGAACATATAAATTAAAAGCTCATGATGAAAATAATGAGTGCAGTATCGGCGATACCGTTAAAGTTATGGAGACCAGACCGCTGTCCAAAGATAAAAGATGGAGACTGGTTGAGATTGTAGAGAAAGTTAAATAAGGAGGAAACCAGTATGATTCAGCAGGAAACAAGACTGAAAGTTGCCGACAACACTGGTGCAAAAGAAATCCTTTGTATTCGTGTAATGGGCGGCTCTACAAGAAGATATGCAAATATCGGCGACACAATCATTGCTACTGTTAAAGATGCAACACCAGGCGGCGTTGTAAAAAAAGGTGATGTAGTAAAGGCTGTTGTTGTAAGAACTAAAAAAGGCGCTCGTCGTAAAGATGGATCCTACATCCGTTTCGATGAAAATGCTGCCGTAATCATTAAAGACGACTTAACTCCGAGAGGAACACGTATCTTTGGACCAGTTGCCAGAGAGCTTCGTGAGAAGAAATTCATGAAGATCGTTTCCTTAGCTCCGGAAGTATTATAGGAGGGTGCCTAATGTCAGCTATGAAAATTAAAAAAGGTGATACTGTAAAAGTTATCGCCGGTAAAGATAAAGGCAAAGAAGGTAAAGTTCTTGCTGTCAGCCAGAAGGACAGCACTGTTATTGTTGAGGGAATCAACATGGTAACAAAGCATACAAAACCATCTGCTGCAAATCAGAACGGCGGAATCATTCAGAAGGAAGCTCCGCTGCATATCTCCAACGTAATGCTGGTTGTTGACGGAAAAGCCACAAGAGTTGGATTTAAGATGGATGGAGATAAAAAAGTTCGTGTTGCCAAAGCAACCGGAAAAACAATTGATTAATTGAGAGAGGAGGCATGACAAATGAGCAGATTAAGAGAAATGTACAAAAACGAAATCATGGATGCCATGACAAAGAAGTTTGGTTATAAAAATGTTATGGAAGTGCCAAAACTCGAGAAAATCGTTGTTAACATGGGTGTTGGTGAAGCCAAAGAAAATGCGAAGCTGCTGGATGCTGCAATCGCAGACATGGAGCTGATCACAGGACAGAAAGCAGTTGCCACAAAAGCAAAGAAATCTGTCGCAAACTTCAAAATCAGAGAGGGAATGCCGATCGGATGTAAGGTAACCTTAAGAGGCGAAAAAATGTATGAGTTCGCTGATCGTCTGATCAACCTTGCTCTTCCTCGTGTACGTGACTTCCGCGGTGTTAACCCGAACGCATTTGACGGCAGAGGAAACTATGCTCTTGGTATCAAAGAGCAGTTAATCTTCCCGGAAGTTGAATATGATAAAGTCGACAAAGTAAGAGGTATGGATGTTATTTTCGTTACCACTGCTAAAACCGATGAAGAAGCTCGTGAATTATTGAGATTATTCAATATGCCATTTGCAAAATAGGAGGATTGATTCATGGCTAAGACAGCAATGAAAATCAAACAGCAGCGTAAACAGAAATTCTCCACAAGAGAATATTCCCGCTGCAGAATCTGTGGTCGTCCACATGCATATTTAAGAAAATACGGAATTTGCAGAATCTGCTTCCGTGAATTAGCATACAAAGGACAGATTCCGGGAGTTAAAAAAGCTTCCTGGTAAGCAGAATAACTGAACGGAACTGACTTTCTTTCACCGCATCCCCATCTTAGCCTGGAAAATACCAGGTAAGGTTCCGGGGTGGGGGAACTGTAAATAATAAAATACTGAACATGTAAAGTCTGAGAATAAGGAGGAAACTTACATGACAATGAGCGATCCGATTGCAGATATGCTTACAAGAATCCGTAACGCAAATACTGCAAAACATGATACTGTTGACGTTCCGGCGTCCAAAATGAAAATTGCTATCGCAAACATCCTCGTTGATGAAGGATATATTGCAAAATATGATTTAACAGAAGACGGAGCTGCAAAGACTCTGCATATCACCTTAAAATATGGTGACAACAAAAATGAGAAAATCATTACTGGATTAAAGAGAATCTCCAAACCTGGTCTTCGTGTATATGCAGGCAAGGATGAGCTGCCAAAGGTTCTTGGCGGACTTGGAATCGCAATCCTTTCCACTAACAAAGGTGTTATTACTGACAAAGAAGCCCGTAAGCTTCAGGTTGGCGGAGAAGTTCTGGCATTTGTTTGGTAATCTGCCAGTACAGAGTATATAAAAGAGAGTATCATCCCAAAAGGATGTTCTCATAGATAAAATAAACTGAAAACAGAGAGGATATGAGACCTCTCCGATAATTTAAGTAAGGAGGACAATAATATGTCACGAATTGGCAGACTTCCGGTTGCTGTTCCGGCAGGCGTAGAAGTAAAAATCGCTGAAGGCAATGTAGTAACCGTAAAAGGACCAAAAGGAACACTTGAAAGAGCGCTTCCTACAGAAATGACAATTAAGATGGAAGATGGTCATGTTGTTGTAACAAGACCAAATGATCTGAAGAAAATGAAATCTCTGCACGGTTTAACAAGAAGCCTTATCCATAACATGGTGGTTGGTGTAAGCGAAGGCTACACAAAGACTCTTGAAGTAAACGGCGTAGGTTATAAAGCAGCAAAACAGGGTAAGAAGCTTGTGCTGAACCTTGGATATTCTCACCCGGTTGAAATGGAAGATCCAGAAGGTCTGGAATCTAAAGTAGACGGAAACAAGATCATCGTTTCCGGTATCAACAAAGAAAAAGTTGGCCAGTATGCAGCTGAGATCAGAGATAAGAGAAGACCTGAGCCATATAAGGGCAAAGGTATCAAATATGCTGATGAAGTTATCAGACGTAAAGTCGGTAAGACTGGTAAGAAATAATTAAGGAGAGTGAGAAAATGATAAATAAAGCATCTAGGGCAAAAATTCGTCAGAATAAGCATAGAAGATTACGTCATCATTTAAATGGAACTGCAGCAACACCACGTCTTGCAGTATTCCGTTCCAACAAGCATATGTATGCACAGATTATTGATGACAGCGTTGGAAAGACTTTAGTATCCGCTTCTACTCTTCAGAAAGATGTAAAAGCAGAGCTTCAGAACACAGACGACGTAGCGGCAGCAGCACATCTGGGAACTGTTATTGGTAAAAAGGCACTCGAGGCAGGCATCGAAAGTGTTGTCTTTGACAGAGGAGGCTATATTTACCACGGTAAAGTAAAAGCTTTGGCAGATGCAGCAAGAGAAGCTGGACTGAAATTCTAAGAGAGGGAGGAAAAGAACACATGAAACGTAATCTTATTGATGCTAGTCAGTTAGAATTAGAAGATAAAGTAGTGTCAATCAAGCGTGTTACCAAGGTTGTTAAAGGTGGTCGTAACTTCCGTTTCACAGCTTTAGTTGTTGTTGGTGACGGCAACGGACACGTTGGCGCAGGATTAGGAAAAGCAGCCGAAATTCCTGAAGCGATCCGCAAAGGAAAAGAGGATGCAATGAAGAAACTGGTAACCGTTGCAAGAGATGAGAACGGTTCTATCACACATGATTTCATCGGTAAATTCGGAAGCGCTGAAATGCTTTTAAAGAGAGCTCCGGAAGGTACTGGTGTTATCGCCGGCGGCCCGGCCCGTGCGGTTATCGAATTAGCAGGTATCAAGAATATCCGTACAAAATGTATGGGTTCCAGAAATAAACAGAACGTTGTTCTGGCAACTATCGAAGGTTTAAGTCAGTTAAAGACTCCGGAAGAGGTTGCAAAGCTTCGCGGAAAATCTGTTGATGAGATTCTGGCTTAAGGAGGAGAAAAAAATGGCAGACACATTAAAGGTTACATTAGTAAAATCTCCGATTGGCGCAGTTCCGAAGCACAAAAAAACTGTTGAAGCTATGGGTCTTACCAAAATGCACAAAACAGTTGTTATGCCGGATAATGCGGCAACCAGAGGAATGATTCAGCAGGTAAAGCACCTGGTAAAAGTAGAAGAAGCATAATAGACAGGCGATTTTGAAAAATTGAAGGAGGTGCCAGAATGGAATTATCAAACTTAAGACCGGCAGAAGGTTCCAAGCAGGGAGATAAATTCAGAAGAGGCCGTGGACACGGTTCTGGAAACGGCAAAACAGCCGGTAAGGGACATAAAGGACAGTTAGCTCGTTCCGGACACAAAAAACCGGGATTTGAAGGTGGACAGATGCCTTTATACAGACGTTTACCTAAGAGAGGTTTTCATAACAGAAACACCAAAGAAATCATTGCAATTAATGTTGATGTTCTGAACCGTTTTGAGGATGGTGCAGACGTAACTGTTGACAGTTTACTTGCAAGCGGCGCAATTTCCAAGACCGGTGACGGTGTTAAGATCCTTGGAAACGGCGAGCTGACAAAGAAACTCAATGTAAAAGTGAATGCTGTCAGCGAAACTGCAAAAACAAAAATTGAAGCTGCTGGTGGTACAGTAGAGGTGATTTAATGTTCGAGACTCTCAAAAATGTTTTTAGAGTAAAAGAAATGAGACGGAAAATACTCTATGTTGTGGGCATGATTCTGATAATCAGAATCGGCTCACAGCTTCCTATTCCGGGAGTTGACAGCAGTGTTTTCAAGGATTGGTTTTCCAAAAATACCGGCGATGCGTTTAATTTCTTCGATGCTTTCACCGGCGGCTCATTTACTACAATGTCAATCTTTGCATTGAATATTACTCCATATATTACTTCCTCCATTATCATGCAGCTTCTTACCATTGCTATTCCTGCTCTGGAAGAAATGCATCGTGACGGGGAAGAAGGAAGAAAGAAAATCACAGCAATTACCCGTTATCTGACAGTTGGTCTTGCTTTGTTTGAATCTATTGCCATGGCAATCGGATTCGGACGTCAGAACCTGCTGGGAGATATGAATATCTGGAAAGGCATTGTGGTTGTTGTCTGCCTGACAGCCGGCTCTGCAATGCTGATGTGGATTGGTGAGCGAATTACGGAAAAGGGTATCGGAAATGGTATTTCTATCGTTCTGACAGTAAACATTGTTTCCCGTATTCCAAGTGATTTGTCTTTGCTGTATGAGAACTTTATCAAAAACAAAACCATCGCAAAGGGTATGCTTGCAGCAGTGATCATCGCAGCCATTATTCTTGTGGTCGTAGTTTTTGTACTGATTCTCAATGGAGCTGAAAGAAGGATTCCTGTTCAGTATTCCAGAAAAATGGTGGGAAGAAAAGCTGTGGGCGGTCAGTCCACTCACATTCCGCTTAAGGTAAACACTGCAGGTGTTATTCCGATCATCTTCGCTTCCTCTTTAATGTCCTTCCCGGGCATTATTGCTCAGCTTGCAGGAAAGGGAAACGGAACAGGCATTGGAAGTGAGATTCTTCGTGCTCTCTCCAGCAGCAACTGGTGTAATCCGAAACAGCTTCAGTATAGCTGGGGATTGATTCTTTATGTTGTTCTCTGTGTATTCTTTGCATATTTCTATACTTCTATTACATTTAATCCGTTGGAAGTAGCAGATAATATCAAGAAGCAGGGAGGATTTATCCCGGGATACCGACCCGGTAAACCAACCTCAGATTACTTAACAAGAATTCTGAATTATATTGTTTTCATAGGTGCTGTAGGTCTGATCATTGTTGCTGTTATCCCGTTCTTCTTTAATGGTGTTTTTGGTGCAAATGTTTCCTTCGGCGGGACATCCATTATCATTATTGTAAGTGTTATTCTGGAAACAGTAAAACAGATCGAATCTCAGATGCTGGTGCGCAACTATAAAGGATTCCTGAATAATTAAAAGCATTGCAAAGGTTATTGAATCTTTGCAGGCATGTATGGTAAAATAAAGGTTGTGGTGCAGTAAATGGCGCCACAGCCTTGATTTGTTAAAAACGAAGGTTTTTTAAGAGAAAATGGAGGGTATGACGACATGAAAATCATTATGTTGGGAGCACCAGGTGCAGGAAAAGGCACACAGGCAAAGAAAATTGCAGAGAAATACGGAATTCCGCATATTTCCACAGGCGACATTTTCCGTGCAAACATCAAAAACGGCACCGAACTTGGCAAAAAAGCAAAAACTTATATGGATCAGGGACTCCTTGTTCCGGATGAACTGACCTGCGACCTTGTTGTAGACAGAATTCAGCAGCCGGATGCTGCAAAGGGATATGTTCTTGACGGATTCCCCAGAACAATTCCTCAGGCAGAATGCCTTACAGATGCACTGACAAAGCTGGGAAGCAAAATTGATTACGCAATTGATGTAGATGTTCCGGACAGCAATATCGTAAATCGTATGGGCGGAAGACGTGCCTGTCTGAAATGCGGTGCAACATATCATGTTGTATTTGCAGCACCCAAGACTGAAGGCGTATGTGATGTCTGCGGCGAAGCACTTGTACTTCGCGACGATGACAAACCGGAAACAGTTCAGAAACGTCTGAATGTATATCATGATCAGACACAGCCGTTAATTGAGTACTACACAGGTCAGGGCGTCTTAAAGACAGTAGACGGAACAAAGAATCTGGAAGAAGTTTTCCAGGAAATCGTTGCTATTCTGGGAGAATAATAACATTATGTCCGTTTCTATTAAATCGTCCCATGAGATTGAACTTATGAGAGAGGCCGGTCATTTACTGGAGAAGGTACATGACGGTCTGATTCCTTACATTAAACCGGGAGTAAGCACCAAAGAGCTGGATAAAATCGGTGAGGATATGATCCGGTCTCTGGGCTGCATTCCCAACTTTCTGAATTACGGAGGTTTTCCGGGATCTTTCTGCATCAGTCTCAATGATGAAGTGGTTCATGGAATTCCTTCCGAAGAAAAAATCATTCAGGATGGCGATCTCGTAAAAATTGATGCCGGTCTGATTTATAAAGGATATCATTCTGATGCTGCACGGACTTATGCAGTAGGAGAAGTAAGCCCTGAGGCCCGCCAGCTTATGGAGGTTACAAAGCAGTGCTTTTTCGAAGGTTTGAAGGCGGCAAAAGCCGGAAACCATTTGAATGATATATCCAAAGCAATCGGTGCATATGCGGCCAAATACCGTTATGGAATTGTCCGTGACCTGGTTGGGCATGGAATCGGCACTCATTTACATGAAGATCCGCAGATTCCAAATTTTCCACAGAAGAGACGGGGAGTTCGTCTGCTTCCGGGGATGACTCTGGCGGTTGAACCCATGATCAATATGGGGCGTGCAGATGTGGCATGGCTGGATGATGACTGGACGGTTGTGACCATGGATGGTTCACTTTCCGCCCATTATGAAAATACGATCCTCATAACAGATGGGGAACCAGAAATTCTGACTCTTACAAAAATGGCATAGGAGGTTAATAAATGTCAAAAGCAGATGTAATTGAAGTGGAAGGCACTGTTCTGGAGAAGCTGCCTAACGCAATGTTTAAAGTGGAACTGGAAAACAAACATGTAGTGCTTGCCCATATCAGCGGCAAATTACGAATGAATTTTATTCGTATCCTGCCGGGGGATAAAGTTACCATAGAGCTCTCCCCCTATGATTTGTCAAAGGGCAGAATTATCTGGAGAGATAAATAATCCTGTTGTGAGCTGATGCCGTTTCATGGTGGAAACACCGTGAAACGGTTTTTTTTATGCTTTTTATGCTTCTTTAATGCGTTTTTTATAAGTGTTTTTTTATATAGTTTTTTAAAATAAATTTAAAAAACTATTAATTATTAAGGCGACATAATTACTTTTAGAAATGTCATTTTTTGGCAAATGAGCATGAAATGCATGAAAACTGACATATTTAACACGCTAAGCTCAAGAATAAAATGTTACAATATACATATCTTACATGCGTTCACACGGAGAGAAAGGGGAGAATAAGCGTGGTGATTACGTCAGTGGCAATCTATGATAGTGTGCATAAAGATGCACTGGCTTTGCAAAGCGCATTGTCGAAACTTCGGTTGAACATGGGGGTGGAACTATTTGAGGATAGTCAGGACTTGCTGGAAAAAATCAGAAATGACGAGGATTATTACAGTCTTGTCTTTATCGGAGTCAATAATTCCGAGACGGAGAAGATTAATCTTATAAAGGAGATTCATGACATAAGGGCCAAGCTGCCGGTGATTCTTGTATCTGACAGTGACCGGTATTATAAAGAGGCCTTTGAGGTATTTGCATATAATTACATTGTAAAGCCTGTAAATGTCAAGGTGTTGGAAAGAATCTTATATCCTCTCAAGAGTCTCTGGCAGGGAAAGGGGGAGAAGTTGATCAGTTTTCGCTATAGGGCTCGTGAATACACCGTACGTCAGAGGCATGTGTCCTACATATCCAGTAATCTTCACACTGTAAATTTCCACCTGGCAGATGGGAGAACTGTTCATTGCCGGGGAAAGCTGAATGACTTTGAAGCACAATTGGAAGGCTCAAATTTTGTGCGATGTCATCAGAGCTTTTTTGTAAATATGGAAAGAGTAACTGAAATGAAAAACAACAGCTTTGTTCTGGATGGAATTGAAATCCCCATTTCCCGTTCCTGTTCGGCAAAGGTACATGAATTGTATAAAAAATATCAGGAAAAAATAAATTAGAAAAGCAGTCCTTACTTTTAAGGACTGTTTTTCTTTCTTTTTGAAAGACTTGATTATTGGATGCATTTGACGTAAAATCGAACTATACGTGAAAAAAGAAGAAATATAAAGGATGATGACATGAAATTACGAGGTATTATTGCCATATGGGCAGCAAAGACAGCAGGCTTTGCCTGCAGGAAATTGGGCCGTCAGGGTGTTACCTGGGCAGGAAAAATAGCATTAAAGATATGCCCTGATATATTGCAGCTTTTGTCAGCCCAGGTTCGAGAAAAGATCTTTGTGGTCTGCGGTACAAACGGTAAGACCACAACGAATAATATGCTCTGTGCTGCTATTGAGGCAGAAGGAAAAAAAGTAATCTGTAATCATACAGGTTCCAATATGTTAAATGGTGTAGTGGCAGCGTTTGTGTTGGGGGCAGGCTGGACAGGACATCTGGATGCAGATTACGCCTGTATTGAGGCAGATGAGGCTTCCACACGTTATATTTTTCCGGCTGTCAAACCGGATTATATGATTCTTACCAATCTGTTTCGCGATCAGCTTGACCGTTATGGGGAAATCGATATTACCATGAATATTCTGGAAGAAATGATAAAGACACTTCCGAAGATGAGGGTGATCGTAAACGGTGACGATGCATTGTCTGCATATCTTGCCATAGATTCAGGAAATCCTTATATCACTTACGGAATCAGTCATCCCGTAATGGAAAATAAAACAAATGAGATCCGTGAGGGGCGTTTCTGCAAATGCTGCGGTGAACGGCTTTCCTACAGCTTTTATCATTACAGCCAGCTGGGGGATTACCGATGTCCTTCCTGTGGATTTTGCCGTCCACAGCCGGATTATGACGCAGAGGATGTGAAGGTGGATGATCAGATTTCCTTTACAGTGGAAGGAAAACGGATTACAGCCAATTACAGAGGTTTTTATAATGTATATAATATTCTTGCAGCTTATGCAGGAGTAAGGTCAGCAGGGTTTGAAGGTGCCCATTTCCAGGAAATGCTTAAAAAATTCAATCCGGAGAACGGCCGTATGGAACAGTTCCGCATTAAGGGGGCAGGTGTGGTGCTGAATCTGGCAAAGAACCCGGCAGGATTCAATCAGAATATTTCTGCAGTGATGCAGGATCAGAATCCCAAGGATGTTATTATCGCCATAAATGATAATGCACAGGATGGTATTGATATATCCTGGTTGTGGGATGTGGATTTTGACCGGTTCCGGGATGAAAGCATCCATTCGATCACTGTCAGCGGAATCCGCTGTCAGGATATGCGTCTGAGACTGAAATATGTGAATATTCCGTCTCTGCTCGAGTCAGATGTGGAAAAGGCCATTCGTGCACGGATTGAGGATGGCACAAAGAATCTTTATGTTCTTGTAAATTATACGGCACTTTTCAGTACCAGAAATATTCTTAAGAAGCTGGAGGTAGAGAAGGAATGAAAATAACGATCGGCCATTTATATCCGGATCTTTTAAACCTTTACGGTGACAGGGGAAATATTCAATGTCTGATGCGTCGCTGTCAGTGGAGAGGAATAGAGGCAGAAACCATTCCTTTTGAGCTGGATGATAAAATCGATTTTTCCAGGCTGGATATCGTACTTCTGGGAGGAGGCTCGGACCGGGAGCAGATGCTTGTATGTGAAAAGCTTCGGGAAATCCGGAAGGATTTTAAGGAATATGTGGAGCAGGGTGGTGTGGTCATTGCCATTTGCGGCGGCTATCAGCTTATTGGAAATTATTATAAAACAGAAAAGGGTGTGATTGATGGCCTGGAACTTGTTGACATGTACACAGAGCAGGGCGAAGGCCGCCTCATCAGTAATATTGTTTTAAAAAGCAATCTCTTCGATATGCCGGTGGTGGGATTTGAGAACCACGGTGGACGAACTTTTATCGGAAATAACAGGCCTTTGGGAAAAGTACTTTATGGGTCGGGAAATGACGGAGAAAGCGGTTACGAGGGTGTTGTTTACAAAAATGTGATAGGGACATATCTTCATGGCCCCCTTCTTCCCAAAAATCCACAGCTTGCAGACTGGCTGATCGCCCGTGCACTGGAAAAGAAGTACAACAAAAAGGTGGAGCTTGCGCCGCTGGATGACAGTCAGGAAAAAGAGGCAAATCAATATGTGTATCATCGTTTTGTAAAAAAAGAAGATTGAAAAAAGATTTGCATTCCACAGAGTCGAAAGTTATAATGGAATGAACAGGGGACTATATACAGCAGGAGGAATTAATATAAGGGGAAAAACATGGCGAAATCAAATAATCAGAAAGCAAAAATCTTGTATCTGGAGAGGATGCTGCGCGAGACTGGGGAGAATCACGTAGTTACGATGAAGGAAATTTTGACATTTCTTCAGGATAAAGGAATCTGTGCTGAACGAAAGAGTATTTATGACGATATGGATGTGCTGCGTTCCATGGGAATGTGTATCACTTTCCGGAGAGAGCGGCCAAGCGGATATTATGTAGCAGGCCAGCAGGGGAATGAAGTACAGGCTGCGGCAGAGGAAAAAACACAGGCAGAGAAAAAGCAGGAAGAGGCAATATCTCCAGAGTCAGAAATACTTCCTGAAAAGGATTTTTCGGAGAATATCCCGAAAAGAGCAGACGGACCAAAGAAGACAATACGTCTTCTCTGCAAAAGTACAGTGCGCTGCCGTGTACAGGAGTATTTCGACAGCAGCGCGGAGTATAAAGAAAAGAATTCCGGTGATTTTGTAGTCACTGCGGAAATATCAGAGGGACCTTCCCTGTATGGCTGGCTTGCATCTCTTGGAAAAGATGTGCATATCATGAAGCCCAAAAAAACAGCACAGGCTTATCGGGATTACCTGAAGGCCATTGCAAGGGAATATAAAGGAATATAAATCTTTAAGAAAGGACCACACCATGAAAAACAGAACAGCAAT
The DNA here is from genome assembly GCA_034118545.1 of Blautia sp. Lineage (GTDB taxonomy): Bacteria > Bacillota > Clostridia > Lachnospirales > Lachnospiraceae > Blautia_A. Next base: position 11,551 of record JAXFBD010000068.1, read on the forward strand.
GTTACTGGCAGGAATTTTAATTTCTGCAGCAGTACTTTCCGGCTGCGGTACCAACGAGGCAACAAAGGCCGCCAACGAAAGTATTGAAACAGAAAGGGAAGGTAGTGGAGAAGCAGTAGAAGAAGAAAAAGAAGCAGAGGAAGAAAAAGAATCAAAAGAAAATGAAGCAGTAAACGAAGAAATAAGTGAAGAGACAAAAGTAGAAAAGTCTGATGAAAAAGCGGATACGGAGGATGAAGAGAAAAAAACAGACAGCGAAATAACGGAAACAAAGGAAGAACCGGAGACTGCAGAAGAAGCGAAGGTTACGGAAGAGCCTGAGACTGCAGAGGAAACGAATGTTACAGAAGAACCGGAAGAGACAAAGGAAGTGATAGGCATTCTCCTTCCTTCTGAGGAGAGAGACTTCAGATGGGAGCGGGACGGAGAGACCATGTCCTCTTATCTGACGGAAGCAGGTTATGATCCGCAGATTCGTTATGCCAATGAAGATTCGGACACGCAGATTGCCCAGATTGAAGAAATGATTCTTACTGAGGCAGAAGCAATGATCATCGCACCGGTAGATGAATATTCCCTTGTGGATATTCTGGCTGAGGCAAAGGAGGCATCCATTCCTGTTTTTTCCTATGACAGCCTGATTATGGATACCAGTGCGGTTTCTTATTACGCTACCTTTGATATGAGAGCAGTGGGCCATATGATTGGTGAGCAGATCGTCAAATCAGAGAAGCTGGAGGAACTGCAGGCTGCAAAGGAAAGCCGCAGTATGGAGTTTCTGATGGGTTCCCCTGATGACATGTCAGCTCTGTTTTTATACAATGGCATTATGGAGATTCTGCAGGAATATTTTGATGACGGTACTCTTGTCTGCCCATCCGGAAAAATGTCTTTTGATGATACAAGTATTATGAGAAACAGCAGTCAGGCGGCAGAAAAGCATCTTCAGGCCATTCTGGAGGAGTTTTATCCGGAAGGAAAACAGCTTGATATTCTGTGTACTGCAGATGACAGTTTTGCCATAGCAGCTATAGCTGTTCTGGAGGAAGCCGGTTATGAACCGCACAGCGATAACTGGCCGATGATCACAGGCGTTGGCTGTGATGCACAGGCAGTCCGCAATGTGGCAGAGGGAAAACAGGCCTTCAGTATTTTTATGGATAACCGTACCCTTGCAAAAGAATGTGCCAAACTGGCAGAGACAAAAGTAAAGGGAGATACACCGGAGGTAAATGATTACGAACAGTATGATAATGGTGTTAAAATTATCGGTACCTACACCTGCAAAGGACAGCTGATCGATGCGGATAATTATCAGATTCTGATAGATAACGGTTATTATTCTGCAGATGAAGTGGAGCCTGTGGTTACATCCACACCGGTACCCACGCTGACACCTACCGAAGCGCCTGTACAAAAGCCCACTGTAAAGCCTGATGAGGAAGAGTCCGTTCAGGAGCCCACAGTGATACCTGATGAGGAAGAGTCTGCCCAGGAGCCCGCAGTGATACCTGATGAAGAGGAACCTGCGGAAGACACACAGGAGAACGGGGCAGATGACGGAAAAGAACGGGGACGAAAAATCTGAAATAACAAAAAGAGCTGCCGTAAAATTCAAATTGCGGCAGCCTTTTTTAATATTCATTTTTATTCCCGGAAGGTAAGAGAGTTATCGGACATGGAGTCAATGATCGCCAGAGATTCCAGATGGATTCCCATATCACGGATGGTCTGCCCGCCCGGCTGAAAGCCTTTTTCGATTACGATGCCGGCACCTTCCAGGGTAGCGCCGGATTTGTTTACAATATCGATCAGTCCCATAAGGGCACAGCCATTTGCAAGAAAATCATCGATTAACAGTACATGATCTTCAGGTCCCAGGAATTTTTTGGAAATGATAACATCATATACCTTTTTGTGGGTAAAGGATTCCACCTTGGTGGTATACATTTCACCATCCAGATTTACGCTCTGTGTTTTCTTTGCAAATACAACGGGAACATTGAAATACTGGGCTGCAATACATGCAATGCCGATGCCGGAGGCCTCGATGGTCAGAATCTTGTTTACGGGAGCCTGAGAAAAGCGGGATTTAAATTCTTTTCCGATTTCATTTAAGAGATTAATGTCCATTTGATGATTTAAAAAACTGTCTACTTTCAGAATATTTCCCGGTTTAATAGTTCCGTCTTTCAGGATTCGGTCTTTTAAAAGCTGCATGGTTTTCTCTCCTTTGTACATACTTTTAAATTTTAGAAAACGGAGAAGTTCTCTCCGATAGAATTAAACCTATAATACGCTAAAAATATAAAAGGTGCAATTATTTTTGACAAAAAAATTCAAAATAATTATAATGTTGAAAAAGGAAGTATAAATAATATACGATACTGCCGGAAAGGATAAAAGCTATGAAAGAATATGAGGTAATCTGGGAAATATTTAATAAGTGTCCGCGAAATCAGATGAGAGATGTTTTTGTGGAAGAGGTGGAAATAAGCGATCCTGAGGAATATGTAATATCAAAATTTCAGGGGAAAGATGTTTCTTATGAGAAAACAGTAATGCCAGACGGTACGGTGGTATTTGATATTGTAACATCGCAGATAAAACAACGTTGCTCCTTTACAGAGATTTAATTGTTGTGTATAATAAATCTTATGCGAATAATATGGAAAACCCCTTGAAAAATTGCAGGAGGACAAAGGCTATGAGCGAAAATGCAGGCTCCCATGAGCATATTCTGGAAGATGGTACGGTAATCAGGCATACCCATGATCATCATTGTACAGAGCATGGACATGTTCACAGTCATGCTCAGACGAAAGCTGTGGTAAACCGCCTGTCTCGTGCTATCGGGCATCTGGAATCCATTAAACGGATGGTGGAGAGCGGCAGAGACTGTTCGGAAGTACTCATTCAGCTTTCAGCAGTGAAATCAGCAATTAATAATACGGGTAAAATTATTTTGCAGGATCATATTGAGCACTGTATCGTGGATGCAGTGGAGCATGGAGATAAAGAGGCAATCAAAGAGCTGGAAAAGGCTATTGACCGCTTCATGAAATAAATCACATGCCGGGGGTATTCTTTCAGAATATTTCCTGTGCTGAATATGGAATGCAAAAAATGTTTGAAATTTGGAGGAGAAGATTATGGCAAAAGAATGCAGTAATTCAAGCTGCAGCAAATCCAGCTGCGAAGGCTGTTCCAGTAAAGGAAAAAGTGAACAGCAGAGCTTTCTGGCAGAACAGAATATTTTTTCTGATGTGAAGCATGTGATTGGTGTGATCAGCGGAAAAGGCGGTGTCGGTAAATCTTTTGTAACAGGATCACTGGCAAATATGATGGCAGCCAAAGGCTATAAGGTGGGTATTATGGATGCGGATATTACAGGCCCGTCCATTCCGAGAATGTATGGAGTAAAGGGCCCGGCACAGGCAGATGATAACGGAATTTATCCCATGGAAACCAGGAACGGAATCCGCATTATGTCTGTAAACCTTCTTCTTCCTACGGAAGAGACTCCGGTTATCTGGAGAGGACCGGTTCTGGCAAATATGGTTAAGCAGTTCTGGAGCGATGTTATGTGGGGAGAGATTGATTATCTCTTTGTGGATATGCCTCCGGGAACCGGTGATGTTCCCCTTACCGCATTTCAGTCTCTTCCTCTTGACGGAGTTGTTATCGTTACTTCTCCTCAGGATCTGGTAAAAATGATCGTCAGAAAGGCCTATAACATGGCAGAAATGATGAAGATTCCGGTAGTGGGAATTGTAGAGAACTACAGCTATGTAAAATGTCCGGACTGCGGAAAAGAGCTGAAGGTATTCGGAGAGAGCCATATTGAAGAAATCGCAGCAGAACTGAATGTTCCGGTGCTGGGAAAGATGCCTATTGATGTGGAGCTTGCAGCCCTTGCAGACGATGGTGCATTTGATCAGGTGAAAAACCCATATATCAGAGAAGATATTTTTTAAAAGAATAATCAGGCGGGCCGCTGTTTCACAGATGAATGATCATCTCTTAAACAGCGGCTTTGTTTATATCACAGCAGCATTTCTGGAACAACATAGTCTTAAAAACCACGTAATGTGTTAAAGGAAGCTTGACAATGTTGTTTTACGAGTATATAATTTGAAAATAAAAATATTTTATATTAAAATAAAATCAAATAGAATTCAAAAATGTGTTTGATGGAGGCAGTTTATGGATATTTCACATAAGGGATTAAAAATCGGAGAAAAAAGGGCATCTGTACCAATAATCCAGGGTGGTATGGGGGTTGGAATCAGTCTGGGTAATCTTGCCGGAAATGTGGCAAAGGAAGGGGGAGTGGGAATAATTTCCACTGCACAGATCGGATTTCGGGAACCGGATTTTGACCGGGATGCAAAGAAAGCAAACCTGAGAGCTATGGAAACAGAGCTTGAAAAAGCCAGAAAGCTTGCGGGAGAAGGAATTGTAGGGTTTAACATCATGGTTGCCACCAACGGATATGAGGATTATGTGCGCCGGGCAGTGGAAATCGGAGCGGATGTGATCATTTCCGGTGCAGGTCTTCCTGTGGATCTGCCACAATATGTAAAAGGCAGCAATACAGCCATTTGCCCTATTGTTTCTACAGTAAAATCAGCAAAAGTGATTTTTAAATACTGGGACAGAAAATACAGCCGGGTTCCCGACCTTTTGGTTATAGAAGGACCGAAGGCGGGAGGACATCTAGGATTTGAACCGGAACAGCTGAAGACGTTTACAGATGAGGCTTATGATGAAGAGATTAAAGGAATTATGGCAGTGGCAGGAGAATATGCCAGAAAATATGAAAAACAGATTCCTGTTGTCATTGCCGGAGGCATTGATGATGCAGAAAAAGTACAGCACATGTTAGAGTTGGGAGCAGATGGCGTTCAGGTGGCATCCAGATTTGTAACCACATGGGAATGTGATGCGGATATTCGTTTTAAACAGGCTTATATCCGGTCAGAAGAAAAGGATATCAGGATTGTGAAAAGTCCTGTAGGAATGCCGGGACGTGCCATTGAAAATGATTTTCTCCGCCGGGTGGAAGAAGGAGAACGTATTGTTCATAAGTGCCATCGTTGTCTGGCAAAATGTGATCCTGCAGTCACTCCGTACTGTATTACTGAGGCCCTGATCCATGCAGCAAAGGGAGAAATTGAGCAGGGGCTGCTGTTCTGCGGTGCCAATGCATGGAAGATAAAGGAAATACAGAGCGTTTCCCAGGTTATAAATGAACTTATGAAAAATATTGCATAAACTGCCTGGCAGCCTGGGGCAGAGGCAGGCTATCGGAATGTGCGAGAACCATCTGTCGGGGAGCAAGAGGAACTGTTAGACTGACCCGTTCCAGATTTTTCTGGCTCTTAAGCATATAATCAGGGATACAGGCGATTCCCAGTCCGATGCGAGCAAGATCCATAAGAAGATCATTGCTGTTTAATTCCACCTCGGGAATCAGCTTCAGTCCCAGGGAGGCAAAATTAAGCCGCAGATATTCACTTGTGGTGCTCTGTGAAGAGAGCATCAGGATAGGATAAGAAAGAAGCTGTGCCGGAGTCAGTTTATCGGAAGTGATGGGAAAATACGCCGGATTTGCCACAAAAATATCTTCAAATTCCCGCAGGATCCGGATGTTTTTGTGGGAGCGGAGACGGGAATTTGGGGAATTGCATACGATCAGATCCGCCTGGCCGTTTTCAAGAAGATCCACACAGCCCATGGAAGAACTGTTGATGATTTTGATCCGGACATCCGGGTATTCATTGTGAAAGCGTTTGAGATAGTTTATCAGGAAATAGCGGCAGATGGTGTCGCTGGCCGCAATCCTTAACTGACCTGCCAGGGTGTTTTCACCCGCCAGCAGAGATTCCCCGTTGCTTAAAAGCTGAAGAGCAGGAGTCACATGCTGCAAAAGTATCTCTCCCTCCGGAGTGAGAGATACTTTTTTTGTGCTCCGTATAAAAAGAGTGTGATTCAGCTTTTGCTCCAGTGTTTTAACAGACTGGCTGACTGCAGACTGAGAAATGAACAGCAGCCGCGATGCTTCAGAAAAACTTAATGTGGTTGCTACATAATAAAAAACGCGGTACAGCTCCAGATTGATATCCATAATCGCCTCCTGTTATCTTTATAAATAATAAATAATATAAGATATATTAATTTTACTAATGATATATGCTGTGATATTATGAAATCATGGGTAAGATCTCTGACTTTTTTTCAGAGAGGCTTTGTTCCAAATATCATAATATAAAAAAATGTTGAATGCAAGTTCTGTACAAAAAACCACAAAGGCCAAAGGGGCCGCAACCAGAAAGGAGTTTCTCATGAGTAACGTAAGACGTGTCTATGTGGAAAAGAAACCTGCTTTCGCCGTTAAGGCAAAAGAACTGAAGCACGAAATCAGCAGTTATCTGGGTATTAAGACAGTATCTGCTGTACGGGTGCTGATTCGCTATGATGTGGAAAATATCTCAGAGGAGGTTTTTGAAAAAGCCTGCAAAACCGTATTTTCAGAGCCGCCGGTAGATGATTTATATCTGGAAAAATTTGACATGGCAGAAAATGCCCGTGTCTTTTCTGTAGAATACCTTCCGGGACAGTTTGATCAGAGGGCAGATTCCGCTGTTCAGTGTGTGCAGTTTCTGGATGAGGAGGCACAGCCGATCATCCGCTCTGCAACTACTTATGTAATCGAGGGTGAAATCAGTGACGAAGAACTGGAAGCTATTAAAAATCATTGCATCAACCCGGTAGATTCCCGTGAAACAGGTCTGATTAAGCCGGAAACACTGGTAACTGTTTTTGATGAGCCGGAAGATGTTAAGATTTTTGAAGGATTTACCGCAATGGAGGAGGAACCGCTGAAAGAGCTTTATTCCTCCCTGAATCTGGCCATGACATTCAAGGATTTCCAGCACATCCAGAATTACTTCAGAGATGAAGAAAAACGTGATCCTTCTGTGACAGAAGTACGTGTATTGGATACATACTGGTCTGACCACTGCCGTCATACCACATTCTCCACAGAGCTGACAGATGTGAAATTCGGTGAGGGAGATTATAAAGCCCCCATCGTGGACACTTATAACAGGTATCTTTCCGACCGCGCTGTTCTTTACAAAGACCGCGATGACAAATTCGTATGTCTGATGGATCTGGCCCTGATGGCCATGAAAAAGCTGAAATCTGAAGGCAAGCTTGCAGATCAGGAAGAATCGGATGAGATCAATGCCTGCAGTATTGTGGTTCCTGTGGATGTGGACGGCAGGGAAGAGGAATGGCTGATCAACTTCAAGAATGAAACACATAACCACCCCACAGAAATTGAACCCTTCGGTGGTGCAGCAACCTGTCTGGGCGGCGCCATCCGGGATCCCCTTTCCGGACGTACTTATGTATATCAGGCAATGCGTGTAACAGGTGCAGCAGATCCTACTGTTTCCGTAAAAGATACTCTTAAGGGTAAGCTGCCGCAGAAAAAACTGGTGAGAGGTGCAGCTCACGGCTACAGCTCATATGGAAACCAGATCGGTCTTGCCACCGGCTATGTAAAAGAAATCTATCATCCAAATTACGTTGCAAAGCGTATGGAAATCGGTGCTGTTCTTGGCGCAGCGCCAAGACGCGCGGTAGTTCGTGAAAATTCCGATCCGGGTGATATTATCATTCTGCTGGGAGGACGTACCGGCCGCGACGGTATTGGCGGTGCTACCGGTTCCTCCAAAGTACACACAGAGGCTTCCATCGAGGTCTGCGGTGCAGAGGTTCAGAAAGGAAACGCACCGACAGAGCGTAAAATCCAGCGTATGTTCCGCCGTGAGGAAGTAAGCTATATCATCAAAAAATGCAACGACTTTGGTGCGGGCGGTGTTTCTGTTGCCATCGGTGAGCTGGCAGTAGGTCTCCGTGTGGATCTGGATAAGGTGCCGAAAAAATATGCCGGTCTTGACGGAACAGAAATTGCCATTTCTGAATCCCAGGAGCGTATGGCAGTTGTGGTTGATCCCAAGGATGTGGACAAATTCCTGGGCTTTGCCAATGAAGAAAATCTGGAAGCGATTCCGGTGGCAGTGGTAACAGAAGAGCCACGCCTTGTGCTTGTATGGAGAGGAAAGGAAATCGTAAATATTTCACGTGCTTTCCTGGATACAAACGGAGCCCATCAGGAGACCACAGTGGAAGTGGAAATTCCGTCCAAAGAGGGCAATTTATTTGAGCAGCGTCCGGATGTGCCGGATGTAAAGGCAAAATGGCTGGAAACACTGGCAGATTTAAATGTTTGTTCCCAGAAGGGTCTTGTGGAAATGTTTGATGGTTCCATTGGCGCGGCAAGCGTATTTATGCCTTACGGCGGTAAATACCAGCTTACAGAAACACAGGCTATGGTTGCCAAGGTTCCGGTCCTTAAAGGAAATACAAATACGGTAACGATGATGAGCTACGGCTTTGACCCGTATTTATCATCCTGGAGCCCATATCACGGTGCAGCTTATGCAGTGACAGAATCTGTTGCAAGAATCGTGGCAACCGGTGGTGACTATAAGAAAATCCGCTTTACCTTCCAGGAATACTTCCGTCGTATGACAGAAGATCCAAAGAGATGGAGCCAGCCTTTTGCGGCACTTCTTGGTGCTTATGCGGCACAGCTTGGCTTTGGCCTTCCTTCCATCGGCGGTAAGGACAGTATGTCCGGTACCTTTAATGACATCGATGTTCCGCCAACCCTTGTTTCTTTTGCAGTGGATGTTGCAAAACTGGCGGATGTTATCACACCGGAGCTGAAAAAAGCAGGAAATAAACTGGTATGGCTTCGTGCGCCAAAGGATGCCTATGATCTTCCGGATTATCCGGCGTTAATGGATCAGTATGAGAAGCTCCATAATGATATTCAGGCAGGAAAGGTGATTTCTGCTTATGCTCTTGACCGTCACGGCATTGCAGCGGCGGTAAGCAAAATGGCTCTCGGAAACGGACTTGGTGTTAAGATTGAGCATAATCTGGATCCGCGGGATTTCTTTGCGCCGGGATTTGGCGATATTATCATGGAAGTTCCGGACGGAAAAGTGGGTGAGCTTTCGATTACCTACACACTGATCGGTGAAGTTACGGATGATCACAGATTCTCCTACGGAAATGTGGAGATTACTGTAGATGAGGCATATGAATGCTGGAAGGGTACTCTGGAAAAGGTATTTAAGACTGTATCCGGGGAAAACAGTGACGGACCGGTAAGCTATGCAGCTGTTCCGAAGGAAGAGGAAGCTGTCATTGAAAACGGTCTTTATAAAGCCGGCAGTATTTATGTATGCAAAAATAAAGTGGCAAAACCACGTGTGTTTATTCCTGTATTCCCGGGAACAAACTGCGAATATGACAGTACCCGTGCCTTTGAGCGTGCCGGTGCAGAGGTAGATGTAAAGGTATTTAAAAACCTTACACCGGAAGACATCCGTGATTCGGTGGAGCTTTTTGAGAAAGCTATCAACCAGGCACAGATGATCATGTTCCCAGGCGGCTTCTCCGCTGGTGATGAACCGGACGGCTCTGCGAAATTCTTTGCAACTGCCTTCCAGAATGAAAAGATCAAAGAAGCTGTTATGAAGCTGTTAAATGAAAGAGACGGTCTTGCCCTTGGTATCTGCAACGGCTTCCAGGCTCTCATCAAGCTTGGTCTTGTTCCGTATGGCGAGATCTGCGGACAGAAAGAAGATTCTCCGACACTGACCTACAACACCATCGGACGTCATATTTCCAAAATGGTTTATACGAAGGTGGTCAGCAACAAATCTCCATGGCTGGCAAAAGCACAGCTTGGCGGTGTGTACTGTAATCCGGCTTCTCATGGTGAGGGACGTTTTGTTGCAAACAGTGAATGGATCGGAAAGCTTCTTGCAAACGGCCAGATTGCAACACAGTATGTAACTGCAGACGGTGAGCTTGTGCAGGATGAAGAGTGGAATGTAAACGGATCTTACTTTAATATTGAGGGTATCACCAGCCCCGACGGACGTGTTCTGGGCAAAATGGCTCACAGCGAGCGTCGTGATAACGGTGTTGCAATTAATATTTACGGTGAGCAGGATATTAAGATCTTTGAATCCGGCGTGGAATACTTTAAATAAAATGCATTAACGGGAATGCCGCAAGTTTGTTTTTGCGGCATTCCCGAAATTGAACAGAATATGGGGAATTTTGAAAAAAATTAAGAAAATTAAAAAAATTTGAAAAAGGGTGTTGACAAGAGGCGATATTAATTATATAATAGCAGAGCAGGTTGAGGAAAGGAAAACAAAGTACTGAATCACCTGGAGGGAATATGGGGTCTTAGCTCAGCTGGGAGAGCATCTGCCTTACAAGCAGAGGGTCATAGGTTCGAGCCCTATAGGCCCCATACCACAAAAGAATATGGCGAGATAGCTCAGTTGGCTAGAGCATACGGTTCATACCCGTAGTGTCGAGGGTTCGAATCCCCCTCTCGCTACTAGAAAAAGTACCTTGAACGAGGTACTTTTTTTATTTCATGGGAAATTCCGTTGGAATTTACCTGTGAAATAAAAAGCCTTCCAGTCAGGATGCGCGTTTCGGTTTTCAGGTACATTTCAGGATGAAGAGTTAGTATATCAGATAGAAGGCATAGAGAGGAGGAATGACAATGCGTATTTTAATAGCGGAAGATGAAGTTGAAATCGCAAGAGCACTGAAATTTTTGCTGGAAAAAAATAAATTTACGGTGGATATTGTACATAACGGAAACGATGCGTGGAATTATGTCAGGCAGATGGATTATAATGTGGTTGTTCTTGATATCATGATGCCGGAGATAGACGGACTGGAAGTGCTGCGGCGCATGAGATCACAAAAAATGACTGTACCGGTTTTATTATTAACCGCGAAAGCGGAAATTGAAGATAGAGTGACGGGGCTGAACGCAGGAGCGGATGATTACCTTCCCAAACCATTTGCGGCAAGTGAGCTGATTGCCAGGGTGAAAGCTCTGTCCAGGCGCAGTATGAATTATTCCGACAGTATTTTGCGGGAGGGCAATATCAGTCTGGACTGTAACTGTTATGAACTGTCGGCAAATGGACGGTCTGTGCGCCTTAATAATAAAGAGTATCAGTTAATGGAGTTATTTATGAGCAATCCCAGGCGTATTTTTTCCACAGATCATATGATGGAGAAAATCTGGGGGAATGACAGTGATGCAGGCATGGATGTGGTATGGACGTATATTGGTTTTTTGAGAAAGAAGCTGCGTGAGCTTGATGCTGATGTGGAAATAAAAACAATAAGAGGAGCAGGATATTCACTGGAGAGAAAAGTATGCTAAAGAAGATGAGGTGGCGGTTTATCTGGGCGGCGATGACTGCTTTTTTTTCCGTAATGTTTTTGCTGGCCGTCATTATTAACATAGGGAATTATTACGTGACTGCTGTCAGGCAGGACAGCATTTTGCAGGGCATATATCGTTATGAACAGGAGATGGGGACAGAAGTGCAGGAAGAGCCCCAGTTTCCTGTTTTTGAGTATCCGGGGATACAGCAGCCGGAATTTGAATATACAACAAGGTTTTTTATTGTCCGCTACGATTCTGACGGAAATGTAAGTAAAATCTCAAAGGATTTTATTGCATCTGTTACAGAGGAAAGGGCGGAAGAATATGCCGGGATTCTTTTGGAAAAAGGCAGAAAAAGCGGATATTTTGACCATTATCGCTACAGGATTTTTCAGGAGGAAGAGGAATGTATTCTGATCTTTCTGAGCTCTGATGCGGAAATTCAGTTTATGAAAAATCTTCTTATCATTTCGGTCATTGTGGTGGCAGCCAGCCTTCTTGTTATATTTTTACTGATTTTTATATTATCGAAGAGAGCAATCCTTCCATATATCCGGAATCTGGAAAGGCAGAGACAGTTTATTACAGATGCAGGCCACGAGCTGAAAACGCCGCTTACATCTATTTCAACCAGCACGGATGTTCTTGTGATGCTTCATGGAGAGGACGAGTGGACAAAAAATATACAAAAACAGACAGTACGGCTCACGAAACTGGTTTCAAATCTGATTATGCTGTCACGTCTGGACGAAGAAATGCCTTTTCCGGAAAAAGAAGAATTTTCATTAAGCGAAGCAGCCTGGGAGAGTGCCCAGCCTTTTGCTGCGCTTGCAGATGTTCAGGGGAAAAAATATGTTCAGAATATAGGCGAGGAAATTAAAATGTACGGGGACAGGGCATCTGTACAGCAGATGATTTCCATACTGCTGGATAATGCCGTTAAATATTCAGATGATAAGGGAGAGATACATCTTGATGTCTATGAAAGGCATGGAAAAGCGTTCATAGAGGTATTTAATACCTGCGACAAAATTGAGGATATGGCAGAAATCGGTCATGTGTTTGACCGTTTTTACCGTCTGGATGCATCAAGGTCAAGGAATACAGGCGGAACAGGAATCGGACTGTCTATTGCACAGGCAGTTGCGGAAGCGCATGGGGGAAGTATCCGTGTGGAGAGCCGGGATGGGAGATCGCTCAGATTCCGGATTATTCTGCTGAAATCATAATTCGTAGAAACTTCACAGTATTTTTCAGGTACATTTCAGGATGTCTGACTACAATATCAGGAAAGCGGATGTGAAATCTGAAATGTATAGCCAAAAAATATTGTAAAAGGAGTGAAAACATGGAAATGGTTAATGCAAAAAGATTCAATGGGCGGACAATAGTGAGAAAGGCTGGTCTGATAACGATGCTTTCAGCTTCCGTGCTTTTGGCCGGTGCAGTCAATGTGTTTGCAGAAGAAACATCATTTGAAATGAGTACGGATTATCCGGGAATTACAGCAAAAGCCGGGGATAATGTTACGTTTTCATTGGACTTTCAGGGAACAGCCGGTACAGGCTGTGATGCCTCACTGAGTATTTCTGACATTCCGGAAGGCTGGGAGGGAACATTTAAGGGAAGCACAAACAGCCAGATCAGCAGGGTACATATCAATACCACAGAAAGCATGGTAGCAGAAGATGTGGCTACATTCAGTCTGGATATCCCGGAGGATGCACAGGATGGTTCCTATACGGTGGAGCTTCAGGCAAAAACCGATAATGGCAGCAGTGATATGCTGGAACTGGAGATTAATGTCAGTGAGCAGGAGGCAGGCAGCAGCAGTTTTGCAGCAGAGTATCCTTCTCAGCAGGCAGCGGCAGGTACACAATTTAGTTTTGATATGACACTGATCAATAACCGGGCATCTGCCCAGTCTTACAGTTTATCTGCAGAGGCTCCCAGCGGCTGGCAGGTATCCTTTACTCCGTCAGGGGAAAGCAGCCAGGTAGCCAGCATTAATGTAGATGCAGGATCCAGCCAGGGACTTACAGCATCCATCGTTCCACCGGAAGATCTGAAGGAGGGGGAATACACCATTCCATGTACCGCTATTTCTGCAGAAGAAACTCTTACTGCGGAGCTGACGATAACGATTACCGGATCCTACGAGGTGGAATTGTCCACACCAAGCGGAAAGCTTAGCTTTGATGCTTATGCAAATGCGGAAAAATCTGTTACCCTCAGTGTGACAAATAATGGAAATGTGGATCTTCAGAATCTGAATCTGACTTCATCGGCACCATCAGGATGGGAAGTAAGCTTTGATGAATCTACCATAGACCTGCTGGAAGCCGGCAGTACAAAAGAGGTTACCGCACATGTTACGCCCGGTGAAGATGCCATGACAGGAGATTATGTGGCAACACTTACTGTCAGTACGGAAGAGACATCCGACAGTACCGAATTCAGAGTATCTGTCAAAACCAGAACTACCTGGGGAATTATTGCGCTTGGTATCATTGTTCTGTTAGTAATTTTTCTTGCGCGTATTTTCAAAAAGTATGGAAGAAGGTAGCTTATGGGAAAAAAAGATCGCACAGTAATTCGAACCCAAAATCTGTCGAAGGTCTATGGTACAAAAGCAGCCGTAAATAATCTGAATCTGGAAATCAAAGAGGGGGAGGTATTTGGATTACTGGGGCCCAACGGTGCAGGTAAGACCACAACGATTATGATGCTTCTGGGGCTTACTGAACCTACTTCCGGCCAGGCATTTATTTATGACATGGACTGCAGCAGAAATGCTATTGATGTAAAGCGTATGGTGGGATATCTCCCGGATAATCCGGGATTTTATCCGGATATGACAGGAAGGGAGAATCTCAGATATACCGCGGCTATTAACGGTCAGCGGGGAAAAGAAACAGAAGAGCAGATTTCCCGGCTTCTGGAAAGGGTCGGAATGACTGAGGCTGCTGATAAAAAAACAGGCACCTATTCAAAGGGTATGAAGCAGCGTCTGGGAATTGCAGATGTTCTGATCAAGAATCCCAAAATCATTATTATGGATGAACCCACGCTGGGCCTTGACCCGGAAGGTATGCGGGAATTGCTTGAATTAATGGGACAGCTTTCCAAAGAGGACGGAAGGACTCTGATGATATCTTCTCATCAGCTGTATCAGGTGCAGCAGATATGTGACAGAGTGGGGATTTTCGTGGAAGGAAAGCTGGTGGCCTGCGGAAAAATTGAAGATCTGGGAGATCAGGTGCAGCAGGAGAATCATTATTCTATGGAACTGCAGGTAGAACCCTGTGACGATCGTCTTCTGGGAGCGATTGCCGGACAGGATGGCGTACAGTCTATTGACAAAGAAGGAAATATATTTATCATCCAGTCTACAAAGGATATGAGAAAATCACTGTCAGCCTTTTTAGGCAAGGGAAATTATACCATTCTCCATATGCACCAGCGAGGCGGCGATTTGGACGAGATTTATCGATTATATTTTGAAAAGGCAGGGCAGAATGATGAGAGCAATAGTAAGAAAAAAAATCGCAGAGAAAAGTGGCTCCTTTCACACAGAAAGTAGAACAGGTCTCAGAGCGCTGTATTACAAAGAGCTGGCAGATCACCTTTGCAGTAAGCGTTTTCTGATTATTCTGATTTTGATTTATGCAACCAGTTTTGCCAGCTTATATGGCGCGATTTCCGGATTAACTTCCGCAGAAGAAAGTGATACTGCGTTTTTATTCCTGAAATTATACACAACCAGCGGAAATTCCATTCCTTCTTTTGCAACCTTTATTGCACTTCTTGGGCCGTTTATAGGGCTTACACTGGGATTTGATGCCATAAACAGCGAGCGCAGCAACGGAACATTAAACCGGCTGGTTGCGCAGCCCATTTACAGAGATTCCATTATTGTGGGGAAATTTCTTGCAGGCGCAGCCATTATCGCGATTATGGTATTTTCCATGGGAGTGGCCATTGGAAGTATCGGAGTGCTGGCAACAGGACTGATTCCTGAAGCAGAGGAAGTTTTCCGCATCG
>JAXFBD010000069.1:0-75798 GCA_034118545.1 Blautia sp.
TGTTTGGTTTTTGCTGTTCTCGCTGACAGCCATGTTAGAATACCACAGGCTTGTGCCCCTGTCAACAATTATTTTTTCTTTTTTATTATTTTTTCGAAAAATTTCTACAATTCACTTTGGACAAGGCATTAAAGAGCCGGAATTGCGCTCTTAATCATACTTTTTTGACCTTTGACATAAGAATATCTTCTAAAATATCCAATATCCAACACAAGCGCCTGCATCTTCGGACCTTTTACATATGATTCACTTCCCAAATGTCCATTCCGCGCCTCGCTACACTCCTTTTTGGAGCTTTTCATCAAGAATCTCTTCTCATATATCCATTTTTCTGCTCAGACGACCGCCTTCTGGACTTTTTACATACAAATCACTTTCAAAAAGTCCAATCGCCGGCTATTCCGCCTGCCTTTCCGGACCTTTTCCTTATGATCCACTTCCTAAATGTCCATTCTCCGGCTCTCTACGCTCCTTTTTGGAGCTTTTTCACAAGAATTTCTTCTCATATATCCAATATCCAACACAATCCCCTGCCTCTTCGGACATTTTCCTTATGATCCACTTCCTAAATGTCCATTCTCCGCCTCGCTACGCTTCCTTTTGGAGCTTTTCACCAGAATCTCTTCTTAAAAGTCCAATATCCACTACACTCGCCTCTCTTCCGTACCTCTTTCATAAGGCTGCAAAAAAACCATGATTCTAACACGCCCCCAAAAAAAGTTTTCATCATATCTGCTTCTATAATATCCCCATAACAGTGGACAAGAAAAAATTCTTTTTCTATCCACAATTTCAATACTTAAAGGCATTTTTTCCTGTCATAAATTCACAGATTTTTCTTTTCAATTATTCCTTTTGTTGTTATAATATATAAAAATACACCTTTTCGCAAATATAACCGCAGCCTCACCACGGGAACGACTGCCAGAAGCGGTGCATTTGCAGCAGGAATCATATCAAAGGAGGGCAATTTATGGAATCAAAAATGTTTAAAATTTACGGCCGGAGTGACAGCCGCATCCAGTTAAAGATTTATCCCGGTCATTTTGTTACTCCACAATCTCACATCACTCATTTTCTGGATATGACTACAATGAAATCCCGCTGCTCAGAAGCCCAGAGCATTGCAAAAGCTCTTGCTGCCAATTATGAAGTCTCTACTCCGGTAGATACCATTGTCTGTATGGACGGTCTTGAAGTTGTAGGTGCTTTTCTTGCAGAAGAATTATCCAAAGCCGGTGTTCTTTCCATGAATGCCCATCAGACCATTTATGTTATCGCTCCGGAATGCAACAGCGCCGGCCATATGCTGTTCCGGGATAATTACCATATGATGATCAAAGGAAAAAATATTCTCATTCTTAACGGTTCTGTCACCACCGGCGGAACTCTGAATCGTACCATTGATACCATCCTGTATTATGGAGGAAAAATCCGCGGCATTACCGCAATTTTCAGTGCTGTGGCAAAAATCGCCGATATGCCTGTTCTTTCCATTTTTACTCAGCAGGATATTCCTAATTACGAAACGTATCATTCCCATGACTGTCCATTATGCAAAAACAAACAGAAAATTGATGCAATTGTCAGCAGTTATGGCTATTCCAAAATTTAAAACAGTTAAATAAAAAGTGGGCGCTGCAGAACTTCACAACCTGAATTTTGCAGCATCCACTTTTTTATAATGCGTCGTTTTCGTCAATCTGACATTTTCTCCCGGTCAACAAAATTCCACTGGTCAGTGCCGTAAAAGGAGCCACCGTCACAAGTCCAAAGCTTCCCACCACTGTATCCAGTATTTCTGCTGCCACGTATTTGTAATTCAAAATATTGTCAACAGGCGTGCCCTGCGCCATAAAAGTCATTAAAAGAGCGATATAGCCTCCGGAATATGCCAGAAGAAGTGTTGTTGTCATTGTTCCCATAGCAGCTCTTCCCACATTCATTCCGGACATTGCCGCCTCTTTCCATCCGATTCCCGGTTTCTTCTGAATTACCTCATTTACTGCCGAGGTAATATCCACTGACAGGTCCATCATGGCCCCGGACGCCCCCACGAATATCCCACTCATGTAGATCCGGGTCAGATTCAGGTTCTGATATCCTGCATACAGCAGACTTTCAGAATAAGACATGATCGCTCCATGTATCTGAAACAATTCCGTAAAAATACATCCCATGATACAGGTGACAAACATCCCCAAAAGTGCTCCGCTGCCTGCAGCAAGTGTCTTTCTGTCCCATCCGTAAACCAGAAAAATAATGACCAGGGTCAGAAATACTGTAATGAGAATTCCGCACCAGACAGGATTTATTCCCTTCAGATAAGCCGGAACCATAATTTTCCATATAGTAAGAATCGTGATCAAAAAGGAATACAGCGCCCTCAGCCCTGTTTTTCCGGCAAAAGCCACCAACAGGATGCAAAACAGAGCCGCCAGAAGAATCTCCTTATCCACTCGGAAATGATCTGTCATCATCACGGACAGGATATTGTCTTCCTGATAGCTGATTACTACCTGGGCGACGTCTCCTTCCTGAAAAATTTTATCTGATTCCAAAGATCCGCTGAGCATATTTACTGCTTTTGCTTCCCTGCCTTTAAATTTTCCGTCTAAAACCCTTACCTGGCAGTACTGTTCCCCCGACTGGATGAGACCGGAACTCACAACCGTACTTTCATCTGTGGAAAGCACTTTTGCCCGGACACGTTCTGTCCCCTTATAAATAGCTGCATCCTCATAACCCGTAGGAAGGATCATGAGGATGATAATGAGCAGAACTGCCAATATGGTAACCGAACTGTTTTTCAGCCGTTTTTTCATTTATTCCACCCCGGTAAGAGCAGCCATCTTATTGTAAATATCTGTGTTGTCATAATATCCTTCAAACTGCTCCTGTCCGCTGCCCATTGCAAAAACTTCAACCGGAAGTCCTGTATGTGCATAGGAAGAGAAACTGATACCGGATTTATTATTAAGAATATGGGTAATAGTTACGGTAAGAGGTTCATAACTTCCATACAGAAGATATTCCTCCTGGCCAAATTCCTCTTCCTCACCGGTGCGGGACATGGTCTCTTCATAAGCAGTTTTTAATTTATCATATTCATAATCTGTCATTACAAGAGAACCTGTATTTTCAGATTCCGGATGCTGATCTGCATTATCTGTCTGATTGGAAGTCTCTTCTTCGCCCGCCGGAGCCTGAAGGCCGAATAATTCTGTGACATCTTTCATAACAGTATCAAAATCTGTCTGATTTTCTATATATCCGGTTACATAGTCGGAATCAAATTTTGCGTAGGAAATTTTCTGATTGCTGATATTTGTAAGGAAGGTATCATAATCTGTTCCTGCAAATCCAATGGTCAGACCACCTGTTTCATGGTCACCGGTTACAAGAATCAGGGTTTCATCGGGATGCTCATTATAAAAGTCAACTGCTTTTCCCACAGCCTCATCCATGGCAATGGTATCTGTAATTGTTGCCGCAGCATCATTTGCATGACATGCCCAGTCAATTTTACCGCCTTCTACCATCATAAAGAAGCCCGTATCATTATCCAGAACCTCAATTCCTTTTTCCACGTAATCTGCCAGGGCCCATTCTCCGTCCTCCAGATCCATGTCATAGCTCATAGCATCACTGTCTGCAAGTGTCTCGTCAATGACAATAGCTTTTCCGTCCTCTGCAGTCAGAGCCTCTGCCTCAGCTTTTGTTTTTATCACTTTGTAGCCTGCCTCTTCTGCCAGTTCATAAAGATCGGTCTTATCTCCTTCGTCACCTGTAGTCTTTTTCAGACCACCTCCTGCAAAATAATCAAAATCACTGGCGATCAGTTCTTCTCCGATTTCATAATAGCTGTTTCTGGATGCCTGATGGGCATAAAAAGCAGCCGGTGTAGCATGATTGAGATTAACGGAAGAAAGAATTCCCACTTTATAGCCCAGCTGTTTCTTCAGCTTTTCTGCAATGGTCTCATAGGGAGTTTCCATCTTTTCATCCATATTGATCGTTCCGCTGTAGGTTTTATGACCTGTGGAAATGGATGTAGCTGTAGATGCGGAATCCGGACAGAAAGAGGTACTGTCGTAAGTCTGCGCAGAACCTGCCACCGGAAAATTCATCATATTAAGATTGCTCTGACTGGTAAGAATTTCATCTCCGTCGTCTGCCATAGCGCTCAGATAATAATTAGTGGTCTGGATCTGCGGATAACTCATTCCGTCTCCGATAAACAGGAAAATGTACTTTGGTGCAGCCGTTTCTTCTGCCGCGGAATCCTCTGCTGCCATAACTGCCTGAGCCGTCATTGCACAGGAAAGGGTCATTGCTGCTGTCAATAAAATTGCACTGATTTTTTTCGCTTTCATAAAAATTTTCTCCTCCTGAGGTCTTTATTCTTTAAACCATAGATTTTTTCTTTTTGACAAGCGTTATTATATCAGTGCATTTTTAAATGTTCTTTCGTCAAACGGTTAAATATACGTAAAATAATCCCGGGAGATTTTTTTAATTCATCATCTCCATCTGAATCTGCATAAGATTTTCTTTTGTCACTGCTTTATATGGAAGACGAATATATTTTCCCTCCTGAAGCTCAAACTCTTCCGGAACCTCCGTGTCATTCTTAAGCGCCCAGGCAAGCTCCAGAATTCCTCTTGCCTGACCTTTATAATCGTTGAGAACCGTTCCCAGCATTTCTCCTTTTTCCACAGCTTCCAGCCCCACCGTCGTTCCGTCAATTCCCAGAATTGTAGGCCAGTTTTCATCCTTTGCCGAAATACCCGCTGCTTTCAGAGCATCAATTGCTCCCAGCGCCATATCGTCATTATTTGCCAGAACAATTTCTATTTCGTCTCCATATTTATCCAGAAACTGCTTCATTTTCGTGACTGCCTGATCCCGGTTCCAGTTGGCGATCTCATCCGCCAGACGCTTCACCAGATATCCTCTTTCCGTAATTTCATTGATCACATACATACTGCGGACCATGGAGTCATTGTGTCCGGCTTCCCCCTCCAGCATTACGTACTGAAGGATTCCGTCACCGTTTTTGTCAATCTTACTGAAATTCTTTTTGCATTCCTCCACAAGGATATTTCCCTGAAGCTGTCCGGATTCAAAGGCATCTGCCCCCACATAATACAACTTTTCCCATCGTTCCAGATCCTCCTTAACCAGCTCCCGGTTAAAGAAAATCACCGGTACATCACTGCTTTTGGCCTTTTCAATAATGGTGGAGGCATCCGTCCGGTCCACAAGATTAATACAGGCAATGTCAAATCCGTCACTGATAAAATCATCCATCTGATCATTCTGTACCATCTGACTGTTATTGGCATTCTGGATTTCGAGACTGATGGTAATTCCCCATTCCTTCTCTTTTTCCTTTGCATAAGTCTGCAGATATGATACCAGTTCGGCGACAAATGTATCATACTGATCGTACACGCTCACTCCTATTTTCAGGCTTTTCTGTTTTTCTTCCCGAAGGCCTCCGCTTCCGCCGCATCCTGAAAAAGCCACTGCCGCAGACATAGCCAGCAGTATCACCTGTCCTGTTTTCATCCGGATTTTTTTCATATTTTCTTCCTTTCCTGATACGTTTACGAAAAATATCTGTACGTCTTTCTGCTGTATTTATACACTTGGGAAAAGCAGTCTTTCGTTTTCTTTTTCATATAAGGTATCCCGCGTCACCAGCTTATGAGGAATATCATAGTCGCTGAGGGTATATCCCTTTTTGTTCTTATTAAGTATGGCCTGAATTCCTTCGTAACCCATGTTAAACTCATTCTGATACACCAGAGCTTCCAGTTTTCCACTGTCAAGGTCACTGACGATCTGGGTAGTATTTCCGATTCCGTAAACCTTAATTCCGTCTGCGGAATTTTCCACCCGGGTCTGTTTTGATTCCCGCGCCGCAACAGCTTCCTCTGTGCAGAACTTATCCAGTGCCGCCACGTAAATTCCACTGCGCACAAGCCTTGTCTCTATCAGAAGCCGGAGGCTGAAATCGCCATCTCCCCGTGCCACTTCTTTGACAGTAAAATCTCCGTCGGAATCACTTAGTGCATCTGTCAGCCCTTCATATCGCAGAGCTACACTGTCCCGTTCCAGATATTCACGGACAATGAGAACCTCCTTCATGGGAGTGTCCTCATCCTCTTTTATATCTTCCGCAATCTTTTTTCCCAGATCGTAGCCCATCTGATAATCGTCTCCCGATATTTTCACATAGCTGTCACCGGCTCCTGTTTCCACTGTAAGAAGTGTATTGATTCCCGGAATTTCCTTTAGTTCCTTTTCAAGGAACTCACTGTCTGCCGCGGCAAGAAGAATTCCGTCCACGTTTTTTTTCAGCTCTCTTTTAATCAGCTCCGCCTGATCCTGCCCGTTATCCTCACTTCCCATGGTGATATAATTTACGTCAAGATCAAAATCCTTTTCTGCCTGACGAACCCCCTGCATAAGCGCTGCCCATTCATTATCTGTATGCTGATAAAGAATCACCGAATATGTCTCTCTTTCTTTTTCCGGAGTAACACGCGTCACCCCATAATAATAAAAACCGCACAGCACCAGAACAGCCAGCAGGATGACAACCTGTATTTTCCAGTATTTCCTGATCATTGGACTTCTCCCTTCCGTTTTTCCGTCATTTCTTCCGTTCTGGGCAAATGAATCCTCACTCTTGTGCCTTCATCCGGTTCACTGCTGATCTCCAGCCCGTATTCCACACCAAAGTAAAGCTGGATACGCTGATGTACATTACGTATGCCGATTCCGGATCCGCGGCTCCTTCTGCGGGTATCATCTGTGAGAAGATGGCTTACCTGCTCCTCTGTCATGCCAGGCCCGTTATCTTCCACATCAATAAACAGATCCTCTCCTGCGGTATAGGCATGAATACGGATTTCTCCCTCCCCGTCCATATATTCCATACCATAATAAATGGCATTTTCCACAAGAGGCTGAATGATAAGTTTGATGGTTTTATACTTCTCAATCCCTTCCTCAACATCGAAATAAGAGGTGAATTTATTTTTATAACGGTATTTCTGAATGGAAAGATAACTCTTTGCGTGCTGCAGTTCCTCACCTATGGTAATGATATTCTTGCCCTTTGAAAGACTGATTCTGAAAAGCCTTCCCAGAGCCTGGACCATGGAAATAGCATCCTCATACTGTTCTGCTTCCACCATCCACATAATGGAATCCAGGGTATTATAAAGGAAATGAGGATTAATCTGAGACTGCAGAGCATCCAGTTCACTCTTCTGCTTTTCCTGCTGCTCCCGCACAATATCATCCGTTAATTTCCGAAGCTGAACCACCATAGAACGGATAGTTTCACCCAGATGCTGAATCTCCGGCGGACCGCCGATATATATCTCCGACTCGTTTTCAACCCCGATTCCCTGAAGTGAATCTTCCAGACGCTTCAGCGGAAGAGAAACTCGTATTGCCACAAACTGATTAACAAATATTAAAACAAGAATAGCTAAAATAATGATCATCATAGCCATCACTCTTGTCCTGTTATAATTCTGATAAAAGTTCTTTTTGGGTGTGACACTGATGATTTTCCATCCTGTATATCCAACAGTTTTTGCAACTACAATCCGTTCTTCACCATTGAAATTTTCCCGGTACACGCCATCATCGTACTGACTGGCAGCCAGATTATTCTCCTGGATCATATTTGAAAAAATCAGGTTCTGGCGGGGATGATAAATAATCTCTCCATCACTGTTAATAAGATAAACATACCCCATTTCCTGACTGTTAACCTTTGCAAAAAGCTGTTGGATTCCACTGAAATCCATATCGACAAGAAAAATTCCGCCGGATACTTTACCATTACTGCTCAGCTCCACACCACGGCTCAACGATACCACCCAATAATACCGGTTATTGCTGTTTTCAAAAATATTCTGAACATGAAGCTGGGAAAAATGCAGATTTTCCATCTTATCCCGGGCACTGGTAAACCAGCTCTGCTCTGTCACATTAACGTCTGATTTTACCGTTCCCACAGGCGCTGCCCCGATAAGCTCTCCATCTTCCGTGAAGCATGCCAGACTGACAAGATTATCTTTGTTTACTTCATAAAGCAGATTCAATTCCTGACTCATGTCGCTTTCGTTTAAATCCATATTTTTGATTACGTTGTAATACATGGCATCAGAAATCCTCATCATATTGCGCAGATAAGTAGTCAGGTTGATTTCCACCTGATTCAGAAGCTGCTGACTGTTATCAAGAACAATTTCCTCTGTTGCTTTTCCATAGCTCTGCACAAGGAAAAAACCAATAAAAACCATTCCCACAATGGCCACCGCCGTAAAAGTAACCGACATCATAAACTGCATTCCCCGGTTCAGTATGGAATCCCGGAATTTCCGCCACTTTCTCAAAAAATATCTCATTCTCCCTGTTCTCCCTGTTCTTTCAGGTTCGCCCTGTATTTTGACGGAGAAATGCCATACTGCTTTTTAAATACATAGCTGAAATAATTTGGCTCCGCATAGCCTACTGCCTCTGCGATCACATATGTCTTATCCTGCGTTGTGGAAAGCAGCTCTACTGCATGTTCCAGTCGTATTTTTGTCAGATAGGCAACGAAGCTTAATCCCACTTCCCTCTTGAAAATAGTGGAAAAATAAGCAGCGCTCACGTTCAGATGGCGGCACAGGGTCTCCGCTGAAAGATCGCTCTCCTTATAGTGATCCTCTATGTATGCCTTTGCCTGATCTGTCAGACGGACAGCAGAGTCTGTCCTTTCATGGCGTATAGTCCGACGGAGATTTGTACAGATCTGTTTCAGCCAGCTTTCCAGTTCATCCACCGACAAATGTTTATACAATTCCTGCCACGGAATATGATTCTGTTCTCCAAAAATCTGCCGGGTTCTCAGCTTATAGGAACGCCCGATCTTCATCAGCTCTGTAGTCAGTTCCATACATAAAAGCTGATACTGGTTTGGTGTAATGGATAATTCTCTGAAACTGTCCATAAACTGGCTGATCGCTGCATCTGTTTCATCACGGTCTCCCAGCTTTACAGCACGGACAAGATTCTGAAAATCATACTCCATAAGCGAAACTGCATCCATGGGGCTTGGTTCAATATCATTAATATAAAGAACCTGGCTTCCGCTCATAATCGTGCGGTATTCCATGGCATTTCTGGCTTCCTGATAAGAGGAGGTAAGAAGATCCAGAGAATCGCAGGGCTGCCCCACAGCAGCCGTTACAGGCACCCCAAGAACTCTTCCGCCGATTTTGCAGATCTGATCCAGATGATACAGTACTTCTTCCACCTGCTCTCTGTCATCCAGCATAAATACCAGAATTACCTCATCAAGAAAAATATTACTGTAAAAGCCCGTCTTTTCCTGAAGATACTCTTTGGCGATCTCCCTGAGAGAAAGATTCAGAAGCGGAGCAGTTTCCTGATTCTCCTTTGCGTTTGCCTCCGCATACAAAATGGAAACCACATAATGAGGCGCCTCCAGCTTCATATCATACGTTTTCAGCATCTGCACCGCCCTGTCTCCGGTAGTCTTTCCCTCCAGAATGCTCATCACAAGCTGTTCCTGCATGGCAGGAAGACTTTTCTGATAATAATCATAAAGCCGGTTCAGGTTTCTGTGCTCATCAAATTCCTGGTCCAGTTTTTCTTTGATCCGCCGGAACACCTTTTCCATATCCCGGGAACTGATGGGCTTAAGAAGATACTCCTCGGCCTCCAGATGAACTGCCTCTCTGGCATATTCAAATTCATCAAAGCCGGAATAGATCACCACTTTCATATTACGATAATTTTCTTTTAATTTTCTGCACAGCGTAAGGCCATCCATATACGGCATTTTTATATCCGTCATAACCACATCTATGTGCATCTGCTCTGCCAGCTCCAGTGCCTCCTGACCATTTTCCGCCATACCTGCCAGACAAAAGCCCATTGCCTCCCAGTCAATCTTTTTTTTCATGGCCTGCAGCACATCCGCCTCATCATCTACCAGTAATATATTGTATAATTCCATCCGGTTTCCTTTCCTGCTCCATTTATCGCAAACAGATTTTATACTTTCCTATTACTTTTCATTATATCAAAAAATTCGTAAATTGACATATTTCTAATATAATTTGAAGGAATTTTTGTAAAATTTAACGCTTGACTATATTAAAGAAGGGACTAAAATAAATGCGTATCCAGTGAAAGTTTTAACAAAATAAAATGTCAGGAGGGAAAAATGAAAGCAAAAAAGAAAAAAGTTGGTCTGCTTCTCTGGCTGGCAGTTATTGCTGTTCTTGCCATTGGAAGTGTTCTGACCGGCAGTTCCGGCAAAAAAGAAGAATCCGTTAAGGCCGCCATGCGTGATGCAGTGCTGCATGATGCAAACCGCATCAGCCTGTTCGGACTTAAAGATGTTAACCCCGGACTGATTTCTGCCATTACAGTCACCGTCCTATTATTGCTGGCTGCATTGTGTATCCGGATCTTTGTTATTCCGAAGTTTCAATACGTTCCGGGTAAATTCCAGCTTGTACTGGAACAGCTCGTAGGCATGTTTGACAATATGGCCAAAACCAACAGTCCCCACAGAAACAAATTTCTCGGGGCATATATTTTTGCGGCAGGTGCCTACATCTTTGTGGGAACTCTGTTTGAATTATTCGGTCTGCAGGGTATCACCACAGCCGGCAGATCCATTACCCTGTCCGCTCCGCTGGCAGATGTCAACGCGGCTATCTCACTGGGATGCCTCTCTTATCTGGTCATTATGTCCGGCGGTATTGCAGAAAACGGATTCAAAGGGATCCTAAGCACATTAAAGGAATTTTCCCTGCCGATCTCCATGAGCTTCCGTCTCTTCGGTGCTTTGCTCAGCGGACTTCTGGTCACCGAGCTGGTTTACTACTACATAACACTCAGCTATGTCCTGCCTGTTATTGTAGGTATTTTATTCACAGCACTTCACGCTCTCATTCAGAGCTATGTGCTTACCATGTTAACAGCATTATTCTACGGCGAAATGGCCGAACCTGCTGTAAATAAAAAAACACCCCAAAACTAAGGAGGACAAAAAAATGAAATTATTATCCAAGAAAAAAAATATTATGATGATCCTGGCTATGACTGTTTTACTTTCCTGCACCATGCCGCTGATAGCTTTTGCAGGCTCTGACGATGCAGTTGAAACCACCACTGAAGCTTCTATAGAGGACACCTCCTCTGACGGCATGGTTACCAGCAGCAAAGCTATTGCAGTAGCTATCGCCATCGGTCTTGCAGCAGGCGGCGGTGCCATTGCCATGGGTCTCGCAGCCTCCAAATCTGTAGAAGGTATTTCCCGTCAGCCGGAAGCAGAGGGAAAAATCCGTACCACCTTTATGTTAGGTCTTGTATTTATTGAAACCGCTATCATTTATGCATTACTGGCAGTTATCCTGATTATTTTCGTATTGTAAGAAAGGCTGGTAGAATATGAATATTCCACTGAATATAGACTGGCAGCAGATTCTGCTGCATTTACTGAACTTCTCTATTCTGGCCGGAGGATTATATATACTGCTGTATAAACCTGTCAAAAATTTCATGGAGCAGCGGGAAAAGCATTATCAGGACATGGATACACAGGCTGCAGAAAAGCTGCAGGATGCAGATAATCTGCAGAAAAGCTACGCCGAAAAGCTGAAAACAGCTGATGCACAGATCCTTCAGAAACAGGAGGCTGCCCAGAAGGAAATTGCCGCTTCCACAAGCCGCCAGCTTGCCGAGGCCAAAAAACAGGCTGACAAAATCCTGGCTGACGCCAAAACGGCTTCTGAACGGGAAAAAGAAAAAATCATGGCTTCCGCCCAGCAGGAGCTTATGGATATGGCCATGACAGCAACCGAAAAATTACTTCTTTCCCAGAATGATGTTTACGACCAGTTCCTTGATATAGCAGAAAAGGAGGATGGCCATGACAAACAATGAATTAACAGAAAAAAAAGCAATTCTGAGAAGCAGCGCAGAGCCTTCTGAAGAGCAGAAAAAACGTTTCCTCACCTTCCTTTCCAAAGCTTACCATCAGGAAATGGAGCTGGTCTGGGAAAAGGATGAGGCTCTTTCAAACGGCTTCCGTCTGCAGGTAGGTGATGCAGTATATGACTGGAGCCTGGAAAGCCGTATTCGTCAGTTCAGAGAACGTCTGAGCCAGCTGGATCCCGGGCAGGAACGGATCATTCCGCTCATGAAGGATGCTGCCGCCAGCTGGACTCCTGAAATTTATTCCGAAGAAGTGGGAAAGGTTATTTCCGTAGGTGATGAAATTGCCACCGTAAAGGGACTGGACCACGCCACATACGGAGAGATCCTGTTATTTGACAACGGCGTAAAAGGTATGGTCATGGATCTTCAGCGTGATCATATCGGCTGTGTACTCTTCGGAGACGGAGACGAGGTCGCTCAGGGAAGCATTGTCCGCCGCACCGGAAAAACCGCAGGTGTTCCCGCCGGAGACGAATTCCTTGGACGTGTAGTCGATGCTCTTGGACAGCCTATTGACGGAAAGGGCGAGATCACCTCCGATGCATATCGTCCCATTGAAAATCCGGCACCGGGAATCCTGGACAGACAGCCGGTTGATAAACCTATGGAAACAGGTCTTCTGGCCATTGATGCCATGTTTCCCATTGGCCGCGGACAGCGTGAACTGATCATCGGTGACAGGCAGACAGGCAAAACCGCCATAGCCCTTGATACCATTCTCAATCAGAAGGGCAAGGATGTTATCTGTATCTACGTTGCCATCGGGCAGAAAGCAAGCTCTGTAGCCCAGCTTGTGCAAAATCTGAAGAAGCGTGATGCCATGGACTACTGTATCGTTGTAAGCGCCACTGCCAGCGACGCGGCATCTCTTCAATATATCGCACCTTATGCAGGATGCGCCATTGCAGAATACTTTATGGAAAAGGGCAGAGATGTCCTGATCGTGTATGATGACCTGTCAAAGCATGCCATTGCATACCGTGCACTGAGCCTTCTGCTGGAACGTTCCCCGGGCCGTGAAGCTTATCCCGGAGACGTGTTTTATCTGCATTCCAGACTTCTGGAACGTTCCGCTCATCTTTCCGATGAAAAAGGCGGCGGTTCCATGACCGCTCTTCCCATTGTGGAAACACAGGCCGGAGACGTATCCGCCTACATTCCCACAAATATTATTTCCATCACAGACGGACAGATTTTCCTGGAAAGCGATCTGTTTTTCTCCGGTCAGCGTCCGGCCGTCAACGTAGGCCTTTCCGTATCCCGTGTAGGCCGTGCTGCCCAGACCTCAGCCATGAGAAAAGCGGCCGGTGCCATTCGTCTGGATCTGGCACAATACCGTGAGATGGAAGTATTTACTCAGTTTGCCAGCGATCTGGATGAGACAACCAAACGTCAGCTTCAGTACGGACAGGGTCTGATGCAGCTTCTGCGCCAGCCTCAGTACCATCCTCTGAAGCAGCATGAGCAGGTTATCACCCTTGTAGCTGCCCTGAACCACATCATGCAGGAAATTCCCGAAAAAGAAATCCACGGATTTCAGGAGGGTCTTCTTGCTTATGCCCGATCTCATGCACAGAGCCTGATCAGCGAAATTGATTCCACCGGACAGCTAAGCAGCGATATGAGGGCATCCATTCTCCGGCTGTCCGAAGAATACCTGGCAGAATACAGGCAGAAAACTGCAGCAGAAAGCGGTGAATAATCATGGCTAACACAAAGGAAATCAAAGACCGTATTGCCAGTGTAAAAGATACGCAGAAAATCACAAACGCCATGTATCTGATTGCTTCCACAAAAATGCGCAAAGCCAAAAGTGACCTGGAAAAGACCCGTCCTTATTTCGATGCGCTTCGCAGCGAGATCAAGCGTATCTTCCGTACCGGAAATGAAGTAGACAGCCGTTATTTTTATCCAATGGATCAAAAACCTCTGGAGGGTACCTACGGCTGTCTGGTCATTACCGCAGACAAAGGTCTGGCAGGTGCCTATAACCAGAATGTGATCAAAGAAGCTCTTAAGCTTCTCAATGAACATGAGGATACAAAGCTTTATGTGGTAGGTGAATATGGACGGCACTACTTTGCGCAGCACCATATTCCCATAGAAAAAAGCTTTCTCTACACCGCGCAGAATCCTACTCTTCAGCGTGCGAGAGAAATTGCTTCCATACTTCTGGATGAATACGACAAGGGAGTTTTAAAGAAAATTTTTGTTATTTATACAAATATGGAAAATTCCATATCCTCCGAAGCTGTTACCACACGAATCCTGCCCTTCCACAGAAATCACTTTGCCGATTCCACAGAACGGCCGGTGGAAAAAGCCTTTGAGTTTTTCCCGTCAGAAGTATTTGTGCTGGAACAGATCATTCCCACTTATTTATCCGGTTTTATTTACAGTACTTTAATCGACAGCTTCTGCAGCGAACAAAACGCCCGTATGACTGCTATGGATTCCGCCAATCGAAATGCGGAGGAGCTGCTTGCTGAGCTGTCTCTTCAGTATAACCGTGTGCGTCAGGCCGCCATTACACAGGAAATCACCGAAATTTCCGCCGGCGCCCGGGCACAAAAGAACAAAAAAAGAAAGGAAGTGTATTCATCATGAAAACAGGAATCATTGCACAGATTTCCGGTCCGGTCATTGACGTGGAATTTTCGGACGGATATCTTCCGAAAATCAGAGAAGCACTTTATGTAGAAGTGGAAAATTCAACCCGTGTTATGGAGGTGGCACAACACACCGGCGAAAACTCTGTGCGCTGTATCATGCTTGCAGAAAGTGAGGGCCTTGCCAGAGGAATGACTGTTACCGCTCCGGGTCACAGCATTGAAGTTCCTGTGGGAAGCAGTACCCTTGGAAGAATGTTCAACGTTCTGGGAGATCCCATTGACGGCGGTGAACCTCTCCCGGCAGATACACCGAAAAAAAGTATTTACCGCAAACCGCCTGCTTTTGAAGATCAGAGCCCTGTTGTAGAGATTCTGGAAACAGGAATCAAGGTAATCGATCTTCTGGAGCCTTATCCCCGCGGAGGAAAGATCGGTCTGTTCGGCGGTGCCGGCGTAGGAAAAACCGTTCTGATCCAGGAGTTGATCCACAATGTTGCCATGGAGCACAGCGGATATTCCGTATTCACCGGTGTGGGCGAACGAAGCCGTGAGGGAAACGACCTCTGGCGTGAAATGCAGGGCAGCATTGTGGCAGACAAAACTGCTCTCGTATTCGGGCAGATGAATGAATCTCCCGGCGTCCGTATGCGTGTGGCACTTACCGGACTTACAATGGCAGAGCATTTCCGTGATGAGGAGCACAGAGATGTGCTGCTGTTCATCGATAATATTTTCCGTTTCGTACAGGCAGGAAGTGAGGTTTCCACTTTGCTGGGACGTATGCCTTCTGCCGTTGGTTATCAGCCGACTCTTGCAAACGAAATGGGTGAGCTTCAGGAGCGTATCACATCCACGGCCAACGGATCCGTCACCTCCGTACAGGCAGTTTACGTTCCTGCAGACGACCTGACAGACCCGGCTCCGGCAACCACCTTCAGCCATCTGGATGCCACCACCGTTCTCAGCCGTAAAATTTCTGAGCAGGGTATTTATCCGGCTGTGGATCCTCTGGAATCCACCTCCCGTATTCTGGAGCCTGACTTCGTAGGTGAAGAGCATTATACTATTGCCCGCCGGGTTCAGGAAACTCTCCAGAAATACAGCGAGCTTCAGGATATCATTGCAATCCTGGGTATGGATGAATTAAGTGACGAGGATAAAGCTACCGTTAACCGTGCCCGTAAAATACAGCGTTTTCTTTCTCAGCCCATGTACGTGGCAGAAAAATTCACCGGAAATCCCGGTGCATATGTTCCCCTCGCAGAAACCCTGAGAGGCTTTAAAGCAATTGTAGACGGGGAAATGGATGATTATCCGGAGGCTGCCTTCTACAACGTCGGAACGCTCGATGACGTCATTGCCAAGGCAAAGAAAATGGAGGAGGGTGAGCTGTAATGCAGAACTTTCGATTACAGATTCTGGCCATGGACCGCGATTTTTTTGACGGACAGTGCGAATCTCTTATCGTTCCTCTTCCCACCGGACAGATGGGGATCCAGGCATATCATAACAATATGATCGCTGCCATCGTACCGGGAGAGCTGAAATACCGCGTTCCCGGAGAAGAATTCAAAACCGTTGCCGTTTCCTCCGGTATTATGAAAATAGAGGATAACGATGTAATGGTCATGGTGGGTACCGCAGAGCGTCCCGAGGAAATCGATGCAAACCGGGCTCAGCGCGCCAGGGACGAAGCCATGGAAGCCATGCTTCAGAAAAAAAGTATTCAGGAATACCAGACTGCACAGGCAAACCTGGCCAGAGCATTAAACCGACTGAAGGTTAAGCGAAACTCAACCAGCATCAATATATAAAAAATGGATGCTGCAAAATTCAAGCTGCGAATTTTGCAACATCCTTTTTTATACCATAAGGTATGATTTTATTTCTTTGCAATATATTTACGGATATCCAGTGCAATAGCAACTACGATAACCACGCCCTGTGCGATGTACTGATAGTTTGTGTTAACGCCCAGGAACTGAAGTGCGGATTTCAGAAGCTCGAATACGGCAACACCGATGATAACACCGGAAACTTTACCGATACCACCGTTAACGGAAACACCACCGATGGTACATGCTGCAATCGCTTCCAGCTCGTAGCCCTGTCCCATGTTAACACTGGTACCACCGGATTTTCCACCAAGAAGGAAACCGGCAATTGCATACATACAAGCTGCTGTTACATAAATGATAATTTTGGTTTTCTTTACATTTACACCGGAAACCTCTGCTGCCACTTCGTTTCCACCGATGGCATACATGTATTTTCCATGACGGGTGTAATTATATACAAACCAGAAAATAGCTGCTGCAATTACAAGATAAATGAACAATACCGGAATTCCGGCAATCTTGCCCTGTGTTACAGTGATATAATCTGCACGGTAACCACCGATCGGAACAGAGTTTGTAATAACCAGTGCAATACCATAAATAATGAGCTGCATACCAAGGGTACCGATGAATGCCGGTACGTTAAGGTAAGAAATTACGATACCGTTGATCAGACCGAAAATTGCACAGATTACCATTACAATAATCAGTACAATAAATACATTAAGAACCGGGAAGTCCGGCCATACTTTACCGGGTGCATCCGGTTTCTGAAGCATGATACCTGCCAGACATGCACTTAAACCAACCGCACGACCTGCGGAAAGGTCCGTACCCTTTGTGATCAGACAGCCGCTGACACCAAGTGCGATGATAACACGGGGTGCGGCATTGATTGCCAGGTTCATGATGTTTCTCATACTTCTGAATGTAGGAACTGTGATGCTTACGTATGCTACCAGAATCAGAAGCAGAACAATAATTCCGTTATTAAGCAGAAGCTCTTTAATATCTATTTTCTTTGATTTATCCATCTTTTCTCCTCCTTTTCTTAGAACTGAGCGGCATAATGCATGATTTTTTCCTGCGTTGAATCTTCACCGGAAACCTCACCGGTGATTCTGCCGTTACACATAACCATAATACGGTTTGAAACACCTATAAGCTCCGCCATTTCTGAAGAAATCATGATAATACCTTTCCCCTGTTTTGCGAGTTTGATCATAATCTGATAGATCTCATATTTGGCACCTACGTCGATTCCTCGTGTAGGCTCATCCATGATGAGAACATCCGGGTTATTTGCCAGCCAGCGGGAAATGATTACTTTCTGCTGGTTACCACCGGACAGGGACTGAATCAGTGTTTTGCTGTCCGGAGTTTTAATGCTCAGTTTTGCCACATTATCCTGAACAAGATCTTCGATTTTTCTCTTGTTCAGCTTAATCCCTGCTTCCAGATAATGATTCAGGGAGGCAATGGATACGTTATCTGCAATGGACAGACAGCCAA
Source organism: Blautia sp. (assembly GCA_034118545.1). Taxonomy (GTDB): domain Bacteria; phylum Bacillota; class Clostridia; order Lachnospirales; family Lachnospiraceae; genus Blautia_A. Next base: position 18,014 of record JAXFBD010000069.1, read on the forward strand.
GGATTCCGGAACCGCGGCGGTCCTCGGTAATCATTCCGATGCCGTTATTGATGGCATCCTGCGGCCGCTTAATGTCCAGTTTCTTTCCGTTTAATTTAATTTCTCCGCTGGTGATATGACGGATTCCGAAAATTGCTTCCATCAGTTCCGTACGCTGTGCACCTACAAGACCTCCAAATCCAAGAATCTCTCCCTTTCTCAGCTTAAAGGAACAGTCCTTAAAGGAATTGTCATGAATACTTGTAAAATTGTTTACTTCCAGAAGTACATCACCCGGCTGGTTATCCAGCGGCGGATAAATATTGGTCAGCTCACGTCCAACCATCTGTTTTACGATTTCATCATCACTGATGTTTTTCATTTCCCATGTTCCTACATAGGTACCGTCTCGCATGATAGTAATATCATCAGATATCCGGCGCAGCTCCGCCATCTTATGGGAAATAAATACAAAAGATACTCCTCTGTCACGCAGGTCGCGGACAATTCGGAATAATGCCTCAACCTCATTATCCGTCAGGGAAGAGGTCGGCTCATCAAGAATAATCAGTTTTGCTTCCTGAGAAACTGCTTTTGCGATTTCTACGGACTGCATCTGTGAAATGGATAAATCTCCAAGCTTTTTCTTCGGGTCAAAGGGCATTTTTACATTATCCAGCCACTTTTTCGCCTCTTCATTCATTGTTTTGTGATCAATAACCTTAATCGGCCCCACTGATTTCGTCGGGTAACGTCCAAGGTACATATTCTCTGCGATGGTACGTGCCGGTACCGGCTGCAGCTCCTGATGCACCATGGCAAGGCCTTTATGTAATGCTTCATCCGGATTGGCGATGGTAACTTTCTCACCATCAACATATACTTCGCCTTCGTCCATATGGTAAATACCGAACAGGCACTTCATTAAAGTAGATTTACCTGCACCGTTTTCTCCCATAAGAGCATGGACAGTACCCGGACGCACTTTCAGGACTGCCTGATCCAGTGCTTTGACGCCGGGAAAGCTTTTGCTTACGCCGCGCATCTCCAATCTATATTCTGCCATTCCACTCTCTCCTTTCACCAAATTTCCTGCTGCTGTTCACAGCGGCAATTTCTGACCTTTTCATAAAATTGGGTGTGCCCTCATCGACACACCCAACATTTTATTACGCTTTCTTCAAAAACCGTAATTCTAAATCTTATTACTGGATTTTTGCAAGAATTTCTTCTGCGTTGTCAGCGGTAACTTTTACATAGTCAACCATGTTGATTGGGTCAACTTCTTCACCCTTCAGATATTTAACTGCCATCTGAGCTGCTGTCTGAGCCTGGCCGAAATGATCGTTAAATACAGTACCTGTAAATTTGCCGTCAACGATGCTCTGAACAGCGTCTGTAAGAGCGTCAACACCTACTAAGTAGATATCTTCGTTAATAACTCTGCCTGCTGCTTCGATAGCCTGTTTTGCACCAAGTGCCATTGCGTCGTTGTTGCAGAATACAACTTCTACCTGATCACCAAACTGTGTCAGAGCGTCCTGTGTGATCTGCTGGCCTTTAGCCTGATCCCAGTCACCTCTCTGAAGAAGAAGTTCTTCAACTTCTGTTCCGGCGTCTGTAAGAGCTTTGATGGAGTACTCTGTTCTGTACTGAGCATCTACGTTCTCCGGGTCACCCTGAACCATGATATAGGATACTTTGCCGTCGCCGTTGATATCGCCGCCGTTTGCTGTTTCAAGGATTTCTTCGCCCTGGAATGTACCGGACTGTCTTGCGTCAGCACCTACGTATGTAGCTTTGATTCCTTCAGCTGCCCATCTGTCAGATTCTGTTTCATCCGGCTGACGGTTAATGTAAACAACAGGAATTCCTGCATCGTTGCAAAGGTCTGTGATCTGCGGAGCGGAGGAAGACTGAACAAGGTTCAGAATCATAACGTCAACCTGATCTGTGATGAAGTTGTTGATCTGGTTTGTCTGCTCAGCCTGGTCATTTTTACCATCCTGAACTACGATGTTTTCCTCTTTGAATCCAAGGTCTTCTGTCAAGTAACGAACCAGCTCTGTACGATACAGTGTCATGAAGTTATCAGCGAACTGATAAATGCTGATACCGATTTTGGTATTCTCTACATCTACACCTTCCATGTCAACTGCAGCAGCTTCTGCTTCTTCTGCAAATACAGATGTAGCTCCAGCCAGTGTGGTAACACCCATTGCTACGCAAAGTAAGCCAGCCAAAAATTTTCTTTTCATGATTATACATCCTCCTTTTATTTTGCGGTCATATCATGTCTGCCGCTTTCTTGATTTACATTTTATCAAGTTCAGATTATAAAGAAAATATAAAATTTTTGGCTCTTCCTATAAATTTCTTAACACTATGAATATTTTTTCAGGGAAAAACAATCTGATTTTGTGCATTTTCATGGTAACGTTATAAAGTTCAGCTTTTATTTATTATCTGAATACAATAACGGTAAATCGACTGGTAAGTGGCCTCCGTATAGTGGACACCGTCATCATTTCCGCTTTCCTGTTCCACACCGCTGTCAAAAGAATACCCTGTACGTGTTAAATAATCCGTACAGTTAATCCATTTATACTGTCTGGACAGCTTTTTTTCAGAAGAGTATTAAAACGGCAGATTTCCCCCGCCTTTCTCACTCCTTCCGTGACAGACATCTTACAGTTTGTCGGATTTACTGACATATAAAATAATCTGCAGTTTTTTGCGGTCAGAGTGCTTCCCAGCATATTCATGTAGGCAGCATAAGTGTCTGAAATCCGGTCCGGATTCACAACTTTCCTGTATTTATGCGATAGATCATTTACCCCCAGATTAATTACAACAGCAATTTTCCTTTTGCTCTTATCCTCCCGGTTGCACTGATCCACCATATTAATAAGTTCTCTGAAAGCTGAATTCTGCAGCCAGTGAAGCTTTGCGCCACCGTGCCCGATAAATCTGACTTCTGTCATTCCCTCTGTACTTTCATCCTGATCAAAGCGGAGTCCCATGCGATGAGTCCGGGAATCTCCCACAAAAATCACCATTTTATATTTAGACATGTTCAGTCGGGGAAGGTTTCCCCATTCTGTTGTCTTCGCATTACCGCAGTTATAATAAACCGGATATAGCTTCACATTTCTCAGAACATAAATATTCTCTCCTGCTGTATAGTCCGGTACTGTCTTTTTCGGTGACAAAGCCCATCCCAGGAAAGTTTTTCCCTTTGGATTTTTTCTGGCCGGCAGCGTAAAAGAAGCCCCTTTTTTCCTGAGGACCTGCTGTGTCATCACACCATTACGGTCATATAAGGATATGGTATATTTCCTGGCTGTACGCCCCCCGCCGGAAAAGCTGCTGCCGGATGCCGCCTGTACTGTCCCTGTCATCATCACAATGATAAGCAATGCGCATACCATGCAATGTAGTTTTTTCATAATAAATTTCCTTTTTTTCTGTTTCATAAATACCTTCCCATATAAATTTCACATAGAACAATCAAATATTTTGCTCCATCATATCATAAATTTATTTTTTCGTATATATCTAACAGTAACAATCTATTTTTTTTGTGCCCGGGCACCCTTCCAATATAAACCTTGCCCTGCTGTTGATTTCAAGATATAATATTCCTGAGGGAAACAGAATCATGACAAACCTGTTAAAAATCTTCTGTACTCTCATTATACACGAGGTGAAGACATGAATAAAAAAGAAATTTCTGAAATCAGGAAACAATTTACTCCGGAGCACTGCTCCATAACCCGGATCTGCGGATGTTACGTGGACGGTGAAAAAAACAAAAAAACCGAACTTAAAGAAGCTTTTCTCTCTTTATCCGAAGAGGAAAACTTTAAATATTTTGAAATTTTTCGCAAAACCCTTTCCGGCACCCTTGGAAAAAATCTTATCAACATGGAATTTCCGCTGGCACAGGAACAGGAGGGGGGTACTCAGGATTTTCTGATGAAGCTGCGGGCAAGCAAGCTTACAGATGACACTCTTCTGGAAGCTTTTTATGACAGAATCATCGAAAATTACGATTACGGTGAAAACTACTATATCATACTGATTCATGCAGTTTACGATATTCCCGGAAAATCCACAGACGGAGCTGAAATGTTTGATGCCTCCGATGAGGTTTATGACCATATTCTCTGCAGCATCTGTCCTGTGAAGCTTTCCAAAGCAGGTCTCTGCTACAATGCTCAGACCAATCTCATTGAAGACCGTGTCCGTGACTGGATCGTGGAAATGCCGGATCTTGGATTCCTTTTTCCTGTATTCAACGACCGAAGCACCGATATCCACGGCCTGCTTTATTACACAAAAAATGCTGAAACCATGCGCAGCGAATTTATTGATACCTTATTCGGCTGCTGCACACCTCTTTCGGCTGCAGGGCAGAGAGATTCCTTTAATGCTCTCATCGAAGAAACTCTGGGCGATAACTGCGCCTATGACACAGTTGTAAATATCCATGAAAAGCTGAATGAAATTGTGGAAGCCCAGAAGGATCTGCCGGATCCGGTGGTTCTGACCAAACCGGAGGTACGCCGCCTTTTTGAGGAATGCGGTGTGGAAGAAGAAAAGCTGGAGACCTTTGATCAGCAGTACGAGGCTGCCGCCGGAGAAAATTCCTCTCTCATGGCTTCCAATATCACCAATACCCGGAAGTTTGAGATCAAAACACCGGAAGTCGTTGTCCAGGTAGATCCTCTCAGTGCCGATCTGGTGGAAACCAGAGTCATTGACGGAAGGAAATGTCTGGTGATCCCCATGGAAGGTGAGGTTGTGGTGAATGGGGTCCATATTAATCTGATATGAAAATAATTCAAAAAATCAAAGCATTTTATTCACAGAAAAACACAGATCCGCCTGTACATTATTTTATCTCCGTTTTACGCTGGGCACACCGGATTATGATTATATATTTTGTCGATTATATGGCTCTTGCCTGGCATTTTCAAATGGACAGAGAATTTCACAGGGCAATTCTGTGGATGCTGCTGGCCTTTGCTGCCGTGTTTCTCACACATCACATTGCCGCCTCCTTTAACCTGGGAATTTATGCTATTCTGGCGCTGGGCTGGTCAAGCACGTTTGTTTATAATTTCGGATGGGACTGCGGAGGTCAGAACTTTATCATCCCTCTGATGATTATTGTTTTTTTCTCCATTTACCATTCCGTCCCCCAAAAAGTTTTCTTCATGATTTTGCTTTTTTCCATTCGAATGTATCTGTTTTATTACAGTCTGAATTATCCGTCACAATATGCTCTGGAATCACGGGTTTCCACTCCTCTGCAGCTTCTGAGCACCACATTTATTTTTCTGCAGATTACCGTTGTCTGTCTTCTTTTCAGCAGCAATATCCAGAAAGCAGAAAAACAGCTTACGATCTACAATGAGGAGCTTCGCAGACAGGCATCCACAGATGCCCTCACAGGACTCTATAACAGACGCTATATGGTGGATATCCTTGAAAAAGAAATTCAGACCCGGCCGTCCGGTGTTTTCAGTGTGGCACTGGGGGATATTGATCTTTTCAAAAACATCAACGATACTCTCGGTCATAATTTCGGTGATCAGGTTCTGTTGGAATTATCACGGCTTATTCAGGACACTGTACAGAACAGAGGAATTGCCTGCCGGTGGGGCGGAGAAGAGTTTCTTCTTTTTCTGCCAGGTATGAATATCGATGAGGCCAGCAGATTCATCGCAGATTTAAACAGCGCCATCGAAAAACTGGATATTATTTATAAAGACCAGCGAAGCCATGTTACCATGACCTTTGGAGTGGAGGAATTCTCCCCTGGTTATACCCTGACAGATCTGATTAAATATGCCGATGATAAGCTCTATTATGGAAAAAGGCACGGACGAAACCAGGTGGTTTCCTGAGGAACAACATTTCAGAAAGGGATCTGAAAAATAAAAAAGCACTGCTCTGCGGATATTCCCCGCATTGCAGTGCCCTGTCTCTTCATTTCATTTTTCTTCTGTTTCTTCTACAGCTTCGCCTTCATCTTCTGACACCGGCTCTTCCAGTTCTTCTGCATCTGCAGATTCATCTTCTGACATAACGTCTTCCGCATCTTCAGCTTCAATTTCCTCGATGCCGTAATCTTCAAGCTCTTCTGCGTCCGCATTATCCAGATCTATGATTTCTTCATCTGATTCCTCATCAATGACCTCTTCGGAGGAAGCTTCATCATCAGATGCCTCTTCTGTCTCGTCTGCGCTGTACTGGATGGTATATTTATGCTTATCTGTAATCTTCAGGTTCTTTAATACCTTTTCATCTACTGTGATTTCAGCTTCTTCCATCCACTCATCCACTTTGCCGTTATAGTATTCGCTTTCTTTTTCGCTCTTTAAAGATTCCTTCTTGGAAGCTGTGGCCTCTTCATCATTCTCTGTATCAAAACGTACAATATAAATACTGCCCTCTGTTTCGATCAGCTCATCTGCCACCTGTCCTTCCTCAAGACTTCTGAGCACTTCAATAACCTCATCCGGATATGCGCTGCTGTTTTCTTCCTCATCCTCAGATACATTAGCATCAAAGGTACCGGAAAGGGCAGAATATGTTTCGTCAAATTCCTTGGCGATCTCATCCATATCTGCAGAAGGATCCTCTTTTATCTTATCAAGAATCTCCTGTGCCTGCTCTTTTTTGGCAGCGACATCATCCTCTGACAGTTCCTCATCATCTGTTGAGATACTGATATAAGTAAATCCTGACTGCTGTGCCTCTTCGTCCGTAACTTCCACATTTGCCTCTTCATACAGCGCATCTGTCATCTTTGACTGATAAGTCATCAGCTCCAGATATGTCTTAACATCATCCTCTGTTACTGCAAGATCCGCAATGGCTTCTTCAGTATTTGCCTCCATGAAAGAAGCAGCTGCCTCTGCAATGGCATTCTCTTCCTCTTCTGTCAGTTCAACCTGGTAATCTGCCGCCTTCTGGCGAAGCAGCTCCTCGCGTTCCAGATTCTCCACAATCTGTGTAACCGTCTGGTCACCATAGGACTCCTCTCCTTCTTCTGCAGCATCATCCCAGATATTAGTCGCGGAACCAAAATAACTTAAATACATGGCCTCAATCTGTGCCTGCTGATAACGGGCAGCAAGACTTACTGTACCCATTTTGATCTCTGTTCCGTTTACCGTTGCCACAGTGGCACTTCCGTCTAATTTCTTTTCTCCACAGCCGGTAAGCAAAGATGCGGCCATCACACCTGCCATTGCTGCCACTGCTGTTCTTTTTACTGTTTTCTTCATCTCTTCCTCCATATGTTACCCAAATATACTAAGAGTATAAACTCTTTTTATCCATTGGGCAAGATAATTCAAAAAATTCAGATATTTTTCACACTTCCATGCTACTCCTCCACAAGGCGCCCCAGTTCTTCTACAAATTCTGTCAGGGCGAAAATCACATCTCCCTGGGGAGTAAAAAGAAATTTGGGCTCCTGCTCAGCCTTGAACTGAAGACCTCTCCTGTATTTCTGCAGAAGCTGCGGGATTCCCGCCGGATTCAGCTTTGCCTTTTCATAGAGGGTCAGGCGGATTTCTTTTCCTGTCTGCTTGATTTCTGTCACATATGCCTGATGGGCAGCCGCTTTCAGCCGGGCAATGGCCAGAAGATTAAGTACTGCCTTGGGAGGCTCGCCAAACCGGTCAAGAAGCTCCTCCAGCATATCATCGTATTCTGTCTGGTTTTCAATCACCGCAATCCGTTTATAAATATCCAGCTTCTGGAATTCATTGCCGATATACGTATCCGGAATAAAGGCATCCAGATACAGATCAATAGTAGTATCAAAGTCATCCATGGTCTGGATTCCTTTTTCCTCTTTGACCGCCTCACTGAGCATTTTACAGTAAAGGTCATATCCCACTGCATTCATATGTCCGTGCTGCTGAGCTCCCAGAAGATTTCCGGCGCCGCGAAGTTCCAAATCTCTCATGGCAATCTTAAAGCCGCTCCCAAGATCCGTATACTCCCGGATGGCAGCCAGACGTTTTTCTGCTGTTTCCTTCAGCATCTGATTGGTCCGGTACATCAAAAATGCATAGGCAGTCCTGTTTGACCGTCCGATACGGCCTCTGAGCTGATACAGCTGTGAAAGTCCGTAACGGTCCGAATCATGAATGATCATTGTATTTACGTTGGAAATATCAAGTCCCGTCTCAATGATAGTTGTGGATACCAGAACATCAATCTCCCCGTTAATAAACTGGTACATCACCTGCTCCAGTTCCCGCTCGCTCATCTGCCCGTGGGCAAAGTCCACTCTGGCATCGGGCAGAAGCTTTGAAATTCTAAGTGCCATCTCTGCAATATCATTCACACGGTTATATACGTAATAAACCTGTCCGCCTCTTCGTAATTCTCTGCTAATGGCTTCCCGGACGGTTTCCTCATCATATTCCATTACATACGTCTGAATAGGCATCCTGTCAATGGGAGGCTCCTCCAGAACACTCATATCCCGGATTCCGATCAGGCTCATGTGCAGCGTTCTCGGAATCGGCGTCGCCGTCAGCGTAAGCACATCCACGTCTTTTTTAAGCTGCTTGATTTTCTCTTTATGAGTCACTCCAAACCGCTGCTCCTCATCTATGATCAGCAGGCCCAGATTTTTAAATTCCACATCCTTCGAAAGAACTCTGTGGGTTCCGATAACGATATCCACCTGACCTTTTTTCAGATCTTCAATGGTCTTTTTCTGCTGGGCAGCTGTACGGAAACGGCACAGCAGATCCACCCGGACCGGAAACTCCTTCATTCGCTGCACGAAAGTGTTATAATGCTGCTGCGCAAGAATAGTAGTGGGAACAAGATATACCACCTGTCTGCTTTCCTGTACGGCCTTAAATGCCGCTCTGAGAGCAATTTCTGTTTTTCCGTATCCCACGTCTCCACACACGAGACGATCCATGATCTTACTGCTCTCCATGTCCCGTTTCGTATCTTCAATGGCCGCAAGCTGATCTTCCGTTTCCTCATAGGGAAACATCTCTTCAAACTCTTTCTGCCAGACTGTATCCGGTCCGCAGACATAGCCCTCCTTTTCCTGGCGGATAGCATAAAGCTCCACCAGCTCTTTTGCGATATTTTTGACGGCACCCCGAACCTTTGTCTTTGTTCTGTTCCATTCCTGGGTCCCCAGTTTATTCAGTTTAGGTGTTTTTGCCGTATCGGAGCCTGCATATTTCTGCAGCGCATCCAGCTGAGTTGCCAGTATATAAAGATTGCTTCCGCCGCTGTATTCTATTTTAATATAATCCTTTGCCACCTTGTCTACGGAAACCTTTTCAATCCCTTTGTAGATTCCCAGGCCATGCTTTTCATGAACCACATAATCACCAATGGACAATTCCGAAAAGTCCTGGATTCGTTTTCCGTTATATTTTTTCTTTGGCTTCTTTTTTTTCTGCTCCTGGCCAAAAATATCCGTCTCTGTGATAATTGCAAATTTTACCATGGGATACTCAAAGCCCTTACGGGCATGACCATACCCCACCATAATCTCTCCGGGCTGCAGCACCCGGTCGTAATCCTGCCCGTAAAACGCGCTGAGCCCTTCCGCCTGCAGATCCCCGGCAAGACGCTGTGCTCTCGTTCTTGAACCGGAAAGAAGTACGATCCGGTATCCCTGTTTTTTGAACCGGCTGAGATCCTTTAAAAGAAGCTCAAAATTACTGTTATAGGGACTGACAGATTTTACCGTCAGATTAAATTTCTCCGTGATTTTCCATCCGGACTGCCTGGGCTCCAATGCACAGAGAGCAAAACAATTATAATGATTCAGCTTTTTCTGGAGCACAGCATATTCGCAAAGCCACTGATCAGGAAGATTTTTTTCACCCTTTTCTTCCCGATGCATCCGGCTGATGCGAAATTCCTCTTCCACTGCCAGCCCCTTTTCTGTCAGACGATTAGGTTCATCCAGAAAAACAGCCGTGATCTTTTCCGGAAAATAATCCAGCAGAGAAACCATCTTTTCTCCGTCCTGCTTTTCTACGGCCGGATAGATATAAATTTCATCCAGATTTTCCAGAGAACGCTGACTTTCCGCATCAAAGCTTCGGATGGAATCAATTTCATCCCCCCAGAGCTCAATTCTCCAGGGATTGTCTTCAGTAAGGGGATAAATGTCCACAATACCGCCTCTGACAGAAAACTGTCCCGGCAGCTCCACCTGCCCCACACGTTCATATCCCAGATCCACCAGATCCGCCTTCAGTTTATCCAGATTTATCTCACTGTCGTTTTTAAAATGCTTCACACGGCGGGAAATACCTGACAGCGGCATCAGATAATCCATACATCCGTCCACGCTGGTGACTACGGTAACCTCGTCCTGTTCCAAAAGAGCCTTTACCACGCGCATCCTCTGCCGTATCAGCAGATTTCCATGGATATCCGCCTGAAAAAACAGCAGGTCTTTCGCCGGATAATACAATATTTTATTGTCGTAAAACCGGTAATCCTCGTAGATTTCCTTCGCCCGCCGCTCATCCTCTGCCAAAATCAGGCGACAAGGAAAAAGCCCGGAAAGCCCATACATCAGATGGGCCTTCTGGGACTCGATACAACCGGAAATCTGAAGAATCCCCTGATTTGTTTTGCTGCGTTTTATTATCTCCTCATACTCTGCAAATTCCTGCAAAGGCTGCAAAAAAGTTTTCATAGGAACTCCTGTTCTTCCAAACTGCTTATTGTTCTGTTTCCTTCGCCGGCTTCCTGTTATATAAATTCATTGCCGCATCTGCCCCCCGGGAAATCATGATTTCCACTGCATCTGCAGCTTTTTCTATGGACTCATCCACCAGCTTCCGGTCCTGGTCCGTAAAACGGCTCAAAACATGGTCTGCCAGATCCCAGCCCTTTGGCTTGGCACCGACTCCCACTTTTATCCGAAGGAACTTATCAGTTCCCAGCTTTCGGATTATATCCTTCATCCCGTTATGGCCTCCGGCACTTCCCTGCTTGCGGATCCGAAGCTGTCCCGGCTCCAGATCAATATCATCATATATCACGATCAGTTCTGTTTCCGGATCGACTTTAAAGTAATTGGCCATCTCCTGTATGGGACCACCGCTTAAGTTCATAAAAGATAATGGTTTCATCAGAATTACCTTTTCGCCGCCAATGATCCCCTTACCGAACATGGCATTAAATTTCACACCGCTCTGGGCAATATGATGCTTCTCGATCAGACAGTCCAGAACATCAAAGCCCATATTATGGCGTGTTGCCTCATACTGCCTGCCCGGGTTTCCCAATCCTGCTATTAAATACATATGCTCTCCTTAATTAAAATAAACCATTTCCTCCTCCAGAGGCTCGCAGGGGGTTACCTCATCCGCATACAGAACAATTCCCTCCCCCTGGTATTCCATTCTTTTTTCAAAAGCAACCTTTGCGGTGATTTCCACCCACTGACCTTCCTTCAACTTGGGGGCAAAAGCACTTTTGCAGACATAACCCAGAAAAGTAGTATCATCGGCACAGCATGTCATAGCCACTCGCCCCGGAACAAAAAACTTGCTTCCCATGCCGCGCGGCTTCAGTACACGTCCTTTAAACCGGACAGTTTTATTCACATAGGTATCCGGGTTGTCCATGGAATCCACAAACCAGATTCCATAATCCTCCGGCAAAATATCAATTATGGGGGCATTTACATCGAAAGGCATCTCATCCTGGAAAATATCGTCCATCTCGCCGCCTTCCCCTTCAAACACTATTTCTGCCCGCTGGTTTGCCACCTTAATTCCACGACGGTAAGAGGGCAGCGGATCCTCTTTTTTGCACCGGTTAAAAAGAACCATATCCGTGTCACGAACCATGTCCATAAAAAGAGATTTCATATTTGCCATATATGTCTGGAAAGTACTTCCATCCACACAGGTAATCATCTGCTCAATTCCCCAGCCTTCCGGTTTCTTCATTTCCTCAAATTTACTGGTAAGCCACATGCCATTATATTCAACAACCACTCTTTCCGGCTGATGAATGATTTCCATGGCATTCAGGCGCTCATAGGTGAGATCCTCCTCTTTTTCAATTACCTCAACTACAATCCCGTAATCCTCCAGCATCTGCGGGCTGTATTCTTCCTCTCCCTCTTCGCAGAGGATCAGAAGAGTCTTTCCCTCTATCTGAAAATAATCCTGGCTGAGCGTAAAGCTGAGAAAAGTCGTTTTTCCGCTTTCCAGAAAGCCGTTAACGAGATAAATCGGAACAGTATATTCATCCATATTCTTAACTCCTCCCGCACATTAAGCAAGACCAAACAGCTCTTCCAGTTTGCTTTCATTCATTTTGGATCCAATCACGCACAGACGGCCTGTATACTCCGGTGCCCCTTCACGAATCTCTGTTTCTTCCGGAACCATGTCAAAATAAATCCAGGTTCCGTCCTCCGCCGGAAGCATTCCTTTTGCACGAAGGATCGTTCCGTAATCCTCTGATTCTGAAAGAGTTTCCAGTATTTTTTCAATATCTTCCTTCTTATATTTTTTAACAGTTTCACGGCCCCAGCTTGTAAACACCTCATCTGCATGATGATGGTGGTGGTCATGCTCATGATGGTCATGGCCGCATCCGCATTCATGGTCATGATCGTGGTCGTGATGATGATGCTCATGCTCGTGATCGTGGCCGCATCCGCATTCATGGTCATGTTCATGCTCATGATGATGGTGCTCATACTCGTGATCGTGGCCGCATTCGCATTCATGGTCATGTTCATGCTCATGATGATGGTGCTCATGTCCGTGGTCGTGAACATGTCCACATTCCGGGCATACTGCCTCTTCCATCATTTCCTCTTCCAGAGAAACCGGGTGCTCCATTACTTCCACCAGTTTTTTGCCGTCCAGCTTTTCAACAGGTGTGGTAATAATCGCTGCTTTTCCATTAATGGTACGCAGCAGCTTCATTGCTTCTGCCGCTTTTTTCTCGTCTACAATGTCAGTACGGCTCATGATAATGGCTCCCGCATACTCCACCTGATTATTAAAGAACTCACCAAAATTTCTCATATACATACGGCATTTTTTTGCATCCACAACCGTAGTATAGCTGTTTAATTTAATATCCACTTCATCCTGTACACCCTGTACTGCCTTAATTACATCAGAAAGCTTACCCACACCTGACGGCTCAATAAGAATTCTGTCCGGATTATATTTGGATACCACTTCTTTTAATGATGTTCCGAAATCTCCCACCAGAGAACAGCAGATACATCCTGAATTCATTTCACGTATTTCAATGCCGGCTTCCTTCAGAAAACCACCGTCAATCCCGATTTCACCGAATTCATTCTCAATGAGTACCACCTGTTCATCCTGAAACGCTTCCTTTAAAAGCTTTTTGATCAGTGTTGTCTTTCCGGCACCAAGAAATCCTGAGATAATATCAATTTTAACCATTTTTACATATCCTTTCTATCATAACGTAGTTTGACCAGGAAGCCTTAATACCCCCTGGTTTTATATATTATTATGATTCATTTTTAACATTTTATTATATCAGAACAGGGGCTGTCACATAATCAAACACAAATGTTTAAAGATGTGACAGCCCCAATCCCAAATGATCCTTAATTAGCCCTGGATCATGAAGTTCATTAATTTATCAATGTCTTCTTTCTCGTATGCAACGATTTCCAGCTCCGGAATTTCTCCGCCGGAGAAAATGTTTGCCAGAGATACATACTGGGATAATTTGGATTTCAGATTCAGTCTGTCACCCTCACCTGTTACCAGCTCTACTTTACCTGTACAGCTGTCAACTACTTCAAAAAATTTCTGGACATCTTTAATATTAGATACTTTCATGTTAATTCTCCTTTCAACATGTTCGTTATAAATATATCAACTTCCTGATTACGCGCTCATTATATATCAGCCATTTACAAAATGCAACCCGTATTTTGCCAAAAATAATACCTGTATTTTCGGCAAATTCATCATCATACATAAGTATTTCAGGAAAAACGCCTGTATTAATAGGTAAATATAGCTATTCCGTAAGGCGGAAGCTCATACCCGAAGGAGAATGGACGATTATCACATTCGATTTTTTCTGCCTTATATACCTCCGGCTGAACCATACCTTCCTCTGTCATGATCAGTTTATACTGTTTCTTCTTCGGAACACCCACTCTGTACTCCGGACGTGCCACCGGTGTAAAGTTGCAGACTACCAGAATGTTATTTCTCTTTGTGGGAGATTTTCTTACAAAACTGAAGATACTTCTGTCGCCATCGTTGGGATTGATCCATTCAAAACCTTCCGGATCATTATCTGATGCATACAGCGCAGGATATTTTTTGTAAATATGAAGCAGTACTTTTACAAACTCCTGCAGGTCTTTGTGATTATCCTCTCCAAGAAGGAACCAGTCAAGCTCTCTCTCCTCGCTCCATTCACGAAGCTGGCCGAATTCCTGTCCCATAAACAGCAGTTTTTTGCCGGGGTGACACATCATAAAGGCGTATCCGGCCTTCAGGTTCTTAAATTTATCATCAAGCTCTCCCGGCATTTTATTCAACATGGAGCATTTCAGATGAACCACTTCATCATGGGAAAGTACAAGGATATATTTCTCACTGTACGCATACATCATGGCAAAGGTCATCTTATTGTGGTGATATTTACGGAAATATGGATCCTGCTTCATATATTCCAGGAAATCATTCATCCATCCCATGTTCCATTTCAGAGAGAATCCCAGCCCGCCGTCTTCTGCCTTTCCGGTTACCAGCGGCCATGCGGTGGATTCCTCTGCGATCATAACCGTACCTTTATTTCTTCCCAAAACGACTGAATTTAAATGTCTGAAGAATTCAATCGCCTCAAGATTTTTGTTTTCACCATATTTATTGGCAACCCACTGGCCATCCTGTTTGCCGTAATCCAGATAAAGCATAGATGCAACGGCATCCACACGAAGACCGTCCACATGACACTCCTCGATCCAGAACAGAGCGTTGGCAATAAGGAAGTTCTTCACCTCAGGGCGGCCGTAATTATAAATCTTGGTTCCCCAGTCCGGATGCTCTCCCTGTCTTGGATCTGCATGCTCGTAAACCGCTGTTCCGTCAAACATGGCAAGACCATGGGCATCTCTCGGGAAATGTGCCGGAACCCAGTCAAGAATCACGCCGATTTTCTGACGATGAAGATAATCCACCAGATATTTAAAATCCTGAGGTGTTCCATACCGTGAGGTCGGTGCATAGTATCCGGTTACCTGATATCCCCAGGAACCGTCAAAGGGATGCTCTGCGATTCCCATCAGTTCCACATGAGTATAACCCATATCCTTCACATATTTTGCAAGCTTTGGTGCCACTTCCCGGTAATTGTAAAATCCCTCTTTATTTTCTTCTGTAGATTCATGCTTCATCCAGGAACCGAGATGAACCTCATAAATAGACATTGGACTTACGGTTTCATCGAAGCTTTCACGATTCTTTAACCACGCCTGGTCCTTCCAGGTATAATCGGAAATGTCTGCGATAATAGATGCTGTTCCGGGGCGTTTTTCAGCTGCATTTCCATATGGATCAGATTTGTAAAGCTGCTCTCCGTGCATTCCCACAATATAATATTTGTACTGCTGTCCCACTGCTGCCTTCGGTACGAAAGTCTCAAACACTCCGATCGGTCCAACCTTTTTCATAGGATTTGCTTCCAGATCCCAGTTATTAAATTCTCCGATAACAGAAACACTCTGCGCATTTGGTGCCCATACTGCAAAATACACGCCTTTTTTGCGGTTCTGTGTAGTAGGATGAGCACCTAACTTTTTATAAACATCATAGTGTGTGCCCTGACCAAATAAATACTGATCCAACTCTGTAAATTCCATTTTCGGCTTCGCTTTTGCCATTTGAAAACCCTCCTTAAAACGTTAAATTTCACAGCATTCCCCGGCGCTGTTTTATATTATTTCATTTCTATAATCTGACTCTCATTGGGCTGCAGACACACAGATATTGCATCGCCCTGTATGTCAAATACCGAACCGTCCAGCAGACTGACACAGGTCTTTCCGCTCTGCGGTACACGTATCCGAAGCTGCGCTTCCTGCTCGTCATTATTCACCGCCACGATCACACCTTCATTTCCCAGAATTCTGGCAAATGCGTACTGACGGTTTGTCAGCAGCAGCTCCTGATAAACACCATCTGACAATGCCTGGTAATCCCTGCGGATTTTTCCAAGGGTCTTTATCCAGGAAAGAAGCTTTGGATCCGGTATCTCCTCAAGTGCCTCCTCCAGATTCACTGCAGGGCGCAGAAAATCATCGTTACTGCCCTCTTTTTTTCCCTGAATTCCCCATTCTGATCCATAATAAACAGATGGAATTCCGGGAAGTGTAAACAAAAGTGTGTGTACCGGATAAATGTGGCCCGGTACCTTCAGTTTAGATGCGATTCTGTCCACATCGTGATTGTCTACGAAAGAATAAAGCCTCATACCTCTGTAAATTCCACCATTCTGGTCGAATTCCCTTCGGATGGTATGTGCAATTTCAAAATAATTGTGGTCGTTATGTCCGGAGTACAAACCTTTGTGAAGCTCATAATTGGTTACACTGTCCAGCATATCCGGCTTTACATAACGGCTGTAATCTCCATGAATCACCTCACCCATCAACCAGAAATCAGCTTTTTTACTGTTGACGAAGCGGCGCATATCCTGCATGAAAGAAAAATCCAGACAATCTGCACAGTCCAGGCGTATGCCGTCAATATCAAACTCATCTATCCAGAAGCCGATTACGTCCAGAAGGTATTCCCGCACCTGCGGCTCCCACAGATTCAGATTAACCAGCTCAAAGCAATTGCGCCATGCCTCATAGCCAAATCCATCATTGTAAGGTGTATTCCACCCGAAATTGATTCCTTTATACCAGCAGCAGTAAGGAGAATTTTCTCTGTTGCGCTGAATATCCCGGAAGGCAAAAAATTCTCTTCCTGTATGATTGAACACACCGTCTACCACTATCCGGATGCCCATTCCATGAGCTTTTTCCACGAAATGCCTAAAATCCTCATTGTCACCCAGACGACGATCCACCAGCCTGTAATCTCTGGTATCATAACCATGAGATGTGGATTCAAATAAAGGTCCTATATATATCGCCGTGCAGCCAAGCTCCGCCACATGGGTAAGCCATTTCTCCAGCTCCCCAAAACGATGAGTAACCTCCGTCTGCTCATTACGCCTTGGCGCTCCTGTCATCCCGATAGGATACATGTGATAAAATACTGCTTCTTCAAACCATCTGCCCACTACGATGCCCTCCCGTTTCAGCAACTGACTTTTAGTCATTTTTTTATTATTATATCAATCAAGTCAGTTTACGTCAACGAAAAATCCCTTATAAAAAACAGGAAGGCCAGCCTCCCGTCTGTATCAATTTGGTAAGCTGTCCTTTCCCTGTACTAGTATTCTTCGCCGTCGCTGTAGGATTCATCATAGTATCCGTCATCGTAAGATTCATCATAATACTCATCTGACGACCCGTCATCATAGCTGTCATCATAAGAACCGTCATCATAAGACTCATCAGAGCCATCAGAAATATCACCGGAAGACTCACCCTCCGATGCATCTCCCTCAGAAGCTGTGTCTGTGCTTCCATTATAACCTGCCACAAGCCCTGCATCAAGGCTGCTCTGCCAGAAATCCGAATATGACGCATTCTGCAGTGTCACGCCCTTGGCTTGTGCCATCTCGCTGAGTGTCACAAGCTTATAGCCTTTTTCTATCAGATCCGGTATGATTCTCAGAGCTGCCTGCACGGAAGGCTCGTGGATATCATGCATCAGAATAATACTGCCGTCTGTCAGATCACCATTCATGATAGTGTTATAATCCATCTCCACATCCAGATAAGACCAGTCCATAGAATCCAGGGACCACATAAAAAACGGTTTCCCTACAGCATCGATCACACTCTGATTGTAAGACCCGTAAGGAGCACGGGCTACTGTTGAAGCCTGTCCGCAGGCTTCGATCAGCGCATTATCTGTATCAGAATATTCTTTGGCAGCACTGTCAAGATCCATTGATGTCAGATCCAGATGATCCCAGGAGTGGCTTCCCAGCTCACAGCCCAGTTCCACCATTCTCTTTACGGTATCAGGATAGGAGGATACCAGCTGCCCCAGCATAAAAAATGTAGCATGGGCATTATTCTCTTCCAGACAATCCAGAAGCGTATCCGTATACTGTCCCGGCCCGTCATCAAAGGTCAGAGCCAGCATTGGTTTCTTTTTCTCTTCATTGTAAGAACCGTCCTCATTAAAGTAATAGTCCTGTACACCCTTCGAAACCCATCCTGTCTGCATGTAGCCATTCTCATCAAAAGAATACTGTACACCGTCAATTACCTGGAAACCGCCTGCATAATATGTACCGTCACTGTTCTGATACCAGCGGCCGTCTGCACTGTCGTGCCAGCCCGGTGTCATCTCCGAAAGCTTGCTCACATCTCCCTGTCCCTTAAGCGGCCGTCTTGTCGCTGCATTGGGATCTGCCGCCACAGGCTCTGCCTGAACCTCTGTGGTTGTCTCATTGGTTGTCCGGCCCTGGCCGCTGCCGCTGATCCTGTGTGCGATAGGGAGAATCACTCCTCTGACGGCAAAATTCAGAACCAGTATCACAGCAACTACGCACATTGCCAGCTTGGTCAGCTTACGAATCATAAGCTGACGTTTTTTTCTGCGCATGCGCTCGCGCATCACTCGTTTGTCCATTATGTATTTATCCCCGCCTTAACTGCTGTGCAGGATACAAACACTGCACAGCACTGTAAAATAAACTATATGTTCTCTGTTTTATGATACATCATCTGAACTGGAAAAACAATGGGAATTCAGCAAAGAATTCACAATTATTACTGTTCATGTTACTGTTCATCTGCCGGACTCAGTCACCGAAACTACCGCCGGAGGAATTATCACCTGCCGCAAAAGGATCCTCATCCTCCAGCACATCTTCATCTTCCTCGAAGCTGTCTACTGCATCTTCATCTATATCCTCCACAGCCACATCCTCATCTTCCTCTGCAGCTGTACTTTCCGGAAATTCATCGCCGCTTGGCATAACTGTCTCACCGGAGGCTTCCGGAGCATATGCATAATAGGTTGAGTCACCTCCATCACCGCTGACGCCCACCGTATCTCCTGATGATACCTGTTCTTCCACATTGGCATTATCAACAATGAAATCTTCCACAAGAAGCAGACCTGTCTGTTCATCCACTGCCGCAGCGCCATAAATGGAAACCAGCTCTTCTATGGTTTCCGCATTATATGTTTTCAGGATTTCTTCACGGACAGCATCTGCCTCCTTGCTTTCCAGCGAAAGGCCTTCTGCATCCATAATTCCCTGGATAATAAGATTCTGCATGACAACGGCCTGTGCATACTGCTCACACTGTGCATTAAAATCCTCCATGGAAATCCCCTGAGAGGTTACATAATCCTCCAGTGAAAGGCCTTCCGGCTCAGCATAATAGGACTCGATAGCCTCCTTATACTCAGAAACCGCCTTGTCAATATCCTCCTGCGGATACTCTTTCACCTCACTGCCGGACATTACTGTTGTCCACGCAGTACTTCTTAAAGTGCTTTTTGCAGTTTTGGCTGCAGATTCCTTCATTTCATTTTTTACTGCCTCTTTATATTTGTCTGCAGTATCATAATCAGTGTTTGATGAAGCCCATTCATCTGTAAGCTCCGGAGCTCTGCGGAACTTTTGCAGAGTAACCTTAAATACTGCTTCTTTTCCGGCAAGGGAATCCTCAAAATAATTTTCCGCAAAAGTCAGATTCAGATCCTTCGTTTCTCCGGTTTTCATTCCGATAATGCCTTCCTCAAAGCCTTCGATAAATGTTCCGGAACCAATGGTGAGATCATAATTCTCATCACTTCCGCCTTCAAATTCCACACCGTCCACAGTTCCCACATAACTGATCGTTGCAATGTCGCCTTCTTCCACTGAGCCTTCTGAAACTTCTTCAGCATACCCCTGGAGACGCTCATCAATTTCAATATCTACGTCCTCATCAGTAATATCTGTCACTGCATTCTCCAGCGAAAGCTCCTTATACTGTCCGATCGTGATATATTTCTCCACATTATCAACAGACACAAGACGGGACGGCTTATACTCTGTATTCTCCTGTTCTTCGGAATCCTCGCTGTCCTCTTTTTCATCTTCCTTACTGTCTTCGGATTTTTTTTCTTCAGAACCGGAAGCTTCTGATTCCTCCTGTGTTTCTTTTGTACTTTCCGTTGTTTCTTTATTACCGCAGCCGGCTGCCGATGCGGTAAGACACATTACACTCATTGCCAGAACGGCAAGATACGCTTTACGTTTCATAATAATCAAACTCCCTTCTGCTTATCCTGTCTGTCGATTACATTTGAGGTACCGGCTCAGGTCTGGAAGAATCCCACACTTCTGAAACATCAAACAGATCACTTAACATTTCCGGATTATAATACATCCGGTAACCGTCCAGATTTCTTCTGCCCTGGCGAAAATACTGATCCGTGATCTGCACCCAGTACTGATTGGAATCAACATTACAGTAATAGTTAAATCCCTGACTCTTATAGTAGGCAAATTTCTCATTATCCATACTGTAGCCCTGCCAGTCACCGATATCTGCTCCAAAGGCAAAAATAATCATATCGGTTTTTCCCAGAATAGGCGCCACATATGCCTGCCACTTTTCATTGTCGATCCGCAGCTCCTCTGCGGAAGAGCTGGTGGCATTTTTATGTCCCCAGGTATGGCTGGCAAACTCCCAGCCTTCTGCCTTCATGGCTTCTGCCACCTTAGTTGCCTGGGCTACATCCTCTTCGTAATTGAAATCCGGATGATTCTCAAGAAATTCTCTCTGATTGTCCTGCAGATTCTCTCCTGTTTTATAAGCTATATCTGTCCTGTATCCCAGCACACCGTTGTACCCTGTCATTGCCAGGATTCCTTTCCGTCCGTGATAGGAAAAATCCGGGTGCTCTTTCACAAAAGTGTCAATAAGAGGCACCATATCATAATCTCCCACTGAAACGCTGCCGTCATCCTCAATATACTCACACTTTACATCACCGTTATCATCCAGAACAAGCCTGCTGGCATATCCGTCTCCATCCATATAGTGATAATAGCTCACATCATCCTGAGAAAGCACAAAAGCCTTCTTTCCCGGAGGCAGCATAATGGTTCCCCGGCTCATGGTTCCGTCATCATTTACATATGCCATATCATGAGGGCTGACCAGCACATATCCCTTCTCATACATGCTCTGAATGATTTTATTAAATTCACTGACAGTAGTCATCACCTGATTGTATCCCGGCTCATCTGAATCTCCGTCAAAAGCTTTACTGGTATCATAGATCAGTGTATGGAAGAAAACATGAGTAATCTGCTCCAGCGGATACTCCTCACAGGAATCCTTAACACTCTGATATTTCGCCGCAGCCTGCTGCATTTCCTCGCTGCTCTCGTAATCCGGCTGACTCTTCAAAAACTCAATGGCACCGTCATAATCATACTGCGCAGCTTTTAATTCTGCCTGCGCCATCGGTGTTCCGCTTTCGTAATTACCACTGACAGTAATGGGTTCTGACTGTGCGGATGACGAACTGCCGTCTTCTGTTCCGTCTTCTGTATCACTGCCATTTTCCGGTTCTTCTGTCGGTTCCGGCGTAGGTGTGGGCTCCGGTGTAGGTGTTGCTGTAGGCTTTACTTCCACCGCTTTTTTGCTCTCCTGCTTCTCTTTTCCAAAAAACGGAATACTTTGCACATCATCCCTGAACGGAAGTACTGAGCTGTGAAAAATCCCTGCCAGTGCAGCCAGACAGAGAACAGCAGCCAGTACTGTTACTAAAAGCTTCTTCATACATTACCCCTTTCTTAACCTAAAAACACCCCTCCTGGTTTTTATTATATCACATCCGTTATCCGACTATGTAATCATCTGATTCTCCCAACAGAAAATTCCTCCCGTTTCTGCGTCTGTTCATTGCTTCATTATACCTGTTCATTATTTATATTTCCACCATTTTCCGTGCTGTATATATTATGTTTTTGTTAACGAACTTCATATATACCTTAAAACCCTGATTTTTCATGATGGAATTCATTTTTACAATTGCCTTTTTCCCAAAATAATGGTAGAATAAACTTCGCGTAATACATAGGGTAAAACCACAAATCATACATATTAGGAGGATTTTTATGAGTAAAGTAACAATAGTCCTTCTGGTCATCCTGGTTATCCTGATCGCTCTTCTGATTGCCATGTATTTTTTCGGAAAAAAGGCACAGAAGAAACAGGAAGAGCAGCAGGCACAGATTGAAGCTTCCAAACAAACCGTTTCCATGCTGATAATCGACAAGAAACGACTGCCGCTGAAGGAGTCCGGACTTCCCCAGATGGTCATTGATCAGGCACCGAAGCTCATGCGCCGCTCCAAGCTTCCCATCGTTAAAGCAAAAGCAGGCCCCAAGATTTCCATTTTTATTGCAGATGAGAAGGTTTATGATCTCATTCCTGTAAAAAAAGAAATCAAAGCTGAAGTCAGCGGACTTTATATTGTAGGCGTGAAAGGAATCCGCGGTTCACTGGAAACACCGCAAAAGAAGAAAAAAGGACTTTTCGCACGTTTCCGCAAAAATAAATAATTATGCAACACAAAGGCTGCAGCAGGAACCTTTCACCGGTTTCCCGCCGCAGCCTTTTTATGTCTGCTTTGTTTTTTACTATACTTACTATATTCAGAGACTGAAGGCTCCGGAATTCTTAGACTGGGCCTGAATAGCCAGACAACAGTCTGCCATATGCTCCTGATTCATTTCCAGCGCATAATCCACCTTCATGCTCAGGCCTGTGTCATTTTCATCAAGCTCCAGCTTAGTGGCCGCAATTCCCATCTGCAGTGTTCCATAGGGTGTGGAATAATATGTCATATATTTCTTTCCCTGTTCAAAAACCATATGTACATTTACAAGCCCTTTTTTTCTTACCTCCAGCCCTTTTGGAGACATCTTGATATAATTTACAGTAGGCTCTGCGGAATCATCCAGAACCTCCTCAAAGCGCAGATAATGACTTCCGTTACGAAAATAATATTCCCCCGGCACAACGATCTCGATGGGCTCCTGTTCATCCTCCGCATCCATCATCTGCAGCCCCCGTACATGAATCAGCACATCTTTATCCATTTTTGTCCTCTTTCCTAATATTTTTCGATATTAATTTTTTTGGTCATTTCCACATCATATGGAAGAATAGAGTTTGCAAAATCCTTAAACTTATCTGCAAGGTCACTGACATAAAAACGATAGGGAAATTCTTCCTCTTTCTGTTCTGTGCTCAGCAGATCCTTCTCGGACAGCAGCCGTTTCAGCTCCAATGCAGTCTCATAGGCAGGATTTACAAGACGTACGCTTTCCCCCATCACCTCACGTATGGTAGATCGAAGCAAAGGATAGTGGGTACAGCCCAGTATCAGTGTATCGATATCCTTATCCTGAAGCTCTTTTAAATATCTTCTGGCAACCTCCGTAGTCACCGGGTCATGAAGCCACCCTTCTTCCGCCAGTGAGACAAACAACGGACATGCCTTGCCGAACACCGTAATCTCAGGATTAAGCTCCTTCAGATACTGGGCATGGATTCCGCTGCCTATGGTTCCCACCGTTCCAATAACACCCACACGATTATTTCTTGTCTCCTGAGCTGCCACTCTTGCTCCCGGCTCGATTACTCCCAGCAAAGGAATATCCAGTTCATCACGGACCTCATCCAGCGCAAAGGCGCTGGCTGTATTACAGGCAACCACAATAGCTTTAACCTGCTGTTCCTCCAGAAAACGAATGATCTGGCGGGAGTAACGGATAATCGTTTCTTTTGATTTGCTGCCGTAAGGAACACGGGCAGTATCACCGAAATATACGATTTTTTCTGCGGGCAGATTCCGCATGATTTCCCGGGCAACCGTCAGGCCGCCCACACCGGAGTCAAAAACGCCTACCGGTGCATCCTTATCTATCTTCATGAATCCTTCTCCATTTTGATGTAATCAATTATTCCCTGAGTGTGCTTTAAGAACGCTCAGGCTCTTTTATTCTAACACCAATTGAAGGCAGAAGCAAGCAGATAGACTCGCTTTCTCAATCTATAAAGCTCAGAATCCAGAAGGATATTTTCCTGTGAGGAATTTTCGTATTTTCATCCCGTTCTTCCCTTTGCTCACTTTTCTTTCCCTGTGAAAAACAAAATTCCGGATAAAGCATGCCCCACCATGCCATCTGACGGTCAGGCAGCTTCAAATCTCCCACACCCGTAAGAAGTACAGCCGTTAAAAATGCTGCCAGCAATCTGTTTTTTGTCTTTTTTAACCAGTACATGAAATACTCCTGATAATATTTATAGAAATTATGAGCATATCTCTGTCTGTTTATTCATAAGCGATGAATAAAAAGCACCCGGCTGAAGGTCCAATGCACCTAATATGACAATGTGAGTGCCTCATCGGAAACACGTATCCGCAAAAGCTGCGGAAGCGTCCCGCTCTTTTCTTTTTCATAATATAGCCGGCGAAGAGTAGTTCCCGAAATCTGCTCGCCTGCCGGACGGTTTTCCAGAATTCCCTGAAGATATTCTCCTGCTGTACTTCCCTGGCTGCCGGTCCATTTCAGTACCTCTTTCGGATCGGCTGCCCGGAAAACATAAATGTTTTCCCCCACCTGCGGCTCCTGTTTCAGATAATCCAAAAGCACCTTCCAGCCCTCTCCCGCTGCCAGCCTATCCCCCAGGATCAGAATCTGAAGATGCCCCATATCCAGATATTTTTCCTGAGACTTCAGCCATATTTCATCGATCTCTTCAAAACTGTTCCCGGTTATGGACAGAAGCCGGGGACCTTCTTCCTCCGGCTTTTCCTGTCCGGTAGCCTCCGGCATATCCGGCATCCCATAATAAACAGTAAAACCGTCTTCCTGCTGCTCCACACCAAGAGCCAGGGGATAGGATCTCTTTTCCGGTTCCATTCCACTGCACCCTGCCAAAAACATGCATAGTAAGATCATCGAAATTGCAGAAGCAGCCGCTCTTTTTTTCCGTTTCTGTTTTCCTCTGAAAAGCAGAAAAAGCTGTGCCAGGAGAAGTCCGGGAACAAAAATATATCCCAGAAATGTCCCATAATAATCACCAATTCCATACCCGAAGGGCTTACCCACAGAAAGCAGCCATGTCAATACCGCCAGCCAGATCCGTCCTGTCCCCAGATGACTGCTTCGGATGATCTGATGACCGTAGTAAAAAAGACTTCCCAGAGCAAACAAAAGACTGTAAACCACAAAGCCCATCCACAATACGTCAAACCTGGCCAGTACATTTCCCGGCAGATCAGCTCCGGACAAAAGAGGCAGAACCGGATACACCTCTTTATTCACCCGATTCCATCCCAAAACAGCAGGGAGTAGCAGCTCCATCCCCGTAAGAATGCCGCCCAGGGTAAGAATCCCCAAAGCCGCCGCCTTCCCGGAGCTCCCCTGCTTTTCCACATTGCCCAGCACAAAGGGCATCAGTCCTGTCCCCGAAAAGGCACAGAGACATCCATACGTACTTTTCCAAAACCCGCCGGCCGTCACGGGAGACTCCCTTCTCATCTCCGCCAGCCAGGAAACATTTCCCTGACCGGCACACAGAAGCAGCAGCAGGAATACTGCTGCCAGCAAAATCCCTCCCGACACCTCTGCCACTCTTCCTCTTCTCTGCATTCCTTTATGCGTTCCAAAGGCACATACAGCTGCTGCAGCAGCCGAAAGAATTTTTCCGGAAATCCCCTTAATAAGACTCACCGGCACAATTTCTTCCAGAACAGACAGCAGGTATGCTCCTGTGAAAATGGTGTACATCAGAAAAAAAATCCCCAGCACAGGCCCCCAAAACGAACCGGCAGATTTTTTCAGATCTCCGTAATAAGGTGCCAGGCGAATGAGCCAGATCACATAAAAAAGGAGCAGTGCCACTGCTGCGGCTGTCCCTGCCAGACCATTCATTCCCAGTTGATTTCCCTCCCGGAACAGACATAAAAGCAGCGGTGCAAAAAAAGCCAGTACCATTTGTCTGTACAGCTGTCTGTGAGAAATTCTGTTGTTTTCCGCAAATTTCATAACTGCCCCTTTCCGTCATCCGACGTTTCCTTTTTTTTATGGAATTTTCCGTATCTCAGGCGGATACTCTGCTGGCTTCTTGCAAAAACGGGTCTCTGTTCCCTTTTTCGAAAAGGAAGACGGAAAATACCGTCTCCCACATTTCGTTCCGGTGCTTTTTTTACAAAAGGCAAAAGATAAGGCATTCCAAAACTTAAAAGTCCTGCCAGATGAGATATTGTCAGATAAATTCCCAGAACGATTCCGTAAATTCCAAGATAACCGCCCAGCAAAAGAAAAGCATATTTCAGCAGACGAAAAGCAGAGGCAAATTCTTCATTTGGTATGGCCAGAGAACCAAGGGCAGTAAGTGCCACGATTATCACAACAACAGGACTGACCAGATTGGCTTCCACAGCCGCCTGACCGATGATAAGACCTCCCACGATTCCAATGGCATTTCCCAGCTCTCCGGGTATCCGCACACCAGCCTCACGTATCAGCTCAAAGGCCAGTTCCAGAAAAACCAGCTCTGCCACACTGGAAAAAGGTACTCCAGCCCTCGCTTGTGCAAAAGACAAAATCAGATTTGCAGGCAGTATCTGTGTATGAAAACGGATTGCTGCCAGATAAAGTCCCGGCAAAAGAGTAGCCGCCGCCAGGGCCAGATATCTCAGAACCCGGAGAAAACTGGCCATTTCGAAGCGATTATACCAGTCCTCGCTGCTTTCCATAAAACTGTTAAAATTTCCCGGCAGAATCAGCGCTGCCGGAGAATTGTCACAGAGAAGCACAATTTTTCCGTTCAGCATCTCCTGGGCCGCTCTGTCAGGCCGCTCTGTGGTCTGAAACTGTGGAAAGGGAGAATACCATACATCCTCTGTCAGCTGCTCCACCATTCCGCTGTCAAGAATCCCATCCACTTCAAAGGTTTCCAGCCGCTCCTTAATTTCCTCCAGCAGTTCCTCCCGGACCAGATCCTGAATATAAAGAAGCTGCAGGACCGTATTGGACCGAAGTCCTGTTCTGTGTTCCTCCACCTTCATCCTGGTATCCCGAAGCCTTTTTCGCACCAGAGCAGAATTTGTTTTCACACTGTCTCCAAAACCTTCCCGGGATCCCCGGAGAACCTTTTCGGTTTCTGCTTCAGACACCCCCATGGACGGATAGCCCTTGCTGGATATTTTCATAGCCTCCGGATATCCGTCCATAAAAAACACTGCATTTCCGGCCAGAACACTTTCAATGGCTTCCTCCATATCCGTAAACTTCTTCACATCCGCAATTCCCAGGCTGTTGTTTTTTACAAATTCCTGAATCCGCTCAGGAGAGATTTCCCAGAAGTGATTGATCATCTTTCCCAGCGCAGAATCCTGAAGCATCATGTTGGATACTGCCACCTCCGGATAAACCATCAGACAATCCACCTTCCGTTCATCTCCCAGCTTCATGGGACGGATCAAAATATCATCGCAGTTTTCAAAACGCACTCGAATATAGGCTTCATTTTCTCTCAGATTTGAAGAAATCAATCTTTTTTCCATTGCTTTGGCACCTCATCCAGATAATCTCTGCTGTTCACAGCAGTATATGATCAATTAAAAACACAAAAAGAGAGACGCTGTGCGTCCCTCTTAGAATCTCCGGATACTGTCAATTTTATACAGCGGTTTTCTGCCGCTTAATAATAACTTTATTTCTTTTTTCTGGTGCTGCTTTCACGTGCTGCCTCTTCAGCCGCAATGGTACGGATGATCGCCTGACGCTGATTCTCAATATGACGGAAGGAAATCTCCTGGGCCGCCTTCACATCCCGCCGGCGGATCGCCTCCGTAAGCTCTCTGTGTTCCTTTGCCAGATCATTTCTGGTTTCCTCATCCTTCAGATATTCCACGCGGTAACGGTAAATCTGTTCCCGCAGATTATTCAGCACCTGAATCAGCCGGCGGTTATCGGATGCTTTGTAAATAATCTCATGAAATGCCACATCCGCTTCTGCCAGATGTACCAGATTTCCATCCACCATTGTCTGTTCAAATTCCTTTTCGGAAGCCCAGAGCTGATCCATCTCTTCTTCTGTCATACGGTTGCATGCATTTTCCACTGCCATGTTCTCAAGAACGATCCTTACCTCCAGAACATCATTCAGATCCTTCTCCGTAATGTTTGCCACCTGGGCACCCCTTCGGGGAATCATTACAACCAGACCCTCCAGCTCCAGCTTGCGCATTGCCTCCCGGATGGGGGTTCTGCTTACTCCCAGACGCTCTGCCAGGGCAATTTCCATCAGTCTCTCACCCGGTTTCAGCTCCCCTTTTAAAATTGCCTGACGGAGTGTATTAAAAACTACATCCCGCAAAGGCAGATATTCATTCATGTGAACTGTAAAATCACTTGTCATTTGTATCTCCTCCGTTTCGGTTGTATATTTCCGTCGCAAATACTGTTCTGGCCAGCCCGCTCTCCCTGAGCACAGCTGCTGCCCCTTCCATTTTATCCTTACTGTCAAAAATTCCAAACACAGTAGGACCGCTTCCGCTCATCATGGCTCTGACTGCTCCGTTTCCTTCCATCAGTTCCCGAATCTGCCGGATCACCGGATACTGCCGGACGATCCCCGGTTCAAAAACATTGCTCATCTTTGCAGCCATGGAATACAGATCTTTTCTTCTGATATCCTCTATCATCCCGTCAATATCCGGATGACTGGCAATCTCCGAAAGATTTAAATTCTCATAAGCCATCTTTGTGGAAACATTGATACCCGGTTTCCCCACAAGTACGTAACACGCCGGAAGAGGATCCAGCCGGGTAAGCTTTTCTCCGATCCCTTCCGCAAGCGCTGTTCCCCGCATAATACAGTAAGGAACATCTGCCCCTATCTTCACAGCACGTTCCATTAATTCCTTTTCTGTCAGATTCAGCCGGAAAAGCCGGTTCAATCCCACAAAAGCAGCTGCAGCATCAGAACTGCCCCCTGCCATCCCCGCAGCTACGGGAATAAATTTTTCAAGACGGATCGCCACCCCCTCCTGAATCATAAACTCATCCATCAGAAGCTTCGCTGCCTTATAAACAAGATTCCTCTCATCCGCAGGAACATAAGGCACATTCACTGACAACGAGATTCCCGGTTCTCCTTTTTTTCGGATATCCAGCACGTCGTACATCTGAATGGTCTGCATGATCATTCTCACATCATGATAACCATCCGGTCTTTTTCCAAGGATATCCAGACCAAGATTGATTTTTGCAAGAGCGCGTAAACGCATAATTCCCCTCCACAGCTTTTGTATTTTGTATACAAATTATGTGTATATATTTTATATGATTTTTTTTATCCTTTCAAGTACAGAATTCATTTTTTGTCCCACTGCACTACCTTCTTTACAATCAGCAACGGCTGTCCCGGCTGAGGCTCCTGCTCTGTCAG
This sequence comes from Blautia sp., assembly GCA_034118545.1. Taxonomy (GTDB): domain Bacteria; phylum Bacillota; class Clostridia; order Lachnospirales; family Lachnospiraceae; genus Blautia_A. Next base: position 47,667 of record JAXFBD010000069.1, read on the forward strand.
ATTGTTTACCGTACGGATTTCCTCCATTGTTGTATAGCAGCGTTTTGCAATATCCCACAGCGTATCTCCGGGCTTTACCATATACACTGTTATACCAGGAAGACTGCGCAGAAGCTTTTTATCCAGAGGCCGTTCCTCCACATGGTCAATAATCAGCTCCTCCTGTCGTCCGAACACCAGCGCATTCAGGCCGATAGTGGCTTTTATTTCAATTTCATTACTGTCCACCATGGTAGTGGAAAGCTGTTCCAGGGCAGCCCTCAGATAATAAACGCTCTCACCGGTGATTCCCTGTGCCTCCACCACATGAGTGAAAGGCAGCATAGCTTCCATGGAATAAAACGGTATTTCATCATTGCCTACAATATACAGCACCTTCAGACTGATAATTCCTTCTGTGTGAATTCCGTTTTCCACCACCCTGGTTTTGTCGATTTTTACCTTTCCGTCACTGTGACAGATCTGCAGAATTTTACCCTGAGTTTCCTTTACCGCCACCCGGTCTGCCACACGGCATTTGGAAAAGTTCCTGATCAGCAGGCTGTCCAGCTGCTCTTGGTTTCCGACAGATACACACTCTCTGGAAGGTGTATATACATCCTGTACCAGATCAAATTCTTCTTCTCTGTACAGCTTCATATCCAGTTCCAGAACCACATCTGCTGTCAGGATTCTCTGTTCTCCGTCCGAATCAGGTTTCACCTCCAGATTCCGATACATCGCAGTAGAGCTGATATTGGGAATCAGATTTTCCCCGGAGCCGCCGCATTCCACCTGACTGGTAAAGGGCAGCGAATATTCCGCCCACTGCAGGGGACTTCCCTCATCATCTCCCACATAAAGCACAAAAACAAACAGCTCACCCCTTGCCCGTATAATATTTTCCTCCGGACGCATATCCAGTCCCCGGACCTGCGCCGTATACCACAAAAGCTCTGCAATGTTGGGCTTATTGGAAGCAAGGGTAATTTCCTCTCTGATCCGCATGGTATCCTTTTTATGTACCTGCAGAGTCATCAGCCGTAAATGCTTCTTTTTTACGGAAACTCCATCTTCCTCCACTGCCACCGGCAGACGGATCCCGTAATCCTGATCCACAGATGCCCTAAAAGATACAATTCCTTTAATATTCATTTTCCGTGAATGAATGATATGAATGCTGATATCCTCAATTTCCCATTGCAGGCACATTTTGTCGCCGGAGGCAATTCCCTCCAGATTAAGCGTTTCTTCAAAAGGCAGTTTCGCCCCCAGGCTGTAAACATTCCCTTCCCCTTCTCCCACATAGAGCAGATCCACATTCAGATTCCCTCTCAGGAAAGCATGCCCTTCGCTGAGGCGTACCTCATCTACCGTCACGTTCCCTTTGTTCTGGATCATACGCCCGATGTCTGCCTTTGCATCCGGAACATTATAGTCCGAATCAAAGGTCACCTGAGCTGTCGCCCTGCTTTTTGTTCTCATAACCTGAATACATTCTTTTTTCAGTTCCAAAGCTGTTCTCCTTTTTAAACTTTTTTAAAACTGTACCGGCTCCTTCCGGTATTTAATTTTTACCACAATATATGGATAAGACGGTTCGCTTCCCGGATCTGCCTCCTGAGGTCCAAGCAGCTTTGTTTTAAAAAAAACCGCTTTGTTGGTCACTCCCAGTTCTTCCACCTGGATGCTGTACCCGCCTGTTGTCTGCTGACCGTATCCTTTCACCAGATACAGATCCTCTCCGCTTTGATATGTCATCTGAAATTCCTTTGTTTTCTTTCCTTCTATCAGTGACAGTACCTCTTTTGGAATTTCTTCCGCTTTCAGAACAGTATAATCAAGCGGTGTTTTTTCTTCCTCCTCAATATGCACAAATCCGCACCCTCCCAGAATAAGTACTGCTGCCCAGACCAGAAACAAAACAAGGATCTTTTTTCCCATCTGCCACTCCCGTTTTCACTTCCTGTAAATTTTATGATTACAGAAAAAGATTTATTGCAACTATTTAAAAAAATACGTATAATAAAAAAGACCATCGGTCATTTTTCTACAAAACCAGGCAGTTCTCACAGATTTCTGCCGGAAAGGAACACATATGATACGTTTTATTCTGGTATGCATTGTTGTCATCGGATACCTGATTCTTTCCATCCCATTACTGATCGTGGAATGGATCATCGGAAAATTCTCACCATTAAAAAAGGATTTCAGCTCTCTTCGCATCATTCAGGCTGTTTTCCGTTTTATTCTGTGGATTACCGGCGTTAAGATTACTGTTCTGGGAGAAGAGAATGTCCCAAAGGATACTCCCGTTTTATACATCGGCAATCACAGAAGCTATTTTGACATTCTGCTGACCTATGTCCGCTGTCCTATCCGCACCGGCTATGTGGCAAAAAAAGAAATGGAAAAATGGCCTCTTTTATCCAACTGGATGCGTTATCTCCACTGCCTGTTTCTGGACCGCAAAGACATCAAACAGGGATTGAAAACCATTCTGGAAGCAGTGGAAAAAATAAAATCCGGTATTTCCATCTGTATTTTTCCGGAGGGTACCCGCAACAAAAACGAAAACGAGCTGGATATGCTGCCTTTCCATGACGGAAGCTTCAAAATTGCCACCCGTGCAAAATGTCCTGTAATTCCCATCGCTCTGAATAATACAGCAGACATCTTCGAGGCGCATTTACCCAGAATCCGCCCGACCCATGTGGTGATTGAATACGGAAAGCCCATCTATCCCGAAGAGCTCAGCAGGGAAGACCAGCGGCGTCTGGGTGCCTATACCCAGAACGTGATCCGGGAAATGCTAAAGAAAAATCAGACGCTGGTATAAAGGCCGGACAGAACAACAGCTGCCGCCATCCCGGCAATATTTGCAAGAAGGGCGCCTGCCAGCGTATATCGTGTTTTTGACACTTTTACGGACCCGAAATATACACTCATACAATAAAAAACGCTTTCTGTGGCGCACATCATGATTCCGGCGGCGAAGCCTGTGCCGGAATCTGTACCGTACTTTTTAAAAATATCTGTAAGAAGGCCCACTGCTGCGCTGGAAGAAAAAAGTCTTACCAGCGCCAGTGGTACCAGATCTGCGCAGATTCCTGCCAGTTCCGTAATTTTCCCCAGTTTTTCTCCCAAAAAATCAAGAAACCCGGACGCCCTCAGTACTCCCACCGCTGTCAGAAGACCGATTAAAGTGGGGCAAAGCCCTGCGGAAATTTTCAGCCCTTCTCTGGCTCCTTCCAGAAAATCCCTGTATATATCCCGACGGGAGGCCAGCCCGAATCCCAGTACATAGAGAAAAAGAAAAGGTATCATAAGTTGAGACAGATATGTCAGGACCCCCATGGACCCTCCTGTCTTTTTTCTTATGATACCTTATGTTTTTTATTTAAAATTATTCATTGCCGGATACAGTTTACAACCGGAAATCAGTTGTTGCATTTCAGAATGTCTTCATAAAATTCATCCATTTCCTTCTGTGTCTTAAATACAGCCACATACATCTGATTTCCCATTGCACCGGACAGCGCATCCGGGATCCTTTCGATCATCTTCATGCAGCTTCCGTATTTTTCCATAATATCACTATGGCTCATTACAAAATCCTTACCGTCTCTGCGGCCTGCAAATGCACAGTATGCGTTTTTGCCCACAGGCATGGTGGAACGGTCAAAAGCGATCATATCCGCCCAGATCTTATATACATCTGTACTGTGTGCAAAATCCATCATATCCGGAGTAAATCCGCCGCAGGGGCGCATGTTTACTTCCAGTGCCACAATATCACCTTTCTTACCCAGCCCCTCCTGATCTGCCAGAAGGCGGAAAAACTCAAAGTGCACGAAACGGCTCTTTACGCCGAAGCTTTTTACTGTTGCACGACCTGCTTTTCTTGTATCCTCAGGAAGCTTTTTCAGAATATAATAAATGGAATTATCCTCATTATTTACAATATCCATAATGGACATCGGTGTCACATTTCCCGTCTCGAACATGGGCTCCCCATGAGAATCAATGATCGCATCATAGGAATTCACCTCACCATTTACATACTCTTCCATGATGTACTGAGTATTTGGCCATTTATATCCGAAAAACTCCTTCATCTGCTCATCGTTTTCCAGACGGAAGGTGTGGGAAGCACCCACTCCGTTATCCGGCTTTGCAACCACAGGATAACCCACCTGTCTTGTAAACTCCAGACATCCCTCAAGATTATCCACCATATGATAACGTGCCACCGGGATTCCGGCTTTTATGTAGAATTCCTTCATTTTTGATTTATATTTGATCCTTGGCATATCAGATACCTGAAAACCGCTCTGGATATTAAAATCTGTACGCAGCTTGGCATCTCTTTCCAGCCAGTATTCATTGTTGGATTCCAGCCAGTCAATACGGCCATGCTTATGAATAAAAAAGGCAACTGCACGGTATACCTCATCTTCATTTTCCAGGCTGCTGACCTTATAATATTCATTCAGACTTTCTTTCAGATCCTCTGAAAGCTCATCATAAGGCTGATCACCGATTCCAAGTACATTCAGACCGTTTTTCTTTAATTCCCGGCAAAACATCCAGTAATTTGTAGGAAAATTGGGGGAAATAAATACAAAATTTTTCATAAAAATCTCCTTCTCTTTTCTCTTTTGCTGTTATTCTTTTTCATCCAGTAAATAGGGAACAAAATATTCTACCTGCTTATACCACCAGCACCAGTCATGCGAACAGTCATATCCCCAGAGATCAACCCAGACAGATATTCCCTTTTCCTGAAAAATCTCACCCAGACGTCTGGTGGATTCCGGCAGCTCCCATGATCCCTGTCCGGCACAGATCACTGCTTTTTTCTTATTAAACAGATCGATATACGGATGATCCTCAGGCATGTTTTCCATATAATGAATGGGGGAATTTGTATACACAAGATCGTCCATATAGCTGCCAAAGCCATATTCCGCCGTGTAGATTCCGCTCAGTGCCAGAAGTCTGTCAAAAAGATCCGGTCGGCGCAGATACAGATTCGCTGCATGAGTCGCGCCCAGGCTGCATCCAAATACCATAATTCCCGGATAGCCTTCCCAGCCGTTTCTCTGATTTACCATTCCCCGCATAAAAGGAACCATCTCATCGGTGATATAGCGTATCCACTGCTCATACCGCTCAATTCTCCACCGGGGATCTCCCTGGCTGTCTGACCAGGTCTCTTTGTCTATAGTATCAATGGAAAATACCATAACCTTACCGGCATCGATCCAGGGTGCCCATACATCCGTCATATGGAAGTTCTCAAAATCAAAAAACCGTCCATCCTGACAGGGAATAAAAAGCACCGGCCGTCCGGCATGTCCGTAAACCTTACATTCCATCTCCCGGTTCAATGCCGGACTGTAGTCCTTAAAATACTGTGTTTCCATATGACTCCTCCTTTCAGGGCTGATATGTCAGTGTGTGTATAACAAAGGGAAGCTGTTTCTCCCAGCTTGCCTCGCAGTGATTTCCAAAAGGAACGATCCTGCTGGTTACAAAAATCTTTCTCTGAAGTAGCATAAAAGTCATCTTTTCAAACTGAGACTGCATCACCTTATGGAAGTTGATTTCCCTGGAACCGTAATCCATATAAATGGTGGTATCCGTATCAATTTTCGCCGTTTTAACCAGCCTCTCCAGCTTCTGGGGATTTGTCCAGATGGACGGGGAAAGCGCCGCTGCTTTGGAAAATACATCGTTATATTCCAAAACCGCATACAGGCTCATGAGACCTCCCATGGAGCTTCCTGCAATATAGGTATTTGCCCGATCCGGCAGTGTCCTGTAGTTTCTGTCAATCTCTTCTTTGAAGGTATGGATCAGCCACTCCATGGTTTCCTTTCCCTTACCTTCAATTTTACCGAATTTGGGATCTGAAAAATTATAGGGAGAATACTCCTTCAATCTGCCGTTATCCGCATCATGGCTGCATTCCACCGCCGCAATAATCATCTGCGTATTGGTATAATCCATATATTCCTTCATTCCCCAGCATTTACCATAGGTAGCATCGGAATCGAAAAAAACATTATGTCCGTCAAACATATATAATACCGGATATCGTTTATCCTTTTCATATTCATAAGATTCCGGCAGGTAAATATAAGCCGTACGTTCTTGTGGCCCTGCCTGTGCCGGAAACATAACGCTCCATCTTTTTACCATTGTTGTCTCCATTTCTGTAAGTCAGTAATTTTTACTTTCCGATTATACTCCAGTTTTTTTTGAAAAACAATACGGCATTTTTCCGGTTTATTCCAGAAAAAATAAAGAAAAACCGCTGTTTTTCATCATTTATCCATTATCTTGCAAAACACCACTGCCGTTGCCGTACTCACCAGGGTCGCCGCTATCCCCGGCCCTACAATGGCCGACGGATTCACGCTTCCGTACTGTGCCCGGTAGGCAATAATATTCACAGGAATAAGCTGCAGAGAAGACACATTAATAATCAGGAAAGTACACATGGCATTGCTTGCCGCATCTGTCTCTTGTTTTCCCCGTTTTTCCCGGCGAATTCTGTCCAGTTCTTTAAATGCCATCAGGCCGGAAGATGTGCTGGCCCAGCTCAATCCCAGGATATTAGCCAGAAAATTCAGAGAAATATACCGGGCTGCTTTAGAATATGGCTCTAAATCAGGAAATAAAAAGCATAATAAAGGACGCAGCTTATTTGAAAGCTGCGCCACAAGCCCTGTTGTTTCTGCTATTTTCATCATCCCTGTCCACATTGCAGTGACACCTGCCACAGACAGACAAAGTGAAACAGCTTCCTTCGGGGATGCCACCACTGCCTCTGTCACTGCCTGCAGATTTCCTGTAAGGGCTGCATAAACAATTCCAGTTAAAATCATTCCACTCCACAGATAAGTAATCATCGCCATTCTCTTTTCGCATATGCTTATCTTATACTTATGCCATGAGGTTCTGTTTATTACAGGTCTTCCCTGTTCTCTGAAAAATCCTGGTTCCGCACCGGGCTGCCCAGGTCTTCCCGTCCCTTATGTAAAATTCCACCGTACTGATCCGTTTCTTATGATCTTCTCTGCTTACCGCAGCAAAAACAGTCTTCTGACAGTAAAGAAAGTCCACCGGCTCGCCGTTAAAGCTTCCTGTGAGTTTCCCGTCTGCAAGCTCCACAATACAGTGCTGGGGAAGACCCTCTCTGGACAGGTAATCGCCGCATAAAATCTCCGGCATGGAAAAAACTCCTCCGGAAGGCCATGCCCAGTAATGCTGTGTTTCGTAAGGAAGACCCAGCACGTAATTATAACAGGCCCATTTAAATTCATCCATATTCTGCTCGCCCTCATTACACAAAACCGCCACAGAATATCCTCCCTCTATCAGAGCCCCGCATGAAGAAACTCCCCGAAGTGCTCCGGAATGATCACAGACAACTCTTCCATTTATCAGTTTTTTCTCCAGTCCCAGACAGTAATACGGCTCTGTGGAGGCGGGATATCCCCTGCCGATCAGAAGCTCCACAGCTTCCTTTGGGATTACCTGCTGCCCCTCCCAGACTCCTCCGTCACAAAGTGTTTTATAATATTTTGACATGTCTGCGGAGGTGGATTTTACGCAGGCACAGCCTCTGTACGGCGGCAGCACCGACCAGTTTTCATCCTGCCAGAAGCCGCCGTCTTCCTCTCTCACAAAAATACTGCTGATGTTTCCTTTTGCAAGCTTTATAGCCTCGGAACCATCCAGATCCTGTACTGTCCGGGTCATTCCCAGAGGCCGGAAAATTCTCTTTTCAAGAAACCTCTCCAGAGGCATTTGTGCCGCCTGATCCACCACATAGGACAGGATAGCATACCCCTCGTTACAGTAGCTCATATACTCTCCCGGCATACCCAGAGGTTCGTAATTTCCCTGAGAAATATAATCCACGATCTGACCGATTTCATCCATCTTATTGGGTGCGGTTTCCCTCATATGGCGATACCAGTAGGATTCCTTTTCCACACTGTTCATGGCAATGGACCACTCCATTGGTTCCATGGGCGGTATTCCTGCCCGATGCATGGCCAGTGTACGAAGGGTCACACACTCATCGGGAATTCCCGGAATATGGAAATCCGGAAAATATTTCACAACCGGATCCTCCAGATCAAGGCTTCCCTCCGTATGAAGAATGGCACAGGCAAGAGCTGTCATGGATTTGCTCATGGAAGCCACTCCGAAAACTGTGTTTTCATCTGCAGGCAGGCTATTTTTTATATCCCTGAATCCATATCCCTTCTGAAACAGAATTCCTTCCGGTCCGCGGATGGTAACTGCCATTCCCGGATAACCCCTTTTCTCAAAAAGTCCTGTCAGATATACATCAAAAGCTTCTATATCTCTCTTCACTTTTTCGCTCAGCCTCCCATAAAATTCAGTGCCACCCGCACATCATAATAATTTTTTGCTCCATACCGTACCGTATGGCTGTCCACCATTTCCGCCCCGGGAAACCATCCTGCATTACGGGCATCAATATGAGATGCGAACTGAATTTCCAGTATATATTCCTCCGGCATTTTCCGCAGAGGAGGAAGCTCTGTCAGCGCTTTTGCCGCAGCAGCTTTCATCTGTTCTGCTGCATCTTCCGGATGAAGACTGACAGTCCCGCCCCCAATTCCTTCCTTTACTGCAAATGTATGAATTCCCGGATATTCTGCCTCAGCATATTTACAGATTTCTCTGTCTCCCGAAAGAAAAACCGACGGAATCCCACTGGCATCTGCCCAGTGAGAATTCAAAGTAAATTCCGATGCAAGCCGTCCATTAAGCCAGATACGACTGAAACGGGAGCTGCTTATGGTATGAGCCAGAGGGCTTTTGTCAGAGCCTGCCGGTGCATGATATCCCACATACATCACCCCGTCATACCCCTCCCCGAGACCTGCCATCATAGATGCAGGACTGGCCATCCATCCCCTGATCAGAGTAACTCCTCTCGGAAGAAGACGGGCATCAATATTACAGGCATCTCCGTGTCCGTCCCGGACAGTCACACAATGTCCTGCTTCCAGAGCAGCTTCGCAGACAGCCGCTGTTTCCAGCGTCATCTGCCTGCAGGCCTGCTCATATCCTTTTCCGCCGGTTCTTGTTTCTTCCCATCGGGTAACACCGGCAACCCCTTCAATATCCGCACTGATAAATAACTTCATTTTTTATTTTCCCCTGTGTTTATTTTATATTTTCAGCAGTTACGGCAGGTATTCCCGCACACCATGAACCGTATTTTTACGTATCCCTGTCATTCCCTCACTGTGATATAAAGAACTGATCACCGCTTCCTCCACAGCCTCTGCAGCAGCCTCAAAAACAGGATCCATGGCATCATCCAGAATCTCACTTCTGGTAATAATTTTCTTTTTGCTGTAATGGGGGATTTTATCCGCCGTGGAAAAGGCAATGGCAATATCTCCGCTTCCATTTCCCAGATAAGACCCGGTTCTTCCAAGCCCCACTACACTTCTTCTCGCCACGCGCCGAAGCTGCCTGTCATTCATGGGAATATCCGTTGCAAGGAGAATGATTACGGAACCTTTTTCCTTACCGCCAATCCGTTTTTCCTCTGAAACGTCCACAACCTTTCCGTCAATGCGCAGATTCCCCAAAACACCGAAATTAGACATCACAAGTGCTCCGATGGTATACCTCTGCTCATCGACCAGAACCATTCTGGAAGAAGATCCAATACCGCCCTTCAGCCCCATACAGATCATTCCCCGGCCGGATCCCACAGCCCCTTCTTCAAAATCCTCACTGCAGTTTTCCAATGCCTGAAAGACATGTTTTTCCGTCACATGAAGTCCCCGGATATCGTTCAGGCTTCCGTCATTGCATTCTGTCACCACACAGTTTACCGTTCCTGTCAGCGTGCCGATATCTTTGTTTCTTTCCAGCATATATTTTACAAGGGCTGTCAGAGCCGTCCCCACGCTTAAGGTATTTGTCATCACTATGGGTGTTTCCAGCGTTCCCAGTTCATCGATCTGGATAAGGCCTGTGCTTTTGCCAAATCCATTGATCACCGCTGTACCGGCCGGCAGCTTCTCCCGAAATGTGTTTCCCGGGTGGGGAATTACTGCCGTCACTCCTGTATGGATATTTTTCTCTTCATCATCTATGGTAACATGCCCCACCTTTATGCCTGCCACATCTGTAATCTTGTTTCTTTTTCCCCGCTCATATTTATTATTCAGCAGTCCTGCTGCTTCCAGAGGTAATCCCATTTTTTTGCTCCCTTATGTCATATTCTTCGTTGCTGCGAAGGTTTTTATCTCACTCGGAGATAAACTGTTTTTCCTCCCACTACAGTTCTTTCCACCGTTACATCCTTAATACGTTCCGGCTCCAGTTCAAAAATATCATCCGAAAGCACCGCAAAATCAGCCAGAAAACCTTCTCGTATCATACCTTTTTTATTTTCCTCCAGGGAAAGCGCAGCACCGCCTTTTGTATAAATACTCACGGCTTCCCATACGCTCAGCTTTTCCCCCGGATGCCATCCGCCGGCAGGATTTCCGTCTTCATCTGTTCTGGTCACTGCACAGTAAATCCCCCACAGCGGATTCATGGTTTCCACCGGACTGTCAGAACCGCCCCCGAGAAGGATTCCGGTATCATGCATGGTTTTCCAGCAATATCCCAGATTCTCTCTCTCTCCCAGACGGGGTGCCGTAAGAGACATATCTGATGCTGTAAAAGGAGGCTGAATATCTGCAGCGATATGATATTCCGCCATCATGTCAAAAAGCTTTTTGTCCCCGAACTGGCAGTGGACAATCCTGTGACGCAGCTCTTTCGGCTCCTCTTCATATGCTTTTCTGAATGCATGGACACACTGCTCCACCGCGCCGTCTCCTATGGCATGGCAGGCCACCTGCATTCCTGCTTTGTGTGCTATGGATACCACCTCATCCAGCTCCTCCTGGGTATACACCGCAATCCCTCTGTTTCCCGGAGCATCCGCATAATCTTCTCTCATATAGGCCGATCTTGCACCCAGTGACCCGTCTGTGATAAGCTTAATGTTCCCTATCTTGAAAAAGTCTGTGCCATCGCCTGTACGCAGCCCTCTTTTCAGAAATTCTCTCAGAACCGGCGGACGGGGAGACTGAACCTCTTCATTTATACGAAGCGTCAGCGTTCCCTCCTGCTCAAGCTGACTATAGGCTTCCATGACTGTATCCAGAGGCGCGCCTTCCAGATCATCCGTCTGAACAGAAGTAATGCCAAAGGAATTTGCCGCTCCGGCAGCCGCCATAATGGCACGCCTGCATTCTGCCGTTTCCGGTGCGGGAATCCTGCGTTTAAATGCATCCAGTGCAGACTCCCATAGAACCCCGGTTGGATTTCCTTCTTCATCCAGCTCCACATTTCCACCGGGCATTTTTGTGTTTTTGTCAAAGTCTGCCAGCTTCATGGCAAGAGTATTCGCCGCTCCCACATGGCCGCACACACGCTCGATCATAATTGGATGCTCTGTGGAAATCCGATCAAGCAGCGCTCCATCCGGCAGTTTTGGATCCGCAAATACGTTGTGATCATATCCGCCTCCCACGATCCACGTTCCTGCAGGAATCTTTTTCTCAGCGATATACCTCCGTCCTTTTTCCACAATCTCATCCAATGACCGTACATTTCTCAGCTCCAGCCTCTCATATCCCAGCCCGGTAAGCAGCAGATGACAGTGAGAATCATTAAATCCCGGTACCATGCATGCACCCTTCAGATCGATTTTTCCACAGTTTTCTTCTGCCAGAGAAAGTATATCCACATCATTCCCCACAGCTTCAATAAGACCGTCCTTTACTGCCACTGCAGAAACCGTCTCTTCACCTGCCATTGTATAAATTTTCCCGTTATAAAATATCAGATTCGCCATTTGTTTTTTCCTTTCGTAAACAACACTAATCAGATTATAGAATATTTACGGACTTTTTTCCAGATAAAAAGGGAGCTGCCGCATAATTCAAACTGCAAAATGCGTTTGATTATACGGCAGCCCTTTTATATTATTTTTATGGAGATTACCCTCAGATTACTCTGCGGTACGGATATTCATGAAGCACATATTCCAGATCCAGGATGCATTCATTGTATAGCCTGTATATGCTTTGTTCATTGTAGCCTGTCTGTTGGGGTACATAACAAATACGTATGGTGTATCCTGATTTACGATATCCATTACCTCAAACAGCTTCTGATTACGTTCTTCATCATCAAGGCTTGCAGCCTGCTCCTTCAGAAGCTTATCCACTTCTTCATTTGTGTAAACTGCTGCGTTGGAGCCGCCTTCACCTGCGTTATAGCTTGCCAGAAGAGGTTCGATATTACCGGAAACATCAGGATAATCTGCTTCCCAGCCGGCAAGGATCATATCGTAATCTCTGTTTCCGTCTTCGTCAAAATATTCTCCAAACTGATATGCTGTATGCTCGTCAGAAGAAAGCTTAACAAGTTCAACATTAATATTCAGCTCTTTTAATGCTTCCTGAATTGCAAGTCCCAGAGAATAGCTTAAGGAGCTTTCTGTGATCAGCATGCTGCAGTCAAAGCCGTCTGCATACTCAGATGCTGCCATGTATTCTTTCGCCTTGTCCAGATCGTAAGAAGTGTAATCGGCATTTGCAACGTAATCTTCCCACTCGTCCGGATTAATTGTATACAGAACAGAGCTGTTGGGCAGGCATCCGCCTTCCTTTCCTGCATCCTTAATGATGTTCTCCTGCAGAGAGGCCAGATCAATGGCACTTGCAATTGCCTTACGTACATTTACATCATCAAACGGTGCACGCTGTGTATTAAATGCCAGGAACTGGATACCCATGGTCTCCACATCCTGAACATCAAGATTGTCGCTCTTCTTCAGAGTCTCAACCATATCAGAAGGTGTATTCGGTGTAAAATCAACCTCACCGGACATCAGTGCGCTGGCGCGTGTGGTATCCTCAGGAATAATCTTAAATACCAGCTTGTCCATCTCAATTTCCTGATCCTTATCCCAGTAATTCTCATTTTTTACCAGAACGATTTCCTGACCACTGGTCCAGCTGTCAAATACGTATGGACCGGTGCCCATCAGACCGCTTTCTGCTGTGCCGAAAGTATCTTCGTTTGCTTCATAGAACTCTTTGCTGATGATATGACCTGCAGTTGTTGCAAAGATGTATTTCCACGTTGCAGAAGGCTCTTTTAAGTGAACAGTCAGCTCCCAGTCACCTGTCTGCTCAAAAGAATCCACGTTGTCAAATGTCCACAGAAGGTAGGATGCTGTCTCCGGATTTTTAATTCTTTCCAGAGAAAATAACACGTCATCCATAGTCATTGGTGTTCCGTCAGAAAATGTTACATCATCACGAATCTGATAAACATAAGTAACATCATCTGTTGCTTCCCAGCTGCTTGCAAGCTGTGGTTCCAGCTCATTGTTTTCATTCACAGTCAGCAGTCCCTGCGTAATCTGATTTACAACCGGGTTTGTTGTAAAATCATAGGCAAATGCAGGATCCAGAGCTACGATATCACTGTTCAGTGCAATCGTAAATGTGTTGTCATCTTCCGCAGCAAAAGTAATCTGTGCAGGACCGATCATGGAAACTGCTACTGCTGCTGAAAGAACGCCGGCAAGTAATTTTTTCATTTTAATTTCCTCCTTTTTTTATCTGATAACCTTCCGCAAAGACTTTTTTTATATCCAAAAGTCCCATCGGCGGTCTCATACATGGTAACATGCCACCTTGTGCCCGTTTCCTATATCTTTAAGTTCCGGAGCTTTTTCCCGGCACTGCTGCGTACAGTAACGGCATCGGGATGCAAAGCTGCAGCCCCGGGGCAGATCAATGGCATTGGGGATGTCTCCCTCCAGGATGATGCGCTCTTTTGCATCCTCCGGATCCGCCTTGGGAATGGCAGACATCAGTGCCTGTGTATAGGGGTGACAGATATTGGAAAAGAGCTCCTTTACCGGTGCCATTTCCACAATTCTTCCGAGATACATAACCGCCACGTTATCACAGATATGTTCCACCACTGTCATTTCATGAGAAATGAACATCATGGTCATTTTCAGCTTTTTACGCAGATCTGTGATCAGATTCAGTATCTGTGCCTGTACAGAAACATCCAGCGCAGATACCGGCTCATCTGCCACGATAAAACCAGGCTCCAGGATCAGTGCCCTTGCAATGGCAAGTCTCTGAAGCTGACCGCCGGAAAGCTCTCCCGGGCTCCTGTGCAGCATATCAAGTGGCAGGCTGATATACTCCATGAGCTGCTCTACCTTTTCATGAAGTGCCCTTTCATCCATACCGTAAACCCGTCCCACCTCGTAAAGAGCCGAACCGATTTTCTGTTTGGGATTAAAGGATGAATACGGATTCTGAAATATCATCTGCATGTTTTTCCGGTAGGGCTTCAGCTCTCTGCGGTTCATCCGGGAAATATCCGTTCCGTCAAAAAGAATCTCTCCTTCTGTTATGGGAAACAATCTGAGCACTGACCTGCCCAGAGTAGATTTTCCGCATCCGCTTTCTCCCACAACGCCCATGATCTCACCTTCACAGATCTCAAAGGAGACACCATCCAGCGCTTTCAGCGTTTTTCCTCCGGAGGGATAATACTTCTTTAAATTCTTTACTTCTATGATCTTATGATCTTTATTGATCAGATTTTCGTTTATCATCAGAAAGCCTCCTCCGATTACTGAATATGGTGACAGGCTGCCACATGACCGTCTCCAAGATTCCTTTCCTCCGGACGGATCTCACACTCTTTTGTTGCATAAGGACACCTTGGAAGATATGCACATGCCTTATTTTCTGCAAAAAGCTCCGGCGGACTTCCCGGAATGGTAGGAAGATACTCCACATTCATACCGGTTTTCGGAATACTGTTTATCAGTGCTTTACTGTACGGATGCGCCGGATGGCGGAACACCGTTTTCGTATCACATGTCTCCACCACACGCCCTGCATACATAACAGATACGCGGTCGCAGATTTCTGCCACAATACCAAAGTTATGTGTGATCAGCAAAACAGACATGCCCATATCCGCTGATAATCTCTTCAAAAGCTCCAGAATCTGTGCCTGAATGGTAACATCAAGAGCTGTTGTGGGTTCGTCTGCAATAAGCAGTTCCGGGCTGCACGCAATGGCAATGGCAATCATAACACGCTGCTGAAGACCGCCGCTCAGCTCAAAAGGATACTGTCCGAAACGTTTTTCAGGCGGATTGATTCCCACCCTTTCCAGCAGCTTTAATGTCTTCTTTTTCGCCTCCGGTTTACTGCATTTTTCATGAAACCGATATGTTTCAGCAATCTGTTCTCCTATGGTCATAAGAGGATTTAAGGATGTCATGGGATCCTGAAAAATCATGGAAATCCGATTTCCCCTGATGGCCTGCATCTTCTTTTTTGGAAGCTTCAGGATATCCTCCCCCTTGAAAATTATCTCTCCGCTCATACGGCTTCTCTGCTCATTATGAAGGCGCATAACAGACTTTGAAGTCATACTTTTTCCGGATCCGCTCTCACCCACAAGACCATGAATTTCTCCCGGACGAATTTCCAGATTTACCCCGCCCAGAGCATAAACGATTCCGCGGGGTGTCATCAGATCTACCTTCAGATCTTTGATTTCCAGTAAATTTTCCATTACTCTGCCTCCCTGCGTTTCATTCGTTTTTCCACCTTTTTAAAGGATGGAAGCTTTCGCTGAACCGGTTCAAAATACTGGTGAAGACCGTCGCTGAAAATATTCAGAGACACAACAGTCAGCACGATTGCAGCACCGGGTGCGAGAGCCAGGTACGGGTTCATCAGCAGGAAATTTCTTCCCTCATCCAGCATGGCTCCCCAGTCTGCTGTGGGCGGCTGGACACCCAGTCCAAGGAAGCTTAAGGATGCCAGATCCAGAATGGCGTATGCCAGGTCAAGAGTAATCTGTACCGTAATAGAGGAAACACAGTTTGGAAGAATGTGCCGGAACATGATCCTTGCATCCGAATAACCAATGGAAGTAGCCGCCTCCACATAGGTTTTATTTTTTTCTACCAGTGTAAGGGAACGCACCAGCCGGGTAAGCATCGGTACATAAACAATACCCAAAGCCAGCACCGCATTGAGCATTCCGCGGCCAAAGCCTGCCACAAATACAAATGCCAGAAGCAGTGACGGGAAGGACAGTACAATATCACAGATACGTCCGATGATCATATCTGCCACACCGCCGTAATATCCGGAAATCAGCCCAAGCGGAACTCCTGCAATTACGGAAAAAGCAACTACTCCCAGCGCAGAAATCAGTGTGGTCCGTCCGCCGTAAAACAGCCTTGTAAGTAAATCTCTTCCCACCTTATCGGCTCCCAGAAGATGTTGTGCAGAGGGCAGGGCAAGAGAATCTGCCAGGTTCTGCTCTGTGGGAGAATAGGGAGAAATTATGGGTGCAAAAATGCAGCAAAGAATCAGGATTGCCAGTATGATCATGGCTATTACCATGGATACCGTAAAAACAGTTCCCTCTTTTCTTTTGCGCCGGAAAAGAGGCTTATGCCAGAAAAGCTCTCTATATTTCATTTTTTCTCCTCCTCTAATCCAGTCTGATTCGCGGATCAATCAGTGCATAAACAATATCTACCAGCAGGTTGATCACCAGAAACAGTGCCACCATCATCAGCGTAATTCCCTGAACAACCGGGTAATCCGAAGATTTTATAGCACCGATCAGAATGTCACCGACACCGCCCAGCGCAAATACATTTTCCACAAGGACCGCTCCCACTATCATGGAACCGATCTGAATACTTGCCACCGTAACAACAGGGATAATGGCATTTTTCAGACAATGCTTCAGAACTACCCTGTGATAGGGAATTCCTTTTGCAATGGCAGTGGTGGTATAATTGGAATTCAGCTGCTCGATCATATTGCTCCGTGTGATTCTGGAGATCAGAGCCACCATATTCAACCCCAGTGCCAGCGCCGGAAGAAACAAGTAATAGATGTTTTCAACAATGGATTTCCCGCTTCCGAAAGTGGGGAAAAGATGCAGATTAAGTGCAAATACCAGCATCAGCAGAATTGCCGTCAAAAATACCGGCGAGGCAACAAATATCAGAGTGAGCACCGACAGAATCCTGTCTGTGGCCTGATTCATTTTTACTGCACTGATGATACCTACAGGAACAGCGATCAGCAGCGCCAGTATGGCACTCATAATAACAAGCTGAAGGGTAGTCGGAAGACGTCCCGCGATCAGAGAATTAACAGACTGTTTATACTCAAAACTGTCTCCCAGATCTCCTCTCAATGCATTTGTGATCCAGATAATATACTGTTCCGGCAGAGATTTATCAAGATGATATTTCTCTTCCAGAGACTGTCTTGTTTCTTCACTGATTCTCTTTCCCTTGGTCATGGAAGCCACAGGGTCCGAAGGTGTAATGCGGATCATGCAGAAAATCAGGATTGATGTAGCCAACAAGATTGGTATCAGCTGAAGGATCCGCTTTACGATAAATTTGCCCATTTTCCATTCTCCTTTCCCGCTTTAAACAAAAAAAGTACAATGGGAACACCTTTGTTCGTCATTGTACTGTAATTTATCACTATTATTTCATTTTATTATGTAATAGCTCCACCACTGTACAGTGAGAGTTCATGACCTGTTCGCCCATAAACCAACTAAACGCCCGGGACCTGCGTCTGTTTCGGCATGAAACCCTTTCCTTCTCCTTCTCCGGCCCGCCCGGCCTCCGGAAATGTACTCTTGTTTCATGCGCCTCTATTTACCTTTGTTCATTATACGCTTACATATAAAAACTTGTCAACAAAAATTATGCAACATTATTCACTCAATCCGCATAAAACGACAGCTCCGGAGAATAAAACATCCACGGAGCCGTCACTTTAATGCTGTTTATTCAATTGCTTCAGCTTACTGAATGGTAACCTTATCCAGTTTCCAGATTTCATCTACATACTGCTGAATCGTTCTGTCAGATGAGAACTTACCTGCGCTGGCTGTATTAAGAAGAGCCTTCTTAGCCCATCCTTCTCTGTCTCTGTATGCAGCTTCCACTCTTCTGTGTGCCTCTGCATAGGACTTAAAGTCTGCCAGAATGAAGTAAGTATCTGCACGGTCATATCCGTTGGATGTCAGAAGAGAGTCGTAGATCTCTTTAAACATGTTATAATCGCCACGAGAATATGTGCCGTTCTTAAGCTGCATCAGTACCTGTCTGATATCCTGATCTGTGTTAAAGTAGTAGTTCGGATCATATCCGCCGTGGTTTTCGAAGTTAATGACCTGATCGGAAGAAAGACCGAAAATAAATGCATTTTCCTCTCCAACCTCTTCCACGATCTCCACGTTTGCACCATCCATTGTACCGATGGTCGGAGCACCGTTCAGCATAAATTTCATGTTTCCTGTACCGGATGCCTCTTTACTTGCAGTAGAAATCTGCTCGGAAACATCTGCTGCCGCAAAGATCATCTCTGCATTGGATACACGGTAGTTTTCAATGAATACAACCTTCAGCTTACCGTTGATGGAAGCATCGTTGTTGATTACATTTGCCACTTCGTTGATCAGCTTGATAGTCTGTTTTGCACGACGGTAGCCTGCTGCTGCCTTTGCACCGAAAATAAATGTTCTTGGATAGAAATCCATCTCCGGATGCTCTTTGATCTGGTTGTACAGATACATAACATGAAGGATATTCATCAGCTGACGTTTATACTCATGAAGTCTCTTAACCTGTACATCAAAGATGGAATTCGGGTCTACCTCGATGCCGTTGTGCTCAAGAATATATTTTGCAAGACGCTGTTTGTTCTTGTATTTGATATTCATGAATTCCTGAAGCGCCTTCTTGTCATCTGCATAAACCTTCAGTTTTTCCAGTTCAGTAAGATTGGTGATCCATCCGTCGCCGATGTGATCGGTAATCCAGTCTGCCAGAAGCTGATTTCCATGGAGCAGGAAACGTCTCTGGGTAATACCGTTTGTCTTGTTGTTAAATTTCTCCGGATACATCTCATAGAAATCTCTCAGAGATTCTTTCTTAAGGATTTCTGTATGAAGTCTTGCAACACCGTTTACGGAATATCCGCCTGCAATTGCAAGGTGAGCCATCTTAACCTGTCCGTCGTAAATGATCGCCATCTTCTTGATCTTCTCGAAATTTCCCGGGAATTTAGCCTGGATGTCCAGGATAAAGCGGCGGTTAATCTCTTCAACGATCTGGTAGATACGCGGAAGCAGCTCGGAGAACAGGTCGATAGGCCATTTCTCAAGTGCCTCGGACATGATGGTATGGTTTGTATATGCACAGGTATGAGTTGTAATATCCCATGCATCCGCCCATTCCAGGCCCTCCTCATCCACAAGGATACGCATCAGCTCTGCAACTGCCAGTGTGGGATGTGTATCGTTCATCTGGAATGTAACCTTCTTTGGCAGATCATGAAGATCACTGTGTTTTTTCTTGAATTTTGCAATTGCTGCCTGAAGGCTTGCAGATACAAAGAAGTACTGCTGTTTCAGACGAAGCTCTTTTCCTGCACGTGCGTTATCATTAGGATAAAGAACGTTTACAAGGTTTTCTGCAAGGTTCTTCTGCTCTACGGCTTTCTGATATTCACCCTTGTCAAACAGATCCAGGTTGAACTCTACAATAGGTTCCGCATCCCAGATTCGTAAAGTATTAACGATTTTATTATTATAACCTACGATAGGCATATCGTATGGTACGGCTCTTACAGACTGATATCCCTCATGGATGAAATGGTTTCTTCCTGTTCCGGGATCATGTTCCACACGAACGTATCCGCCGAATTTAATTTCCTTTGCATATTCCGGACGGCGCAGCTCAAATGGATATCCGTTCTTTAACCAGTTATCCGGAACCTCAACCTGCTCTCCGTTTACGATTTTCTGTTTGAACAGACCGTACTGATAACGGATACCGCAGCCATATGCACTGTATCCAAGAGTTGCCAGAGAATCCAGGAAGCATGCTGCAAGACGTCCCAGACCGCCGTTTCCAAGTGCAGGATCCGGCTCCTGATCTTCGATTACGTTGAGATCCAGTCCCAGCTCGTCAAGGGCTTCTTTTACTTCCTTGTATGCGGTCAGATTGATCAGGTTGTTTCCCAGAGCACGTCCCATCAGGAATTCCATGGACATATAGTAAACAATCTTCGGATCATCTTTTTCATACTGCTTCTGAGTTAAAAGCCAGTTGTCAATTACAACGTCCTTTACTGCAAGAGATACAGCCTGGAAAATCTGCTCCTGAGTAGCTTCTTCCAGAGTTCTTCGGTAAAGCATTTTAACATTATCTTTTACACTCTGCTTAAAAGTTTCTTTCTCAAACTGCTTATCAATCATTCTTTTTCCTCCTGTTAGCGGGATACGCCCATAGTTACTTCTTCTTTGTTAATGTTCCAAGCCTTCACATAACCATCGGTTTCACCCAGGACAAGGCTATCTGCAAGTACATCGCGCTTAATATCATCCTGGTGTGCTTTCATAATTTCCATTATTTTATCATTGTCCTTAACATAGACGGTGATTCTGTCCATGACTTCAAATCCGGCTTCTTTACGCATAGTCTGGATCTTACTGATGATTTCACGTACAAAGCCTTCCTCAATAAGCTCATCTGTCAGATTTGTATCCAGAACCACAGAGAAATCACCGTCTGATTCTGTTACATATCCTTCCGTCTGCGCTGTCTCAATGAGCAGGTCCTCTTCTGCCAGTTCAACCTTGTTTCCGTTGATATCCAGTGTAAGGACACCATTGGAACGCAGCTCATTCATTGCTTTTGTTCCGTCAATATCGGTAAGGGCCTGACGGATTCCGCCCAGCAGCTTGCCGTATTTCGGACCTACTGTACGAAGCTGCGGTTTAAAGCTGTACGAAATAAAGGATTCCACATCGTCTGCAAATTTCACTTCTTTTACGTTCAGCTCATCTGCAATGATATCTGTAAAGAACTTATCCATCTTATTATCAGCCTTTACATACATGGTGCCGATAGGCTGACGGTTTTTGATATTTGCCGTATTTCTGCATGCACGGCCAAGAACAACGATATGAAGCAGCTCATCCATGTTTGCTTCCAGCTCTTTGTCGATCCATGCTTCTTCAGGAACAGGGAAATCACACAGATGAATGCTCTCCGGAGCATCTGCATCAATGCTTCTTACCAGATTCTGGTAAATATCCTCTGTCATAAACGGAATCATTGGTGCCGCTGTCTTTGCAGTTGTCACAAGAGCAGTATAAAGTGTCATATATGCATTGATCTTATCCTGCTCCATGCCCTTTGCCCAGAAACGCTCACGGCTTCTTCTTACATACCAGTTACTCATGTCATCCACAAATTCCTGAAGTGCTCTTGCACTTTCCGGAATCTTATATGCGTCAAGATCTGCATCCACAGTTTTTACCAGAGTCTGCAGCTTGCTTAAGAGCCATTTATCCATAACCGGAAGCTTGTCATATTCCAGTGTATATTTGGTAGCATCAAAATTATCGATATTTGCATAGAGCACGAAGAATGCATAAGTGTTCCACAGAGTGCTCATGAATTTACGCTGACCTTCCACAACTGCCTTACCATGGAAACGGTTCGGCAGCCACGGTGCACTGTTAATATAGAAATACCAGCGGATAGCATCTGCACCGTATTTCTCCAGCGCTTCAAAAGGATCTACTGCATTTCCTTTTGATTTGCTCATCTTCTGACCGTTTTCATCCTGTACATGACCAAGAACGATTACGTTTTCGTATGGAGCTTTATTAAACAGCAATGTAGACTCTGCCAGCAGAGAGTAGAACCAGCCTCTTGTCTGATCCACCGCCTCAGAAATAAACTGTGCCGGGAACTGCTGTTCAAAAACCTCTTTATTTTCAAACGGGTAATGATGCTGTGCAAAGGGCATTGCGCCGGAGTCAAACCAGCAGTCGATTACCTCCGGTACACGGTGCATTTCTTTTCCGCATTCCGGACACTTGATGGTAATTTCATCAATATACGGACGATGAAGCTCTACTGTCTTTGCTTTCTCATTGCCGCTCATTTCGAATAATTCCTGACGGCTTCCGATGGAATGCATGCAGCCGCATTCACACTCCCAGATATTCAGTGGTGTTCCCCAGTAACGGTTTCTGGAAATACCCCAGTCCTGAACGTTTTCCAGCCAGTCGCCGAAACGTCCCTTACCGATGCTTTCCGGAATCCAGTTAATGGTATTATTGTTACGTATCAGATCATCCTTAACCGCTGTCATTTTAATGAACCAGGATTCTCTTGCATAATAGATCAGCGGAGTATCACATCTCCAGCAGTGGGGATAATCATGCTCAAATTTCGGTGCATCATACAGCTTGCCCTCTTTATCCAGATCAACCAGAATCTTCGGATCTGCATCCTTAACAAACGTTCCTGCATAGTCTGTCTCCTGGGTCATATTACCTTTTCCGTCTACAAACTGTACGAAAGGCAGTTCATAATTCCGTCCGATACGGCTGTCGTCTTCACCGAATGCCGGTGCGATATGAACGATACCGGTACCATCGCTCATGGTTACATAGGTATCACATGTCACAAAATGTGCTTTCTTTTTCTGTTTCTTTGCTGCCTCACCTGCGCAGGCGAAAAGCGGCTCGTATTCTTTGTATTCCAGATCCTTTCCGGTGAATTTCTCCAGAATCTCATAGGCCGGTGTATCTTCAGATGCCAGCCTGCCCAGCACTTTGTCAAGCAGAGCCTCTGCCATATAGTATACATAACCGTCAGCTGCCTTTACCCTGCAGTAAGTCTCCTGAGGATTCACACAGAGAGCCACGTTGGACGGCAGTGTCCACGGAGTCGTGGTCCATGCCAGGAAATAAGCATCCTCACCGATCACCTTAAAGCGCACGATTGCAGAACGCTCTTTGACAGTCTTATATCCCTGGGATACCTCCTGTGCAGACAGCGGAGTTCCGCAGCGCGGGCAGTACGGCACGATCTTAAAGCCTTTATATAAAAGCTTTTTATTCCAGATTTCCTTCAGTGCCCACCACTCAGATTCGATAAAATTATCATCGTAGGTTACATACGGATTTTCCATATCGGCCCAGAAACCAACGGTAGAGGAAAAGTCCTCCCACATGCCTTTGTATTTCCAGACACTTTCCTTACACTCTTTGATGAACGGTTCCATACCATATGCTTCGATCTGATCTTTTCCGTCCAGTCCCAGCTTCTTTTCAACTTCCAGCTCCACCGGAAGACCATGGGTATCCCATCCTGCCTTACGGGGAACCATATAACCCTTCATGGTACGGTATCTGGGAATCATATCCTTGATAACACGAGTCAGTACATGACCAATATGCGGTTTTCCGTTTGCTGTAGGAGGTCCGTCATAAAAGGTATAGGTTTCGCCTTCTTTACGATTCTCCATACTTTTCTCAAAGATATGGTTTTCTTTCCAGAACTTTTCCACTTTTTTTTCGCGGTCAACAAAATTTAAATTCGTGTCTACTTTCTGGTACACAAGCATTTCCTCCTGTTTTATTTTTAGCATAAAAATATTTGTCAAAAAACACAAAAACCTCCGTCCTGTAAAAGGACGAAGGTATATCACTTCGCTCAACCACCTGTTACATGATACGGGCATATTACTGCCGATATATGTTCCCTGTAACGGGGGATACCGTCTGATCCTACCAGGCGCTGCCCTTCGGAAAAGAAACTCCAAAGTGATCTTCTGCTGTCCGTACTTGCACCGGGCTCGCACCATTCCCGGCTCGCTGCCGCTTTCTCTGTACAGCATACTCTCTTTATCATTGTTTTTATCAATATCCTATTCTTATTCGCGGATTTAATTATAATGGTTACAAATTCCATATGTCAAGTCTTTTTTCTTCTGTTCGGCTCCCGCAAAATCAGCCAAATCAGACATTCTTCCATATTTCCTCTCCTTTATTAATAGAATTTTCACATACAAACAGTGGTATCAGCCCCAAAAAGGTGCTATAATCACAAAGTAAAAATAATTATTCAACAAAAGGATATCATTATGTTCAAAAAAAGTCGCTCTTTTCTTCATATTTTTCTCTGCTGTTTTTTCAGCGCCGGAGTTCTTTTTTCAAATGCGGGAACCAGCCTGGTCTCAGCAGAAGCTGCAAACGAAGAAGATTATGAGGTACCGTCCACCGAGGAAAACCCTCACACAGCCTATTACGACCAGGCAGCTGACACCAATTCCATTGAAGGATGGCCTGCCGGTCCGAATATCGAAGGACAGGCAGCTGTCCTGATGGATGTGAATACCGGTGCCGTTCTTTATTCCAAAAATGCCGATACCGAACTGTATCCGGCCAGTATTACCAAAATCATGACCACTCTTCTCGCCTGTGAAAACCTGAACCGCAAGGAGAAGCTGGTTGTCTCTGAGGCTGCCGCTTACGGCATCGAAGCCGGAAGCTCCAGCATTTATGCAGATACTGATGAAGAATTTATCATTGACCAGGCACTGATGGCTGTCATGCTGGAATCTGCCAATGAAATGTCCCTTGCTGTTGCAGAGCGTGTATCCGGTTCCGTCAAAAAATTTGTGGAATTGATGAATCAGCGTGCACGATCTATCGGCTGCACCCATACACATTTTAATAACCCCAACGGCCTGACAGATGAAAATCACTATACCAGCGCATCAGATATGGCCAAAATCGCCAGAACAGCCTGGTCAAATCCCATGTTTGTGCGTTACTGTACCAGAGATATTTATGAAATCCCTCCCACCAACAAGCAGCCGGAAACAAGGTATCTGCTCAATCACCACAAAATGATGAAGGGCCGTGATTATGCCTACAATGGCGTCCTCGGCGGTAAAACAGGCTATACAGTGGCTGCCGGAAACACACTTGTCACCTATGCCAAACGCAATCATCTGACGCTTGTGGCTGTTGTTCTGAATTCCATCGGCGGCGCCTATTCCGATACAGCTGCCCTGTTGGATTACGGCTTTAATAATTTTGAACTGGTTGCTGTAAACACCTCCTCTGACATCAGCACTCCCGGTTCCATTCCCGGACAGGAATATATTTTAGAAAACAGTGGTTCCATTACCCCTCTGGAATACCGTTCCAAAACCTATGTAACCCTTCCGGTGGGCACAGATTCCGGCACGCTTACCACTCAAAGAACACATTTATTTAATGCAGTGGGGCCCTCCCGCATTCGGGTCAGCTATTATCTGGGCGACACCTGTGTGGGATACGGCATGCAATACGAAAAGGAGGTTCTTTCAAACCTCCTTCAGGATTCAACTCTTTAATTGTTTTTTATGGCGGAGAATATCCCGTTTCTGACGGATTTCCTCCGCCTCTTCCATTGTTGCCTGTTTCAGTTTTTTTATGGCAAAATACTTCTGTTCTTCTGTTTTCCGGATCCGGATCTTGCCCACAACATAACCATGCTCCGCGCAAAGAGACACACTGTAATATACTTTTGAATTATTCATAAACCAGCGTATTTTTCTTTTTGCCATACAATGGCATACCGGACAGCGGGTGCTGGATACTTCACGATCCCGCATAACTCTCTCCCGGTTGGCAAATTCTCTGGAAACATATCTGTCGCAGCCCGGATAGGAAAGGAAAATCTCTTCTTTTTTATTTTTCGGATTCTGATACACATCCAGCGAAGGATTTCTGAAAATGCACTCAGGGCTGATTTCCTTTAAAACCTCCGCTGTATAATGGGCATCCTCCAGCGCACGGTGAAATCCATGATCTTTTTTTATGGCCAGAGTATCAATGGCATGCTCCAGAGCACGCCGGCTTTTTCCATCCTCATACTGTATGCTGAACAGCTTCTGGACATCATAGTAATGCACCGGTCCCGGCAGCATAGACAGCATACCATAATATTTCAGATTTCTCTGCAGCTCCATCAGATCCTGATTTCCCCAGGTACAGAAATGTCTGTCCGGACCGCACCACTGCAGAAACTCCCGGGCTGCCTGTCCAAAAGGAACGCCTCCGGACAGATCCCTGTAATTCACATGGATCACCTCATGGATACTGTTATGGATCCACTTATACACAGCAGGTTTGATCAGTCTCTGAAATGTATCCGTAATTTCTTTCCTGTCATTTACTTTTACCGCGCCGATTTCGATTATCTCAAAGGGCAGACGGCTGTTTGCACCTTTTTTTCCGTCCGGACTCTGATTCCACTCCAGGTCAAAGACAATATAATCCATACAATTATTTTCCTTTACTTATTCCGCTCCCAGCTCAAAAATAGCAGTGATCAGATATTCCTGGAATTTCTCGCTGTCTGCATCCATCAGCACAAAAGAATTTACATCCTCTGAATCATATCCCCACCAGCGAAAATCACAGATGGTATTTCCTCTGGATACGCCCTCTGAACAGTCCACATCCAGAATCGCCCTTTCGGCCTTAAACATTTCAGGATGAACCAGATACATAAAAGGTACCACATCATGAATGCTTACCTTGTTGCGGTATTTATTAAAGCTCCTGTCAAGGCTGAAGGCTGCCATTTCGCCACAGGCTGTTGCCACAGGATCTCCTGTCTGACTCAGTTTGGCGATCTGCCTGGAGGTAAGATTACATTTCATAGTAGCATCCAGTCCGCACATAACCATTGGTATTCCGGATTTAAACACGATCTTTGCAGCTTCCGGATCCACAAAAATATTAAATTCCGCACAGGCGGTTACATTTCCGCCGCAGGCTGCTCCGCCCATAAAGACGATCTGATCGATCTTATCTTTCACTTCCGGAAAAATTTTCAGAAGAAGGCCGATATTTGTCAGCGGTCCTGTGGGAATCAAAGTAACCTTTTCGTTTTCCGGCAGTGCCATAATGGTCTTATACATAAAAAGAATGGCATTTTCCTGTACCGGCTGACGGGAAGATTTTGGCAGCTGACAGTATCCCAGGCCTGTGGGACCATGTACATCCGGAGCCGTCTGTATCTCGCGGATCAGGGGTGATTCCATTCCCTGTGCCACCGGCACATCCAGTCTGAAAAACTCAGTTAAATCCAGTGCGTTTCCTGTTACCTTTTCAATGGTCTGGTTTCCTGCCACAGTGGTTACTCCCAATAGCTCAAAAACATCCCTGTTGGCCGCCGCATAAGCAAGCGCCAGTGCGTCATCGATCCCCGGGTCACAGTCCATAATCACTTTAAATTTTTTCATACTCTCTGTTCTCCTGTTTTTATTCTTTATACTCTCACTGTAAAATTTTCCTTACGGGGTTTTGCTTCCGGATATTCGCCTGCAGCATAACCGAGAATACAGTGTCCGATTCCCACATAAGCTTCCGGAATTCCCCATTCTTTTTTCATTTTGCGGCCTTCCTCACTGTCAAAAACCTCACGGGCACGATGGATCCAGCAGGAATCCACTCCCAGTGCATGGGCTGCATTCATCAGATTGCCCATCACAAGGCTGCCATTCTCCACGCAGGTCGGTTTCGTACTGTCTGAAAAAACAATAATCACTGTGGGAGCTCCGTAAAACGGATCGCTGTCCGCTCCCATCACAGCGGCATTCATTCCGGAAAGTTTTGCCACCAGCTCCGGATCCTGCGTCACTGCCATCATGGTTCCCTGACATCCCATTCCACTGGGTGCAAACTTGCCCGCCTCCAGGATCTCATCCAGTACCTCCTCCGGAACCAGTTCCTTTGTATATCCGCGGACACTTCTGCGCTCTATAAGATTTTTAATTACAGCATTCATTCTCTGCACCTCCGATTTTATCCAAATACAGCTGCTTAATCATATAAAACAAGTATACCAGCATTCTTCCAAACCCTCAACTGGTACAGTAAAAAATAAATGAATGGTGAATTTATGGCGAAAAAGAGGGCTGCAGCCTGAATTATGCTGCAGCCCCTGCTCTATGCTGATATTTCCTATTCTGTAAATAATGGTGTTGAATAATATCTGTCTCCTGTGTCCGGAAGAAGAGCTACGATGGTTTTACCTTTGTTTTCCGGGCGTTTTGCCAGCTGAATGGCACCATAAAGTGCAGCACCGGATGAAATTCCAACCAGA
>JAXFBD010000070.1:0-42169 GCA_034118545.1 Blautia sp.
TGGTTTTCTTGTGCCATTGCCAAATACTTCAGATATATGGAATGCTCCTGAGACGAAAGCATTGTTAAATGAATTGAGCAATCCACAACCTTTATTTGTAGATTATACAAGTCAGTTTATGAGGAACTTACAGAGTGTCGGCGGTGGAAACGGTGGACAGAGCGATGCAACTCATATTGAGACGCTAAATGTTAGTTTACCGAATGTTACAGAACCAGAAGAATTTATTAACTATCTTATTAAAAGCAAGAGGTTTGAAAAGTTAATTGACACTATGACGGTAGATAGGATGACAGGGAGAGCTTCTTCACATGGCAAGTATAAATTAATAAAACAATAAGTGTTTCAAGAAAAATGTAATTTGATGGGAGTTGTGTTATAAGATTTATATTAGCACAGCTCCTATTTCAGTGGAGGGAATATGGATAAAAAAATAAATAATCAGGATGATAAGATGGATAAAATGTTTGCGGAGATTGAATCCATCAGAAACGAATGGACAGAATTAGTCTCGGAGAATAATAAATTACGTACAGAATACAATAGATTGATTGCTGAGATAAGGGAATATAGAGACATAAATAAAAAAGCAACGGTAGGAAGTACGTTAAGATATAGATTAGCCAGATGGTTGTTAAAGTGATTATAGATAGTAGGTGGTGGAGCAATCTGCCACCTGTTTTAATATGAAGATAAATTTTAGAAATGGGAGATGGTTTATTATAGATACAGTGCAAACAAAAGAATTATTGAGTTATTTAGAAAAAAGTAATATAATTGATATGGCTTACGTACAAGAACAAATTGAAATGAAGAAAAAAGCTGATAGCTTATCAAAACATCCATACAAGATTTCCCAAGGGAAAGATGGATATTGGAGAACTTATTTACCTGACGAACAAAAAGGAAGGAGAATGCTAAAGAAAAGTACACGGGATGCAATTGAAAAAGAAGTTATTGCATTTTGGAAAAATGAAACAGAAAATCCTACAATTAAAGAAGTGTTTGATGAATGGAATGACCGAAGATTAAAATTAAAAAAGATTACTTCTTCAACGCATTTACGGTATACGCAAACATTTAATAGGTACTTTAGTGAATTTGGTAATAAAAGAATCAAATCAATCGCACCAGATGATATTGAGGAATTTCTTGAGGAACAAATTCCAAAACATGATTTATCTGCCAAAGCTTTTTCAAATCTTAAATCTGTTGCAAAAGGATTTTTAAAAAGAGCAAAGAAAAGAAAATTAGTAGATTTTAATGTTGAAGAACTTTTTCAAGATTTAGATACTTCTGATTCTGATTTCAAAAAAGTTATAAAAGAAGATAGCAAAGAAGTGTTTGATGAAGATGAACTTCCCAAAATGTTTGAGTACCTTATTAGTAATCTTGATTTACGTAATCTTGGCATATTGCTTATGTTTCTTACGGGTATTAGAGTTGGAGAGTTAGTTGCATTAAAACATTCTGATTTTGAAGGCAATACTTTTAAAATCAGAAGAACTGAGACAAGGCTTCCATCAGAAAAAGGCGGATACATATATGAAGTCAAAGAGTTTCCAAAATCAGAAGCAGGAGTTAGAACTGTGATTATTCCCAAAGATTACGCATGGATATGTACTAAAATTAAAATGCAGAATCCATTTGGTGAGTATATCTTTGAAGAAAAAGGTAAACGATTGACTACGAATTGTATCAGAAGAAGAATGGAAAGAGTGTGCAAAAAGTTAAACATTTCAAGCAAATCTCCTCATAAAGCAAGAAAAACTTATTGCAGTATTCTTTTGGACAACAATATTGATAATAAATTGATTACAGATGTTATGGGGCATACGGATATTGCTTGTTCAGAAGGATATTACCATAGAAATAGAAGAAGCATAGAACGTAAGAGTGAGATAATAAGTTCAATTCCAGAATTTATTGCAAAATAAAAATGACCAGACTTTTTATCTGATTACCTTTTTGCTTACTATGTGATTACTGGGGTTAAAAAGCTAGTAAAATAAGGCAACAAAAAAAGCTGATGACGGGAATTGAACCCGTGACCCCTTCCTTACCAAGGAAGTGCTCTACCTCTGAGCCACATCAGCAATTTCGTTTGTGAGTCGATGTTTACCGCTCACAGTTGATAATATTATCAGATAAATACAAAAATGTCAACACTTATATTGCATTAATTTTTGAATTTTTTTTAAATGAAAACTTTTAAAATCCGAAAGATTATGGTAAGATTAATATTCATAAGCATTTTGAGGAGGAAAAGAAATGGAAAACGAGGCAGTATCCAAGAATTTCATTGAAAATATTATTGATAAAGATCTGGCGGAGGGTGTTTACGATACCGTGCACACACGTTTTCCGCCGGAACCAAATGGTTATCTTCATATTGGACATGCAAAATCTATTCTGTTGAATTACGGGCTAGCAAAAGAGTATAACGGCAAGTTTAATATGCGTTTTGATGATACAAATCCCACAAAGGAGAGAGTTGAATTTGTGGAATCCATTAAAGAGGATATTAAGTGGCTTGGAGCGGACTGGGAAGACCGCCTGTTTTTTGCGTCCGATTATTTCCCTCAGATGTATGAAGCAGCGGTTAAACTGATAAAGAAAGGAAAAGCGTATGTATGCGATCTGACGGCTGATGAGATCAGGCAGTACAGAGGAACGCTCACTGAGCCGGGAAAAGAAAGTCCTTATCGTAACAGAAGTGTGGAAGAGAATCTCAGACTGTTTCAGGAGATGAAAGACGGTGTGTATGCAGATGGAGAGAAAGTTCTTCGTGCTAAAATTGACATGGCATCTCCGAATATGAACATGCGTGATCCGGTTATTTATCGTGTGGCACATATGACTCATCACAACACAGGGGATCAGTGGTGCATATATCCAATGTATGATTTTGCCCATCCCATTGAAGATGCTATCGAAGGAATAACACATTCCATATGTACATTGGAATTTGAAGATCACAGACCGTTATATGACTGGGTGGTGAGAGAACTGGAGTATCCACATCCTCCAAAGCAGATTGAATTTGCGAAGCTTTATCTGACAAATGTGGTAACGGGTAAACGTTACATCAAGAAACTGGTTGAGGATGGCATTGTTGATGGATGGGATGATCCTAGTCTTGTTTCTATTGCGGCACTTCGGCGCCGTGGATTTACACCGGAATCAATTAAAATGTTCGTGGATTTATGTGGTGTTTCAAAGGCAAACAGCTCTGTAGATTATGCAATGCTGGAATATTGCATCCGTGAGGATCTTAAATTAAAGCGTCCCCGTCTGATGGCGGTGCTTGATCCGGTTAAGCTGGTTATCGATAATTACCCGGAAGGCCAGGTGGAATATCTGGAAGCTCCGAACAATATGGAAAATGAGTCTCTCGGAAACAGAAAAATTCCATTTGGAAGAGAGCTTTATATTGAAAGAGAAGATTTCATGATTGAACCTCCAAGAAAGTATAAAAGACTTTTTGTTGGAACGGAAGTTCGCCTTATGAATGCATATTTTGTTACCTGTACCGGCTATGAGACAGATGAAACAGGTAAAGTTACAACCGTACACTGTACTTATGACCCGCAAACAAAAGGCGGCAACGCACCGGATGGAAGAAAGGTAAAAGGTACCATTCACTGGGTAGAAGCTTCTAATGCAGGAAAAGCAGAGGTTCGTCTTTACGAGAATATTGTAGATGAGGAAAAAGGTGTTTATAATAAAGAAGATGGTTCTTTGAATGTGAATCCCAATTCTCTGACAAAAGTAACTGCGTATGTAGAACCTTCATTAATGGAAGCAAAAGGATATGACAGCTATCAGTTTGTGAGAAATGGATTTTTCTGCGCAGATATTCATGATTCCAGAGAAGGTGCACCGGTATTTAACCGAATTGTATCTCTTAAGAGTTCTTTTAA
Source organism: Blautia sp. (assembly GCA_034118545.1). Lineage (GTDB taxonomy): Bacteria > Bacillota > Clostridia > Lachnospirales > Lachnospiraceae > Blautia_A. Next base: position 3,924 of record JAXFBD010000070.1, read on the forward strand.
GCTTCCTAAAGCCTGAAAATAAAGGATCCGGGCATTATGTCCGGATCCTTTTACAACTTTCAGAAGGAGTCACCTGCTTCAGGTAAGCAGAGCGAAAAGCTCTGTTTTGTCAAAACAGTTTTTGGATAAAAACTATTCTTCTTCAGAAGATTCTGTGTCGGCAGCTTTTTTCTAGGATTCTGTCTCAGCAGTTTCATCGGCTTCTGATGCGGTTTCTTCATCAGCTGCTTCTTCATCGGGTTCCCTGTCATCGGATTCCTCTTCAGGAATCACCGCTTCGGTGACAGCTTCGTCTTCTTTTATATCCCATTCCTGGAAAGCTTCTGGTTCTCCGGGAATATCTGCAGACTCTTCATCAAAGTCGTCATCAAAATCATCGTCAAAATCAAATTCCAGATCGCATTCTTTCTTGGAGGGTTTTCTCATAAGATGTGCTGCCATTGCACCGGCTGCAGCCGCTGTCAATGCACCTACTGCCACAAGTCCCCAGTATTTGTTGATTTTTGCCATAATTTATCTCCTTTCCATGTGCTCTTTGCCAGAAGGCATGGCATCAGATATAATTGCATCTATTGTAATACTTTTTGGTAAAAAAGAAAAGGGGGACTTTTGTGTTTCATCGTTTTGACGAAAAATCAGTTGCGCCCTTTTGAGAGTGGAGTTATACTGAAAAAGAATGTACGAAAAGAGAGGAATAAACATGGAAAAAATCATTCTGGCATCTGCCTCTCCGCGAAGAAGAGAGCTTTTTGAAAAAGCCGGCATATCATTCAGCGTAATGCCAAGTAAGGCAGAAGAAAAAACAACCTGTGAGTCACCGGAAGACATTGTAAAAGAACTGTCTTTCCATAAAGCGAAGGCATCTCAAAAAGAACTGGATGATATGAAAATATCCGGGGGCAATCATGTGATCATTGGCGCGGATACGATTGTTGCACTGGATGGAAGGATACTTGGAAAACCGGATACTGAAGAAACGGCAGTTAAAATGCTGATGGCTCTGCAGGGAAAGACACATCAGGTTTATACGGGAGTAACACTTATGTGGCAAAAAGAAAATAACTGGACGGCTCATACTTTTTCAGAGTGTACAGATGTAACTTTTTATCCTGTTTCAGAAAAAGAAATCCGTGAATATACAGCCAGCGGGGAACCGATGGATAAAGCCGGGGCATATGGTATCCAAGGAAGCTTTTTTGTCCATGTTAAAGGAATCTGCGGGGATTATAACAATGTTGTGGGGCTTCCGGTAGCCAGACTTTTCTATGAAGCAAAAAAACTGGGGATTGACCTGAAAGGATGAGACAAAATGATAAAAGCTTGTATATTTGATCTGGATGGAACTTTGGCAGATACACTGGAATCTATGGCCTATGTGGCTAATGAGATTATGAAAAAATTTGGTCTGAAGGAGATGCCGGTGGATAATTTCCGATATTACTGCGGAGAGGGTGCGCATATGCTGATGACAAGATGTCTGAAAGATGCGGGAGATCCCCAATTGCTCCATCTGGAAGAGGGAGAGAAAATTTACAGGGATATGTTTGCAGAAAATCCCATGTATCATGTAACACATTATGAGGGAATGCCTGAGACAATTAAGGCACTGAAAGAAAAAAATATCCGTCTGGCTGTGTGCTCCAACAAACCGCATCCGGCGGCAGTAAAGGTGATCCGTATTATGTTTGGAGAAGATTTTGATCTTGTATTGGGACAAAGCGATGCTGTCCGCAGAAAACCGGCACCTGACGGTCCTCTGAAAATAGCGGAGGAGTTTGAAGTCAGTCCGGAAGAATGCATGTATATCGGAGATACGGCTACAGATATGAAGACAGGTAAGGCAGCAGGAATGCTTACTGTTGGAGCACTGTGGGGATTCCGGACACGGAAAGAACTGACAGAAAATGGTGCAGATGTGGTGGCAGAGCGTCCCACGGATATTCTGAAGCTTTGTGAAGAAAAAAACAGTAAAATTTAATGTCTAAAACGATAAAGATTGGGTAGGATATGCATATCACCTGTAATATATAAGGAAAAGCGGAGGGGGAAAATATGTATTCAAAAGAATGTGTGGAAACATTTTTAAAAAATCAGTCACAACTGTTTGATGAACCGGTTGCAGAGACTTACGAAGAAGCGGAAGAGTTTCTGGAGGACTGTATGGCGGTTGTTGCAGATTCTCTGAAGGAAGTGAAAAAGTATCTGGATGGAATGGGTGCAGATGTGGAAGGAATGACACCGGAGGAACTTAAGGAAGCAAGTGAAGTGTTTGCTCTTCCGGGAGGAAAATATCTGATCGTGGAAGGATAACAGTAAAGGAAAATTTAATATTACACCTTACATATGCGGAAATGTTACAATTCATTCATCATATGATTAGAAAATGATTTTTGTAATATAAAGGAGGGTGCTTTATGAATAAAAAGAAAATCTTGTCAGTTGTTCTGGCTGTAATTCTTGCAGCAGCCATGCTTCCGGCAATGGTATTCGCAGAAGCACAGACTGATAAAGTCCTTGGGGGTCAGCTTAAAATTAAAGGCCTGGCAGCCGTAGGAACAGTTCTGGGAGCTGATTATGAGAAGGTGAAGCCGGAGGGAACCACAGATGACAGTGTGACATTTCAATGGCTGCGCAATGCGGAAGGAGCCATGTATGAGGTGGGAAACCAGAGCACTTATCAGATTACAGAAGAGGATCTGGGATGTACACTTATTCTTGTAATAACGGGAAAGACAGAGGCAGGTCTGACTGGAAGCCTGACAGCTGATACAGCACAGGTTGTGGAAACCCAGGAAGAAGCTGCCGCATTAAATGCAGAAAACACAGACAGCAGCAATGAAGCTGAGCTTGTCCGGATGCTGGAGGATGCTTTCGGCGAAATCTGGAATTTTGGCGGTGAGGAGACAGGAGAACTTTCTGCGGAAACAGATTCTTATGAATATGAGACAGAGTATCCCGAGGATATTTCTGAAGACAATTCAAATCAAGCGGAGTCCTATGGGGAAAATGATCCGGAAGAGGATGTCTATGAGGAGAATGCCTCGGAAGAGGATGTCTATGAGGGGAACGCATCGACAGAAGACGTTTATGAGGAGGAAATTCTGGAAATTCCCGAAGAGAATATTGATGAGCTGATTATTCCGTCTGAAGAAGAGTCAGATGATCTTCAGCCGTCAGAGGAGCCGTCAGAAGAAACATCATCCCTTTCAATGGATGATGCCGGAGATGCGCAGAATGTGTTTTATGGAGCGGAAGCTTCTACGGCAGACGGAACCGGTATTCTTGATTTTGGAACAATCAGGATGGATTCGGATGAGGCAGTGCAGGCACAGTATGTTACGGTGACAAATACCGGCGATCAGCCTCTGTCTTTTATCTCCATCAGTCCTGAGCATTTTATGGTACAGGATATCACGGAACCCCTTGATGCAGGTGCCTCCGTAGAATTATGGATTCAGCCGCGGGATGGCCTTCAGCCGGGAGAATACCAGGATACGATCACTTATTCCAGTGAAGAAGGAGCAGAAGCTTCTTTCCTTGCAATGGTAAAAGTAGCACAGAATGAAGAATTAACAGAAGAACTTATTTCCGCAACAGAGCCGGGAACAGGAGAGCTTCCGGAAGGCGAAGCGGCACAGTATTCCATTAAGGCAGATAATAAAGAGTTATCATTTCAGGACCTTCAGGCCGGATATACTCAGATTACGGAGACAATGACAGTTACTGTTACAAATGATGGGACAGATCCGGTAACAGTTGCATTGCCTGTGGGAGAGAATTTTGATATTTCTCTGCTTGGAGAAGAGGGAACTTCATCTAAACAGCTTGCAGCAGGAGAGAGCGCGACCTTCAATATCCAGCCCAAACTGGGTCTGCTGTCAGGAGACTATGAGGAGCCGATCGCTTTTACTATTAGCGAAGATGAGCAGCAGACAGCAGTAGTGACAGCCAGGGTGTCGGTAACAGAACAGCAGACACCTGTAGTGGAAATCAGTGCGGATCAGACAGAGTTTGATTTCGGAACAGTAACGGAAGGATATACGGAAGCACCGCAGGCGCAGACAGTTACTTTGACGAATGTGGGCACAGAAAAGGTTGTATTTTCGCAGGTGGACAGCCAGTATTTTATAACGGGTGAACTGGGCGAAGCGGATATTAACGGGTTCTGTACGATGGCCATTCAGCCCAAAACAGGGCTGCCTGTGGGGGATTATACAGAAACGCTGAGCGTTAACGATATAGACGGAAATACGCTGGTGAAAATCACCGTGTATTTTGAGGTTGAGAAAGCAGCTCCTGTTTATAATATGTCTGTAACTCCGGACAGTCTTGTGTTTGGAAATAAAGAGAGCGGCTATACGCAGTCGCCGGAAGCACAAACTGTGACAGTGACCAATACCGGTAATACAGCTGTTCATCTGCAGCAGCCCACAGCATCTTCATATGATATCGGTGCTCTTTCCCAGGCGGTTATAGAAGCAGGAGAGAGCAGCAGTTTCACAGTGCAGCCAAAAGCCGGACTGGCAGAGGGAACATATACAGAAAATATCTCCATTCCAAACCAGGAGGGTATTGAAGTAACTTTAAATGCTCAGTTTACAGTTACCAGAGCAGTTGTAAAACTGACATCAGTCCATTCCGCTGCTGATATTACAGGGTTGAAGAATGGAACTGCAAAAACAGTGAAAGCTCTGGGACTTCCGGCTACGGTGAATATAGAGACCACAAATGGAACAATGAAAGCCAATGTGACATGGGATGTGAATGGATGCTCCTATGATCCGAAATCAGCAGATCAGCAGACTTTTACTGTAAAAGGAACTGTAAAGCTGCCTGACGGCATAGAGAATCCGGATGGCATTGCTCTTGAATCTGCTGTAAATGTAACAGTGGAGGCTTATGAACCAAGACTGGCATCGGCATCTGCAGTTGCGATTACAGGCATTGGAGCAGATGTGAGATATACCACAGAAACGAAAATCTCATTTACAGCAGTTGGTTCAGGCATGGACAACGATAATCCGGGCAAAGGAGATACCAGATATGTTCCGCGTGTATGGCACGTTCTGGAAGATCGGACCTGGGACAGCGCGCCATACACTGCTGTGTTCAGAATGGGAGTGAGTGGTGATTACACCCTTACCGTAAGTTTTTACCAGCAAAAGTTTGACGGAAGCAATTGGGTGGACACAGGAGAGCAGACAAAGAAATCTGTGAATTTTACCGTGGCAAAAGCGCAGGTATCCGCTCAGAATATTACTCCCGTTCCGCAGGAGTCTAACAGACGGACAGCAGTTCAGACCGGAGATTATACAAACATTCTTCTTTTCGTTGTGCTGCTGGGGGCAGCAGTGATCTGTATTGCAGCAGTAGTGTATTTAAAGAAAAAGAAAAAATAATGCGACAGGAACGCCAGAGGTGTTTTTGAATTAAATAAGATCAGACAGGAGGGGCTGTCACAATATTAAACGTGAAAGTATCTGACATCCAGGGTGTTTGTCTCATTGAGACAAACACCGGATGCAGGACTTCGCAGCTTAAATATTGTGGCAGCCCTGTATCTGTGTCTACTTTAGTAGTTGTTAGCACTCAATTTGAATGAGTGCTAAATTTTTCTTGACTTTTTTATAATATGGTATTACTATAACTGTATTGACTGAAAAACAAATAATTTATATAAAGGAGAGTGACCAGCATGTCTGTAAAAAAAGGCAGTTTATCAATCAACAGCGAAAATATATTCCCGATCATTAAGAAGTGGTTGTATTCCGACCATGATATTTTCGTAAGGGAAGTTGTTTCCAATGGATGTGATGCCATTACAAAACTTCGCAAACTGGAAATTATGGGGGATTATGAATTTCCGGATAAATATAAGGCAAAAATCGAGGTTATTGTAAACCCGGAAGAAAAAACACTGAAATTTATTGATAATGGTATCGGTATGACTGCTGATGAGGTAGAAGAGTACATTACCCAGATTGCTTTTTCAGGTGCAACAGAATTTCTTGAGAAATACAAAGACAAAACAACAGACGATCAGATGATCGGACATTTTGGTCTTGGTTTTTATTCCACATTTATGGTAGCAGATGAGGTTCATATTGATACTCTTTCTTACAAAGAGGGTGCTGCTCCGGTTCACTGGTCCTGTGACGGCGGAACAGAATACGAACTTCAGGAAGGAAATAAAAATACAGTTGGTACAGAAATCACGTTGTTCCTTAATGAGGAGAGTGTGGAATTTGCCAATGAATACAGGATGCGTGAAGTAATCGAGAAGTATTGTTCCTTCATGCCGGTGGAAATTTTCCTTTCCAAAGCGGGTGCTCCTCAGGAATATGAAACAATTGAGGAATCTGAGCTTCAGGAAGAGGATGTGATAGTAGAGCGTATTCATGAGGACGCAAAAACAGAGGAAAAAGAAAATGAAAATGGAGAAAAGGAAATTGTAGAGGTTTCACCTGCCAGGGATATGGTGAAAATCAACAAACGTCCTGTATCCTTAAGTGATACGAAACCTTTGTGGATGAAGCATCCAAATGAATGTACAGACGAAGAATATAAGAGCTTTTACAGAAAAGTATTCATGGACTATAAAGAGCCTTTATTCTGGATCCATCTGAACATGGATTATCCGTTTAACTTAAAGGGTATTTTATATTTCCCGAAGATTAATACAGAATACGACTCCATTGAAGGCACCATAAAACTTTATAACAATCAGGTATTTATTGCAGATAATATCAAAGAAGTGATTCCGGAGTTCCTGATGCTTTTGAAGGGTGTTATTGACTGTCCGGATCTTCCGCTGAATGTGTCACGTTCCGCTCTTCAGAATGACGGTTTTGTCCAGAAGATTTCAGAATACATTACAAAGAAAGTTGCTGATAAGCTGATCGGAATGTGTAAGACAGACAGAGAGTCTTATGAGAAGTACTGGGATGATATTAATCCATTTATTAAATTCGGATGCATCAAAGAGCAGAAATTTGCTGAGAAAATAAATGAATATGTGCTTTTCAAAAATCTGGACGGAAAATATCTTACTCTGAAAGACTGCATTGAAGAGAATAAAAAGATTGAAGAAAATGCAGATGAAACTGTTGAAGAAGCTGCAGAGGCAACAGAGGAAAAGGACATTTCTGAAGGTGATGCAGATAATAAGGAAAAAGAACCTGAAAAAACAACTATTTTCTATGTAACAGATGAAGTACAGCAGAGCCAGTACATTAATCTTTTCAAAGAAGCAGGCAAAGATGCTGTGATTCTGAAACATAATATTGATGCACCATATATTTCTCATCTGGAAGGTATTAATCAGGAGATTCAGTTCAGAAGAATTGATGCTGATCTCACAGAAGAACTTCGGGAAGAGGGTGAAGTCGGTGAAGAACTTACAAATACACTGACTGACCTGTTCCGTACCAGCCTGAAAAAGGATAAGCTGGAGGTTCGTGTTGAGAAACTGAAAAATGCAAATGTTGCTGCAATGGTTACTCTTTCAGAAGAAAGCCGCCGCATGCAGGATATGATGAAAATGTACAATATGTACGGAATGGATCCGTCCATGTTTGGTGGTCAGGAAACACTGATATTAAATGCAGCACATCCGCTGACCCAGTATCTTGCAGAGCATAAGGAAGATGAAAAAGCTCCGGTAATCTGTGAGCAGCTTTATGATCTGGCAATGATGAGCCATAAACCACTTTCTCCTGAAGAAATGACGCGTTTCGTTCAGAGAAGCAATGAAATTATGCTGATGCTTACAAAATAATCAGGTATATCAGTGGACTGCCGTGGAGTCAGCTGCATAGTTCTGAGTTGTCAGAGCGTTGTAAATTGATTTTACGGCAGTTTTTATTGCTGTTTTTACTCCAATTTGTTCTATGACGAAACTTTTTGTAGCTTCCGGCGATGCCATGGCTTATTCTAGGTCTGTATGTAAAAGAAGATTTTTAGCTAAATATTTCAAAATATGGCGAAAAGCGTAGAAAAAAGTAAGTTAATCGAAAAGGCATGAAAAAAGTCGTATTATTACTAACAGAAAATTCATTTAGAGGAAGGGAATGGATAAAATGCGTGAAATATATGGCCTTATTCGAAAACTGGGAGGTTCATCAAAATATAAAGGTTATCATTATGTTGCAGAAGCTGTACAGATGACAATGGAACTGCAGGAAAAGCCTGTAAAAATTACTAAGGATATTTATCCCCGCCTGGCAAAGAAATATAAATCCACACCGGTAAATGTTGAGCATAATATCAGAACGATTATCAATGTGTGCTGGATAGCTAATAAAGCGGGGATGGAGGAAATAGCAGGCTATCCTCTGAAGTATAAACCCACAAATATGGAATTTGTGGACATGCTTGCCTATTATCTGTGTCAGCAGGAGAAGGATCAGATTTCTTCAAATTGAATCTGACGGCGATGAAAGAAATCAACAACAGCTTCATCCCATAGATGCAGAGGTTTCTTTCCTGCATAAAACTGATTCAGGGAGCTTCCGGTGGTACAGAGCAAAGATCTGTTTTTGTACTGAAGATTCAGGAAAAAAATCTCTTTCTCCGAAAATTCCATGCCGTTCTTTTGAAAAAGGGCGGCAGTGACCCTGGGGGAAGCCTGAAGAACGATTTTGAATTGAAGAGGCGCACGTTTTCCACGGATAACAGAAAAGCACTGTGGTTTGATTTCTTTCCAGAGAGCGAAGTCGCGTGCAGATTCTGAAAGAATTTCCTGTTCGCCGGTGTCAAAGAAGTCATACTGAAGGCGGCCGTCAATGGAAAATGTGGCAAATGTGGTGATAGAAGCCTGATTCAGCAAAAAGCTGTCAAAAACATCACCAATAAACAATTTATTTGTAAAATCTTTTACATCTGTAATATGTAATGCTTTCATAAAAGAATCCTTTCCATAACATATTGCTATTATAGAACAGAAATAAAAAAAAGAACAGAGTTTTTAAAAAAGTCTTTTCAAAATACCAGCTATATGATAAGATGAATGTGGTATTTGAAACTACATATAATGGAAAAGAGGACGACATATTGAGCTTTAAAGTTATTATAGATAGTTGTGGGGAACTATTGGATGAATGGAAAAATGACAGCCGTTTTGAATCTGTGCCGCTGACCCTGACAGTGAGCGGAGAAGATATAATTGATGATTCAACATTTAACCAGTCAGAATTTCTGAAAAAAGTTGCGGAGTGTCCGGAATGTCCTAAATCTGCATGTCCGTCTCCGGAACGATACAGAAGTGCTTTTGACTGTGATGCAGAACGTATTTATGCGGTGACTCTTTCTTCTGAGCTGAGTGGTTCATATAACAGCGCTATGCTGGGGAAAAACCTTATTCAGGAGGAATATCCGGATAAGAAAATTTATGTATTTAATTCGCGTTCTGCTTCCATAGGACAGACGCTGATTGCTATGAAGATTCTGGAATGCGAAGAGGCAGGCTTACCTTTTGAAGATATTGTAAGCATTGTCGAGAAATATATCGAAGGGCAGAATACTTATTTTGTGCTTGAAAATCTGGAGACTCTGCGCAAAAACGGACGTCTGAGCAGAGTGAAGGCGCTTGTTGCCTCAGCACTGAAAATCAAGCCGGTGATGGCATCCACTCCTGAAGGAACGATCTGCCAGCTGGATCAGGCCAGGGGAATGAATAAGGCCATGATCAAAATGGTAGATTATATTGTATCAAGAACAGTTGACAGCGATGACAAGGTGCTTGCCATCAGTCATTGCAACTGTCCCTCCAGAGCGCAGATTCTTAAGGATGCCATTGAAGAGCGTATGAAGCTTGCGCAAGTGGTTGTTCTTGATACTGCAGGGGTAAGCAGTATGTATGCCAATGACGGCGGAGTGATTGTTGCTGTCTGATAAAATGCCTACTTTTATTTTGGAATGGATTATGGTATGATACAGTTAAAAGTTTTTTAAAAGGAGATATGCCAAAATGAGCCAGAAAAAAGTGGATGCATATAAAGTGCAGAAAGCAAACCGTGATAAAATCATTAAACGTGAGAAACGTATCCTTATGCTGGAGAAGCTGGCAGGTATTGTAATATGCCTTGCTGCAGTTGCCTGGATCGGTTTTTCTGTTTACGGAAAGGTTACAGAAGGCCAGGAGGATGTTGTACAGGAGACAGTGATCGATACTTCCGCACTGGATGATTATCAGGCGAATTTATCAGAATGATTGAAATGAGAACAGAAATCAAAAAAGCTGCCGCTTAAGAAAGCGACAGCTTTTTTTGCTTTTTGAATGGGAGACAAATGTAAATTATAACTTGGTAACATTTGCTGCCTGCATTCCGCGAGCACCTTCAGTTAAGTCGTAGGATACTGCCTGACCTTCCTCAAGGGATTTGAAGCCTTCAGCGTTGATTGCAGAAAAATGAACAAATACGTCATTTCCGTCTTCACCGGTAATAAAACCATATCCTTTTTCTGCGTTGAACCATTTTACAGTTCCTTTGTTCATTTGGGTTACCTCCATAAAAAATAAAAGTTAAAAGCAGTTTCTGGCGAAAAAAAATCACCAGATTTTACAGACTATATCATGTAAATATATAATCTCTAAAAACTAGTGATTTTACATTAAATAATCTTAGATATGTTTAGATTATATATTCGGTATTAAGAAATGTCAAGGATAAATGAGAATATTTGACAAAAAATGAATGACAGTCATATAAAAAATGCTTTATTAAATGTGTTATTTCGTGTATGATGTATAAAGAATAAATCTGATATCAATGCTTGGTGCAGATATTATATATTACCAGGAGGAAGAAAGAATGATCAACAAATTAATTTCCAAAATCCAGAAAACGAATGCTCCCATTGTGGTGGGACTGGATCCTATGCTTAATTACATTCCAAAGCATATTCAGGAAAAGGCTTTTGAAGAATACGGGGAGACGCTGGAAGGTGCAGCCGAGGCTATCTGGCAGTTTAATAAGGGAATTGTAGATGCCACATACGATCTGATTCCGGCGGTAAAACCGCAGATTGCCATGTATGAGCAGTTCGGTATTCCGGGAATGGCAGCATATAAAAAGACAGTGGATTACTGTAAATCAAAGGACCTTGTGGTGATCGGGGATATCAAACGAGGTGATATCGGTTCTACCTCCGCGGCTTATGCTGTCGGTCATCTGGGTAAGGTACAGGTGGGAAGCAAATCCTATGCAGGTTTTGATGAAGATTTTGCGACTGTGAATCCTTATCTGGGAACAGACGGAGTAAAACCTTTTATTGATGTTTGCAAAGAAGAAAAAAAAGGTCTTTTTATTCTTGTAAAAACATCTAACCCGTCCAGTGGAGAATTCCAGGACAGAATCATTGACGGACGACCGTTGTATGAGTGGGTAGGTGAGAAGGTTGCCCAGTGGGGAGAAACACATATGGGTGATTCTTACAGCTATGTTGGTGCGGTTGTGGGTGCAACCTATCCGGAAATGGGCAAGATACTCAGAAAAGTTATGCCTAAGACATTTATTCTTGTGCCAGGCTACGGCGCTCAGGGCGGAAAAGGTGCGGATCTTGTTCATTTCTTTAATGAAGACGGATTGGGTGCCATTGTGAACTCTTCCCGTGGAATTATTGCAGCATATAAACAGGAAAAATATTCATCTTTCGGAGAGGCTGCATATGCAGATGCCTCACGTCAGGCCGTAAAAGATATGATAGCAGATATCAGCGGTGCGCTGGAGAATCGCTAGGAGGACAGATATGGGAGAAAAAGCAAAGGAAAGCTGCCGTGTAGTCAGCCAGGAGTCCATCGGTAAAGGAATATACAGTATGTGGCTTCAGACCAAAACTATTGCAGAAAATGCAAAACCGGGACAGTTTGTCTCTTTGTATACCAGAAATGGAAGCAAGCTTCTTCCCCGTCCCATCAGTCTCTGCGAAATTGACCGGGAAGGGAAAAAGCTGCGTCTTGTATATCGCGTGACAGGAGAAGGAACGGGAACAGAGGAATTTTCCAGACTTCATGGGGGAATCCCCATTGAGACTCTGGGACCTCTGGGAAATGGCTTTCCTTTAAAAGAAGCAGAGGGAAAGCGTGTTCTTCTGGTTGCGGGGGGGATTGGAATTCCTCCTATGCTGCAGACTGCCAAAGAGTTGAATGCTCAGAAGACCATGGTTCTGGGATATCGTGATGAGTTGTTTTTAAATAAAGATTTTGAACCCTATGGAGACGTGGTGATTGCCACAGAGGACGGTTCAGCAGGAACAAAAGGAAATGTGCTCGATGCGATAAAAGAAAAAGGACTGGAGACGGATGTGATTTTTGCATGTGGCCCCACACCAATGCTTCGCGCACTTAAGGCGTATGCATTAGAAAATAACATTGAATGCTGGATTTCCATGGAAGAGAGAATGGCATGCGGAATCGGTGCCTGTCTGGCCTGTGTATGCAAATCCACAGAAGTGGATTCCCATTCTCATGTTCATAATAAACGTATCTGCAAAGACGGACCTGTATTTAAATGTACGGAGGTGGAATTATGAGCAAACTGAGTGTAAATCTTGCCGGTGTGGAATTAAAAAATCCGGTTATGACTGCGTCAGGAACATTCGGTTCCGGTGCGGAGTACAGTGAATTTGTTGATTTAAATAAGCTTGGCGCCGTAGTCACAAAAGGTGTTGCAAACGTACCCTGGCCGGGAAATCCCACTCCTCGAATAACAGAAACCGCAAGCGGAATGCTGAATGCGATCGGTCTTCAGAATCCGGGAATTGATGTTTTCTGTGAAAGAGACATTCCTTTCCTGAAACAGTTTGATACAAAAATAATTGTAAATGTATGCGGAAAGAGCACAGAGGATTATTGTGAAGTGGTGGAACGTCTGGCGAATGAGCCGGTAGACCTTCTGGAAATCAATGTATCCTGCCCCAATGTGAAAGAGGGGGGGATTGCCTTTGGACAAAATCCTGCTGCCCTGGAAGCAATCACAAAAGAAGTAAAGAAATATGCAAAGCAGCCGGTGATCATGAAGCTGAGCCCAAATGTCACAGACATTACGGAAATGGCAAAGGCAGCAGAAGCAGGCGGCGCAGATATTCTTTCTCTGATCAATACTCTTACAGGGATGAAAATTGACATTAACCGCAGAACCTTTGCCCTGGCAAACAAGACCGGAGGCATGTCCGGCCCCGCAGTGAAGCCTGTGGCTGTACGTATGGTTTATCAGGTTGCAAATGCGGTCTCTCTGCCGATTATCGGCATGGGTGGTATTGCTTCTGCTGAAGATGCGCTGGAGTTTATTATGGCAGGAGCCACTGCAGTTTCTGTGGGAACCGCCAACTTTTTCAATCCATACTGCACAGAAGAAGTGGTACAGGGAATAGAGAAATTCCTTGAGCAGCAAAATGTTTCTGATATTAACGAATTAGTCGGTATTGTTAAATAAATTAAAGGGCTGTTATGAAACCTTCGCATTTGGTTTTATAACAGCCCTTTGTGATATCAGGTCGATTTTATTTGTGATAATACTCTTCTGTAAACGATATGAATTTTTGCATTTCTCCTGTAACATATTTTCCCTTTTTCCATACGATTCCTACGTTTACATTGATGGGCGGGTCTAACGGCATTCCCACACATTCCGGAAACTGGGGCAGCATTTCTTTGAACAAAAAACAGCCGCAGTTTTCCTGCTGAACAAATTTCATAACCGTATATAACTGACTGCATCGCATTATGATACTGGGATGGAGCTGCATTGCATCAAATCGTGTCATCAACAGATGGTTCTGCACAGAATCCGCATTAAACAGAAGAATCTTTTCTTCGTCAAACTGTTCCATTTTCATGGAAGACTGTCCGGCAAGAGGATGATTATGAGAAACACAATAATATAGCTGGCTGTTGAATAATACAGAATTACTGAATTTGTCAATATTAAATAACTCCATGTTTACAAGTGCCAGGTCAAGATAATCCTGATAAACAAGATCACAGGCACGGACAGAGCCGTATTCCTCCAGTACTACAGGAATATCCGGATGCTCCTGGGAAAAAGCAGTGAGAAGCTCCGGGAAAAAAATGGTGCTGAGCATGGGCGGAATGCCAATGCGCACAGGGGGCTTGATGCGCTTTAAATCCTTATATTCTGCTTCCATATCAATACAGTAGCTGAGAATATTCTGCGCTTTGCTGAGAAATTTCTCTCCTTCAGCAGTGAGCTCAAGATGACCGCCGTTTCGATAGAATAAAGTAATAGAAAATTCTTCCTCCAGATCACGGACAGCAGTGGAAATTGTGGGTTGTGTGACGAATAATTCCTTTGATGCTTTTGTGATGCTGTGACAGCGGCTGGCAGCACAGAAATACCGAAGCTGATTCAGAGTCATGATGGCCTCCTTGGTTAATTATTTGTTTATAAATAGATTACCATGTTTGAGATTTCATAGCCAGTGTATTAAATAATTTTTTTTTATATATGCGAATTTTTTCTTGATTGGACTTTTCTGGAAAAGTGATGCTACACTATTATCATAAAATATGTTTGGCCAACGTATTACTACAAACGAAAAGGAAGGAGATAAAAAATGTCCCCCACAACAATTACACTGCTGTTTCTGCTTTTTGCAGTGGTCAGCTTTATTTTGGAAAAAATCCCTCTGGGACTTACTGCAACCATTGTTGCTCTCGGACTGAATCTCACAGGGGTTTTAGATGCTTCTGCCACATTTGCAGGATATGTTAACAGCAACGTTATTCTTTGCGTTGGCATGTTTGTAGTAGGACAGGCATTGTTTGAAACAGGAATGGCAAACAAAATCGGCGGAATCGTTACCCGGTTTGCCAGAAATGAACGGATTCTGATTATAGCAATTATGGTGATCGTCGGCGTGATGTCAGGATTTCTCTCCAATACCGGTACGGCTGCTGTACTGATTCCTGTTGTCTGTGGTATTGCAGATGAATCCGGTTACTCCAGAAGCCGTCTGCTGATGCCGCTGGTATTTGCCGCTGCTCTGGGTGGTAATCTTTCAATTATCGGTGCACCGGGAAATCTGATGGGTGTAAATGCCCTTCAGGAATTAGGTCTTTCCACAAGCTTCTTTATGTATGCTCCTGTAGGCATTCCCATGCTCATCGTTGGAATTCTTTATTTCGCATTTATCGGATACAGATTTCTTCCGGATGGAAAAGGCTCCGGACAGGTTTCTGCCGGTGAGGAAAGAAGCTTTGAAAATGTACCGCAGTGGAAGCAGATGGTTTCACTGGTGGTGTTGATTCTGGTTATCCTTGCCATGATTTTTGAAGATCAGATCGGAATCAAGATTCAGGTATCTGCCTGCATCGGTGCGGTCATTCTTGTTCTGACGGGTGTTATTTCTGAAAAAGCAGCGCTGGAATCCATTGATCTGAAAGTAGTACTTCTTTTCGGCGGCTCACTGGCACTGGCAAATGCACTGGATTCCACAGGTGCGGGAACACTGATTGCAGATAAGATTGTGGGTCTTCTTGGTACAGATCCCAATCCGATTATTCTTCTGCTTGTGATTTTTATTGTCACTTGTGTACTTACAAATTTCATGTCCAATACGGCAACTACCGCGCTGATGGTTCCCATTGCGGTTTCGTTGGCAGAAAGTCTGGGCGCAGATCCCAGAGCTGTTGTGATCGCAACAGTAATTGCAGGCTCCTGTGCATATGCAACCCCTATCGGTATGCCGGCAAACACCATGGTCGTGGGTCTTGGAGGATACAAATTTAATGATTACGTAAAATCCGGTCTTCCGTTGATTCTGGTATCCTTTGTGCTCTGCATGGTACTGCTGCCTGTATTGTATCCGTTTTATCCGTAACTGAAAACCTGTCCATAAAAAAATAAAAAAGTTAAAGGAGACAATTATGACAAGAGAAGAAAGCGTAAAGCTTATGACAGACAAGGTTGCAAAATTCGTTGCACATATTGCAAAAAAGCTGCCTGATGATGTGGTGGCAAAGCTGGAGGAGCTGGGAGCGCAGGAGAACAATGCCCTGCCTAAGGTTCTTTATGAAACTATGACAAAAAATCAAAATCTGGCTGTAGCTCTGGATCGTCCAAGCTGCCAGGATACAGGTGTTCTTCAGTTCTGGGTAAAATGCGGAACAAAATTCCCGCTTATCGATGACCTGGAAGCACTTTTAAAGGAAGCGGTTGTGCAGGCAACTTTTGCCACACCTCTTCGCCACAACAGTGTAGAGACCTTTGATGAATATAATACAAAAAGAAATGTGGGAAAAGGTACCCCGACTGTTTTCTGGGATATTGTTCCAAACAGTGACAAATGTGAAATCTATGCTTACATGGCAGGCGGCGGCTGTACTCTTCCGGGAAAAGCAATGGTGCTCATGCCGGGTGCGGGATATGAAGGTGTCACAGATTTTGTCCTGGATCAGATGACAAGCTATGGATTAAATGCATGTCCACCCCTTCTTGTGGGCGTGGGTGTGGCAACATCTGTGGAGACAGCAGCACTGCTCTCCAAAAAGGCTCTTATGCGCCCTATTGGTTCGCATAATGAAAATGAAAACGCTGCAAAAATGGAGAAGCTTCTGGAGGATGGAATCAATGCCATTGGCCTTGGGCCGCAGGGAATGGGAGGAAAATTCTCTGTAATGGGCGTAAATATCGAAAACACAGCACGTCATCCATCTGCAATCGGAGTAGCTGTTAACGTGGGATGCTGGTCTCATCGCCGTGGTCATGTGGTATTTGACAGTGATCTGACAGCTACTGTAGATACACATTCCACAGTTGACCTGAATCAGTAAGAAAGTAGGAGGGAAAAAGAATGATTGAGATCAGAGGAGATAAAAAAGTTCTGGTTACACCAGTAAATGCAGAAGATCTTGAAGATATTAAGATTGGTGATATTGTATGGCTTGACGGTGATCTGATGACATGCCGCGATGTGGCACACCGTCGTCTGGTAGAATACGGAAGAGAGCTTCCTTACGATATAAAAGACAAAGCAATTTTCCATGCAGGCCCCATTGTACGTAAAATTGAAGGAACGGAAGATGATTATGAGATGGTTTCCGTTGGACCGACCACATCCATGCGTATGGAGAAATTTGAATATGATTTCACCAGACTTACCGGAGTGCGTGTGATCGTTGGAAAAGGCGGAATGGGACCGAATACGGAACGGGCATGTAAAGAGTTTGGAGCGATCCATTGTGTTTTCCCGGCCGGATGTGCAGTTGTGGCTGCCACAGAGGTGGAACGTATTGCGGAACATCACTGGGATGAACTGGGCATGCCGGAGACTCTGTGGTGCTGCAAGGTAAAGGAATTTGGCCCGCTGATCGTATCTATTGATGCTCAGGGAAGAAACATGTTTGAAGAAAACAAAGTAATCTTTAATGAAAAGAAAGAAGCTGCTAAACAGGCAATTTATCCGGAAGTAAAATTTATTAAATAATTTGATATAGTCCCCTATGAAGGCTGCAGCCGGCAGGTGTTTTTCTATAGCTGAAAAAGTATCTGGCCGGCTGCGGCTTTTTGTTTTGCTGATAGAAAGCAATTGTTATTTTGAAGCGGTTATGGTAAAATGAGAAAACGAGAAGACTGAAAGGCTTTATAAACAGGAGGTTTTAGAAGATATGGAACAGTATAAACAGGATTTTATTGAATTTATGGTAGAAAGTGATGTTCTTAAATTTGGAGAATTCACTCTGAAAAGCGGAAGAAAATCTCCATTTTTTATGAATGCAGGAGCATATGTAACCGGTTCTCAGCTGAAAAAACTGGGTGAGTATTATGCAAAAGCGATCCATGATAAATATGGTATGGATTTTGATGTTCTTTTTGGACCGGCGTATAAAGGAATTCCCCTTGCAGTTGTCACTGCTATGGCATTCAGTGAATTATATGGAAAAGAAGTACGTTATTGCTCAGACCGCAAGGAAGAGAAGGATCACGGTGCGGACAAAGGAAGCTTTTTGGGAAGCAAATTAAAAGACGGTGACCGTGTGATCATGATCGAGGATGTAACAACTTCCGGAAAATCCATGGAAGAAACAGTTCCGAAGGTACGTGGAGCGGCAGACGTGGAAATTAAAGGCCTGATGGTATCTCTGAATCGTATGGAGGTTGGAAAAGGCGGAGAAAAATGTGCGCTGGATGAAATAAAAGAACTGTATGGATTTGAGACGGGTGCGATTGTTTCTATGGCAGAAGTAGTTGAATATCTGTATAATAGAGAATGTAACGGAAAAATTGTTATTGATGATACACTGAAAGCGGCAATCGACGCATACTATGAACAGTATGGTGCAAAATAATGCAAAAGGAGGATGTGCCTGTGAATGAAAAGATTTATAATACGGTATCAAGTGCAGGAGCAGGAAGCCTTGTGATAGGAATTATCGTGCTGGCAACAGGTCTGGCAACAGGAATTCTGATGATTGTAAACGGTGCGCGTCTGCTTAGACATAAATCGGATATTATGATATAGTAATGAAAGAGGCAGAAATAGAAGAGCTGTCAGGTAGGGGAAACCATTGAAACAACGAACAAAAAAAATTATACGCTACATAGGAACAGCATTGTTTGTGGCCTATGTGCTGGTACTGATGTATATTCTGTTTTTTTCGGAGGATTATGGACGGGTTTCGGAGCTGGGCCGGGAATACCGGTATAACCTGGAGCTGTTTGCGGAGATCCGCCGATTCTGGATATACCGGGAACAGGTGGGATACAGGGCTTTTCTGTCAAATATTTTTGGTAATGTGGTTGGTTTTGTGCCCTTTGGTTTTATTCTTCCGATTATCCTGCGGCAGTACAGAAATGGTTTTCTGACCATACTGTCCGGTTTCGGAGTGAGCCTTCTGGTTGAAAGTATTCAGCTGATGACCAGGGTGGGATGCTTCGATGTGGATGATCTGCTTTTGAATACAATGGGAGCGGCAGTGGGATATCTGCTGTTTATAATATGCGATCACTTCAGGAGAAAGTATTATGGCAAAACGATATAGATATGCATTTGCGAAAAAAAAAGAAGCGGGGAAAGGAAAGCTGTCGGCAGGTCTTGCCGCAGCCTCTTTTCTCCTGTTTTTTGCCGCAGTTCTGCTGGCATTTTTTCTGGAGGGAAGTTATGGATTTCTGGTTGGCGGAGTAAGCCTTTTTGCCATGCTTCTTTCTGTTTATGGCTTTATTATGGGATTATTGAGTTTTTCAGAGGTGAACAGAAAACATACGACCAGCATTGTGGGTTCCATTGCAAATGGTGTTATTATGGTATGCTGGCTGGGCCTTTTTTTGATAGGAGTGTGATGACGGATGACAGAAAAAATGAGAGCGGAAGAAATACAGATGGAGCGTCTGAAAAAGCAGCTGGACTTTATCCTGGAGGTGGATAAGGTAAAAAACATCGTTCGTCAGACGTATCTTTCGGATGGAAAAAGAAAAGAAAATGATGCAGAGCATTCCTGGCATCTGGCGCTGATGGCAGTACTTCTGAAGGAGTATTCCAATGAAGAGGTTAAGCTGGAAAGGGTGATTCCCATGGTACTAATTCATGATCTTGTGGAAATTGATGCAGGAGATACCTATGCATTTGATGAGGTGGGTAAAATGACGCAGTCGTCCAGGGAAAGAGAGGCGGCAGACCGTATTTTCGGTATGCTTCCTGACGATCAGGGCCAGCGGTTTAGACTGTTATGGGAAGAATTTGAAGCTTACGAAACACCGGAAGCCAGATTTGCCCATATGCTTGACAATTGTCAGCCCATGTTTTTGAATGATGCCACCAATGGCAGAAGCTGGGAAGAGCATCACGTAAAAAAAAGCCAGATTTACAGCAGAAACAGTAAAACAGGAGAAGGTTCTGAAATAATCTGGAAATACATGCAGGGAATTGTGGAAAAGCATATCAGTCTGGGACATATTATAGATGACATGCAGGAATAATTCAGTTTTAAAGGAGATGAGCTTTTGGACGAGTGGATCAGAGAACGATATGAGCTGGCAAAGGCCAGAGTATCAGAAATAAAAGATGAAAATACTGTTAAAGAGCCTTTTCTTGATTTTTTTCATAAAACAGCTTCTTTTCTGGAGGAAACTGTAAAAATTATGGAACAGGATACCCGGCAGCTTTCACTGGAAGTCCTGGAAAATCAGAACAGGATGCTTTATGAGGATGTTTTCCCGGAAAATTATGGAAGAAGCTATGGAAATCCCGCATATGCACGGGAGAAACTGGGAGAATACGGGAAAGCCTTTACTTTTTTATACGCAGAGCTTCGCGGAGCCGTTGCTTATGCTTTTGAGAAACGAATCTGGGATATGACTGTAATTCTGGAACTGTTTCTGGAGGTATATTCCGCTTTTGAGGATGAGGAACTTCCGGAGGCAGCTACTGTGGAACAGATTCTCCGTTCGTATGTAAATGATTACTGTCAGGATATGATGGAGCAGAGGATTCGGGAAGGAATTGACCCGGAACTGGATTTTGCGGTCCGGATCATAATGAATGAAGATCTTACAGATATCAGATATCTCTATCAATATGGAGAATATGTTTCCGAAAACGAGATCAAAGTGTCACAATTTCTTGCGGGACTGTCCCGGAAGGAAATCGAGGACATGGCGTCCACATTTACAGAAGGGTACAGAATCGGATTTGTACTGGGAAGAAAGGATCTGTCCAAAAAGAAAACCGTAAATATCCGGTATAATCTGGGATTTGAGAGAATGGTGAGAGCTGCAGTGGAACAGTTTCAGGCAATGGGTCTGAAACCGGTAATCTACCGTCATGCCACTCATGCTGTCAGCAAAAAGAATCAGCTTCGTATCGGATATACCGGCGGTGTGGCAAATCCCCAGTATGATTATGACCATCGTCAGGACTGCGCTCTGTTTCTGGATGGAGAATTTGTACAGAAGAAACTCAGGGCTATGCAGGTGGCTTATGAGAAATATGCGGATCTTGCGGCAGTCCATGGAGGTCCGGCGTGTATTGAGACATTTGGAGAGGCACCTTTTTCTCCTGTGAATAAGGCTGAAGTGCTGAAACTGACTGACAGCCAGCAGAAGCTTCAGGTGGAGATGGATAACGAGTCCAGCCAGATTGTGAACCGTTACATTAAAGGAGATGAGAGAAGCTATACCATCATTGCATATCCCCTCCCGGAAATCGGAGGAAACTATGATGAAATATTCAGGGAGATCGTTAAGATCAATACCCTGGATTATGAACTTTACCAGAAGATGCAGCAGATTATTATTGATACACTGGATACCTGTGAGTGGGTGGAGATAAAAGGCGGCGAAGGCAATGACACAGATCTGCTTATCCATCTTCATGAACTGGCGGACCCGAAGAAACAGACAAATTTCGAAAACTGTGTTGCCGATGTTAACATCCCGGTAGGAGAGGTCTTTACTTCACCTGTTCTTGCAGGGACAGGCGGTGTGCTCCATGTTCAGAAGGTTTACTTAAACGGACTTCAGTTCAGGGATCTGAGGCTGGTATTTGACTGCGGACAGGTCATTGATTATTCCTGTTCCAATTTTGAAAGTGAAGAGGAAAACCGTAAATACATCGAAGATAACATTCTTTTCCATCATAAAAAAATACCTATGGGAGAGTTTGCCATCGGCACAAATACAACTGCTTATATGGCTGCTCAGAAGTATGGAATAGAAGATAAACTGCCCATTCTCATTGCAGAAAAGATGGGGCCGCATTTTGCAGTGGGAGATACCTGTTACAGCTGGTCAGAAGATATTCCGGTGTATAATCCGGACGGAAAGGAAATTATCGCAAGAGAAAATGAAATATCAGCACTGCGAAAAGAGGATATCAGCATGGCATATTATGGATGCCATACTGACATTACCATCCCATACGGGGAGCTGGGCAGCATTCGCGTGATCGACGATGAGGGTGAAATGATTTCTATTATAGAAGAGGGACGTTTTGTGCTTCCGGGAACGGAAGAGCTGAACAAACCTTTTGATGCTTCATAAAAAAAATTGTGAAGATTTGAATTTCATTTAGGTTGACAGAAAAAGGGAATCTTAGTAGAATCTACGGAGATACAATTTATTTCATATATATAACAAAGGAGAATGATTATGGCAAAAGTGGGAATTGTTATGGGCAGTGATTCAGATATGCCTGTAATGAGCAAGGCGGCAGACATCCTTGACAAGCTTGGAATTGACTATGAGATGAGAATCATTTCCGCGCACAGAGAACCGGATGTGTTCTTCGAATACGCAAAAACAGCAGAAGAAAAAGGCTTTAAGGTTATCATTGCAGGCGCGGGTATGGCAGCGCATTTACCTGGAATGTGTGCAGCGATTTTCCCGATGCCGGTCATTGGAATCCCGATGCATACCACTTCTCTGGGCGGCAGAGATTCTCTTTATTCTATTGTACAGATGCCTTCAGGAATTCCGGTTGCCACAGTTGCAATCAACGGCGGAGCAAATGCAGGTCTTCTGGCAGCGAAGATTCTGGCAACTTCTGACGACCAGCTTCTTAAGCGCCTGAAAGACTATGCGCAGGAGTTAAAGGAGCAGGTTGAAGCCAAGGATGCCAGACTGCAGGAAACAGGTCATAAGAATTATTAAAATCAAAAGAAATTCCAAACCATTTTAGGAGGATACTATGGATTACAAAAATGCAGGCGTAGATATTGAAGCAGGATATAAATCAGTGGAACTGATGAAGAAACATATTGCAAAAACCATGAGACCGGAGGTTCTTGGCGGAATTGGAGGTTTTTCCGGTGCTTTTTCCATGAATTCCTTTAAAGATATGGAAGAGCCTACTCTTGTGTCCGGCACTGACGGCGTGGGAACCAAACTGAAGCTGGCTTTTATTATGGATCAGCATGATACTGTGGGAATCGATTGTGTGGCAATGTGTGTAAATGATATTGCCTGTGCCGGCGGTGAGCCGCTGTTCTTTCTTGATTACATTGCCTGCGGCAAAAACTATCCGGAAAAAATCGCAGAGATCGTAAAGGGTGTTGCAGAAGGCTGCCAGCAGTCCGGTGCGGCACTGATCGGCGGTGAAACTGCTGAGATGCCGGGATTTTATCCGGTGGACGAATATGATCTTGCCGGCTTTGCTGTTGGTGTGGTTGATAAGAAGGATCTGATCACAGGGGAAGCATTAAAAGCAGGAGATGTACTGATCGGTATGGCTTCTTCCGGAGTGCACAGCAATGGCTTTTCACTTGTACGAAAAGTTTTTGAAATGACCAGGGAATCTCTGGATACATATTATGATGAGCTGGGAACGACTCTCGGCAAGGCTCTGATCGCACCCACAAAGATTTATGTAAAGGCGTTAAAGAGCATTAAGGACGCAGGCGTCCGCATTCATGCCTGCAGCCATATTACAGGCGGCGGCTTTTATGAAAACGTTCCGCGTATGTTAAAAGAGGGAACACATGCCGTGATCGAAAAAGACAGTTATCCGGTGCTCCCGATTTTTAAACTTCTTGCAAAAACCGGAAATATCGACGAAAAAATGATGTATAATACATATAATATGGGACTTGGAATGGTTATGGCTGTGGATGCGGCAGACGTTGAAAAAACAATGGACGCTGTGCGTGCAGCAGGAGAAACTCCTTACGTTGTAGGACGTATTGAGGAAGGAGAAAAAGGAGTGACCTTATGCTAAAGCTGGGTGTGCTGGTTTCCGGCGGCGGAACCAATCTGCAGGCCATACTGGATGCCATTGATGAAGGTACAGTCACAAATGCCGAAGTGGAGGTTGTAATCAGCAATAATGCAGGTGCCTATGCGCTGGAACGCGCAGAAAAACATGGAATTGACGGGATCTGTATTTCGCCGAAACAGTATGAAGACAGAGAGCTTTTTCATAAAGCGCTTCTTGCAGAGCTGAAGGAACGTAAGGTGGATCTTGTTGTTCTTGCAGGATATCTTGTGGCCATTCCGCCGATGATCGTGGAAGCATTTCCAAACAGGATCATCAATATCCATCCGTCTCTGATTCCTTCTTTCTGCGGCGTTGGCTATTATGGCCTGAAGGTTCATGAGGGTGTTCTTTCCAGAGGTGTAAAAGTGACCGGTGCTACGGTTCATTTTGTGGATACAGGAACAGATACAGGTCCGATCATTCTGCAGAAGGCTGTTTCGGTTGAACAGGGTGACACCCCGAAAGTCCTTCAGCAGAGAGTAATGGAACAGGCTGAATGGCATATTCTTCCGAAAGCTATTGATTTAATCGCAAATGGAAAAGTTACAGTTTCAGATGGTAAGGTTTCGATAAAGGAGTAATCGTAATGAACGTATTAATAGTTGGAAGCGGCGGCAGAGAGCATGCTATTGCATGGAGTGTCGCAAAGAGTACAAAGGCAGACAGAATTTACTGTGCTCCGGGAAATGCGGGTATTGCTCAGTATGCGCAGTGTGTTCCCATTGGTGCCATGGAGTTTGAAAAACTGGCAGACTTTGCCCAGGAGCATGAAATTGATCTGACCATTATCGGCATGGATGATCCGCTGGTGGGCGGTGTGGTAGATGTTTTTGAACAGAGAGGACTGAAGGTTTTCGGCCCTCGCAAAAATGCTGCAATTCTGGAAGGTTCCAAGGCATTTTCAAAGGATTTAATGAAAAAATATCATATTCCTACAGCAGCTTACGAAAATTTTGATGACTCGGAAAAGGCACTGGAATATCTTCGAACACAGGCAAAATTCCCGATCGTTCTGAAGGCGGATGGTCTCGCTCTGGGAAAGGGTGTGCTGATCTGTGCTGATCTGGCTGAGGCTGAATCCGGTGTAAAGGAAATCATGGAAGATAAAAAATTCGGCAGTGCGGGAAATACCATGGTCATTGAGGAGTTCATGACCGGCCGTGAGGTTTCTGTATTATCCTTTGTGGACGGCAAAACAATTAAGCCAATGACTTCTGCTCAGGACCATAAACGGGCAAAAGACGGAGACCAGGGATTAAATACTGGCGGAATGGGAACCTTTTCCCCAAGTCCCTTCTATACAAAAGAAGTGGACGAATTCTGTAAAAAATATATCTATCAGCCTACAGTAGATGCCATGGCTGCAGAGGGAAGGCCTTTTACAGGCATTATCTTCTTCGGCCTTATGCTTACAGAGGAAGGACCAAAGGTTCTTGAATACAACGCACGCTTTGGTGATCCGGAGGCCCAGGTTGTTCTTCCGAGAATGAAGAATGATATTCTTGAGGTAATGGAAGCCTGTGTAAACGGAACTCTGGACCAGATCGATCTGCAGTTTGAAGACAATGCGGCTGTATGTGTGGTTCTGGCAAGCGATGGGTATCCTGTGAAATATGAAAAAGGAATTCCCATGTATGGCTTTGAAAAATTTGAAAATAAGGAAGGCTATTATTGTTTCCATGCGGGAACAAAATTCCAGGATGGTCAGATCGTGACCAACGGAGGAAGAGTTCTTGGGATTACAGCTACAGGAAGTGATCTGGTGGAAGCCAGAAAAAAAGCGTATGAGGCAACAGAATGGATCGATTTCGCAAATAAATATATGCGCCACGACATCGGAAAGGCTATTGACGAGGCCTGAGGTTTATTTGTAAAGGAGCGTCTATGAATTATTGCTTTTGCGAAAGCCCGTTGGGAATCCTGCGGATAGAAGAGGAAAAAGGAAATATTGTGCGGCTGACCAGAGATACCTGCAGGCCGGAGAAAGGACAGGATTATCTGTCTCCCCTTTTGCAGAATGCCATCAGACAGCTGCAGGAGTATTTTCAGGGCAAGCGGAAGAACTTTGATCTGCCCCTTGCGCCGGAGGGTACGGTTTTTCAGAAGAAAGCCTGGGAAGTGCTTCTTACGATTCCGTATGGGCAAACCATCAGTTATGGAGAAGAGGCAAAAAGAACAGGCAGCGGCTGCCCAAGAGCGGTGGGACAGGCAAATGGAAAAAATCCCATTGCTATAGTGATACCCTGTCACAGAGTGGTCAGGGCAGACGGAGCTCTTGGAGGATATACGGGCGGCCTGGATATGAAACAGTTCCTTTTAACACTGGAGCGGCAGTACCGATAAGAAAATACGGAATAATGAGATAGAGAGGAAAAAGAAATGGCGATAACGAAGCAGGAAGCAGTGAAAGCGTTACAGACCAGAGATTTTTTATACGTGGCATATGCACATGCAACGAAAATGCCGTATGTGATCTGTGATGAGGAATCCTTTAATGACCAGGCGTGGATTTTTGCCACAGAAGAGGAAATCAAGGAATATGGAAAGAAAAAGCTTGATGACAAGATTCTTCTGATAGGGATGCGTTATGAAAAAAAGGATTTTCCCAAATTATACGGTCTTTTGTACAGCATCGGTGTAAACAGCATTGTCTGGAATGACGGGGGAGAACGTCTTGAGGTTGAGATTTCAGACGTGGCAAAACAGGCAGATATGAGTAAAATCGAGCCGGCTAAAAGACCGCTGGTGAATCCCAGCCTGCAGCTTTCTGCAATTTATTTTATGCAGGAGCTTCGCCGCCCTGTGGAAAAAGAAGAGAGAAAAAATATGCGTGAGCTGGAGGAAGAGCTGATCGCAAACTTATGTAAATCTGAATTTCTGGTAGGGCTGGCAGCCAGCCCGGATGATCCGAAAAAGATTAATATTCCTTATCTGAAAAATAAAGACGGAAAAATCCTTCAGCCGATTTTTACAGATATTCTGGAATTTGAAAAATTCGCAAAAGGGAAGAAGCTTCGTGCGGCAAAGGTACCTTTTGCAAAATTACTGGATCTTTTGATGAAGCAGGCTGACGGAATTGCAGTAAACCCGATGGGCTTTAATCTGATGCTGAATAAAGATCAGATTAAAAGGATGATGGGAATCCGTGCAAATTAAGCTGTGACCTGTCAGGATCCGGAAGCATTTACAGGATTAAAAAGAACGAAAGACGTTTCATATGGTGCATGAGCAGTGCCCGTCTGAGACGTCTTTGTATTTTTTGCTTGCAAATATCCCATTTTGTGCTACCATATCTATAACATCTGTCTTCACGTGGGAAGGATACGCTGTGGAGGATATGTTACAAAAGAAAACAGGGGTGAATACCGTATGGTCATAGAAATTGATTTTAACAGTGATGAAGCGATATACATGCAGCTTACCAACCAGATTATCATGGGAATTGCCACATCCAGACTTCAGGAGGGAGAATCCCTTCCCTCTGTCAGGCAGCTTGCAGATATGATCGGGATTAACATGCATACCGTAAATAAGGCATATTCTCTTCTGCGCCAGGAAGGTTTTATTACCATTGACAGGCGTAAAGGGGCGATCATAAATATAGATGCCGATAAAATAAAGGCTCTGGAGGAATTAAAAGGGAATCTGCAGGTGGCGCTGGCACGGGGATGCTGCCGGAATATTTCCAGGATGGAAGTGCATCAGCTGATAGATGAAATATTTGACGAATATTCTGTAGACAGATAGAGGAGGAATATATGCAGGGAAATTATACAAAGCAGGCAAAAAATGCACTTTTGCTTGCAAACAGCACTGCGCAGAGCTGTCGGCACGGATATGTGGGAACAGAGCATATCCTGACAGGTCTTCTAAAGGAAAAGGAAGGAACTGCGGGAATGCTTCTTGCAGAGTACAGGCTGGAGGAGGAAAAGCTTTTACAGACCATAGAGAAGCTGGTGGCTCCTTCTGATACAGCTCTTTTGACAAAGAAACCAAAATACAGCCCCAGAGCGCTTCGGATTCTGGAGGGTGCACGAAAAGAGGCGGAAGCCCTTGGGGAGCCGATGGTGGGAACGGAGCATCTTCTGCTTGCTATGCTGAAAGAAACCGACTGTGTGGGAACAAGACTTTTATATACACTGGGAATTAATATTCAGAAGCTTTACGGCAGTGTCCTCGGGGCAATGGGACTGGACAGCGAATCCATCGCGGAAGAATTTCAGTCATCAAAAAATCAGAAAGGCAAAAAGGTTTCGTCAACACCTACCCTGGATCAGTACAGCAGAGACCTCACTAGGCTGGCAGCAGAACATAAGCTGGATCCGGTTATCGGACGGGAGAAAGAAATCGGACGTCTTATCCAGATCCTCAGCAGAAGAACGAAAAACAATCCCTGCCTGGTGGGAGAACCGGGAGTGGGTAAGACTGCCATTGCAGAAGGACTTGCCCAGAGAATCGTTAATGATATGGTGCCTGATACCGTAAAGAATAAACGTGTGGTAGTTCTGGATATGTCAGGAATGGTGGCAGGCAGCAAGTACAGAGGTGAATTTGAGGAACGTATACGCAAGGTTCTTGATGAGGTCCGTGCAGATCAGGGAATCCTTTTGTTTATTGATGAGCTGCATACAATCATCGGAGCCGGAGGAGCGGAAGGAGCGCTTGATGCGTCAAATATTTTAAAACCTGCCCTGTCCAGGGGAGAGATTCAGCTGATCGGTGCCACAACTCTGGAAGAATACCGTAAATACATTGAAAAGGATGCTGCACTGGAACGGCGTTTTCAGCCGGTTACGGTGGAAGAGCCCACAGAGGAAGAAACGATAGAAATACTGAAAGGTCTTCGGCCGTATTATGAGAAGCATCATAATGTGAGAATTGAAGACGAAGCACTGGAAGCGGCTGTAAAGATGTCAGTGAGATATGTGAATGACAGATTTCTTCCGGACAAAGCCATTGATACCATTGATGAGGCAGCTGCAAAAGTACGTCTGACCGGTTATCGTTCCATACCGGAAATCACTCTGGCGGAAGAAGAAATCAGGAAGCTTCTGGCGGAAAAAGAAAACGCAGTAAAGAATGGAGACATTTCCCTTGCAAAGGAAATCCAGGGAAAACAGAAGGATGCGGAAGAAGAACTGAAGAACCTTAAAGAGAAAGCCGAAAAGAAGAATAAACGAAAAGGGATGACGGTTACGGAAGCTGCTGTGGCTGATATTATTTCCGACTGGACTAAAATTCCGGTGCAGCGTCTCACAGAGGGAGAGACGAAACGTCTTGCCCGTCTGGAAAAGGAACTGCATAAACGGGTCATCGGTCAGGAGGAAGCGGTAAAGGCAGTTGCACAGGCTGTAAAAAGAGGACGCGTAGGGCTGAAGGATCCCAGCCGTCCCATTGGCTCTTTTCTGTTTCTGGGGCCTACCGGTGTGGGAAAAACAGAGCTGTCAAAGGCTCTTGCAGAGGCGGTTTTCGGAACGGAGCAGGCAATGATCCGCGTGGATATGTCTGAATATATGGAGAAGCACAGTGTATCCAAAATGATAGGTTCCCCTCCGGGATATGTGGGCTATGATGAAGGCGGACAGCTCAGTGAAAAGGTTCGCCGCAATCCATACAGTGTGATTCTTTTTGATGAAATTGAGAAGGCTCATCCGGATGTGTTTAATATATTGCTCCAGGTTCTGGATGACGGACATATCACAGACGCTCATGGAAGAAAGGTGGACTTTAAACAGACCATCATCATTATGACTTCCAATGCGGGAGCGCAGGCAATTGTGGAGCCAAAGCGCCTTGGATTTATGTCCGGCGAAGATGAAAAACAGGATTATGCCCGTATGAAATCAGGTGTTATGGAAGAGGTTCGCCGGATGTTCAAACCGGAATTTCTCAACCGTATTGATGAGATCATTGTATTCCATTCGCTGAATAAGGATCAGATCAGGCAGATCGTGAATATCATGCTTAAAAATCTGGAAACCAGATGCCGTGAGCAGATGGATATACAGCTGCGTGTTGCAGCATCGGTGAGAGATTATCTTGCAGAGGAAGGCTTTGATAAAAAGTATGGCGCACGGCCTCTTCACAGGGCAATCCAGACGAAGATTGAGGATGCTTTTGCCAACGAGATTCTGGAGGGAAAAATCAGACGGGGAGATACTGTAAGAGTACAGATGAAAAATAAAAAACTCTGTTTTATTCCACTGAAAGAGGAGGAAAGCAATTCTTAAAAAGATATTAATTTTTGTTGAGACACTGGAAGAGAAATGGGTTTTATTGTATAATAAACTGGCAGCATGAAACGTATAAAAGTTTTGAGCAGCCATGTGGATAAACAAATGAGTCTTAGGGAGGACATAGGATTATGGCAGTAATTAAAGAGCTGATTCGTACAGAAGAGAATGGCACTATTAGTTTTGGTGATTACGAACTGGCCCAGAAATCAAAAATATCAGATTACCAGTATCAGGGTGATATGTATAAAGTAAAGACTTTTAAAGAGATTACCAAGCTGGAGAGAAACGGTATGTTTGTTTATGAATCCGTTCCGGGAACATCTGTATTTGAGCTTATGCAGGATGGAGATTCCATGAATTTCACAGTTGAGGGACCGGAGGATGCTCAGATTACTGTGGAAATGGAAGCAGATACGGAGTATGAAGTAATGATCGAAGGAAACAGTGCGGGCAAAATGAAAACCAATCTTGGCGGCAAGCTTTCATTCAGCGTGGAGCTTGGTGCCGCAGCTCGTGTTAAAGTGAATATTGTAAAATGTTAAAAAATAAAAAGACGGTTTATTTCTGTCAGGAGTGCGGATATGAATCCGCCAAATGGATGGGGCAGTGTCCGGGATGCAGAGCATGGAATACTTTTGTTGAAGAAACGGTATCTTCCGTAAAAACCAAAACATCTTCCGGTATGGTTCAGAAACGGCAGGAGCCTGTTATTTTAAAAGATATCTGTCTGGCGGAGGATGAACGTCAGACAAGCGGAATAGGAGAACTTGACAGAGTGCTGGGCGGCGGAATAGTCCCCGGCTCTCTGGTTTTAGTGGGAGGAGATCCGGGAATCGGCAAGTCCACTCTCCTTTTGCAGGTCTGCAGAAATCTGGCCCAAAAAGGTTCTTCTGTATTATATATATCCGGTGAGGAATCATTGCGGCAGATAAAACTGCGGGCAAATCGCATTGGTAGTTTTAATGACAACCTGCAGTTATTCTGTGAGACCAACTTAGATTTTATCCGTGATGTAGTTCAGAGAAAAAAACCGGATGTGGTCATTGTGGATTCCATTCAGACTATGTATCAGGAAGATATCGGTTCGGCTCCAGGCAGTGTTTCTCAGGTGAGGGAGTCCACGAATGTTCTTATGCAGCTTGCCAAGGGACTGGGCGTATCCATTTTTATTGTGGGACATGTGACAAAAGAAGGAAATGTGGCAGGTCCCCGTGTATTGGAACATATGGTGGACACAGTACTTTATTTTGAAGGCGACCGCCATGCTTCCTACAGAATTCTGCGTGCTGTTAAAAACCGTTTTGGCTCCACAAATGAAATCGGGGTTTTTGAAATGCGGGATGTGGGACTGCAGGAAGTGAAAAATGCGTCTGAGTTTCTCCTTAACGGCCGTCCGGAAAATGCGTCTGGTTCTGTTGTTACCTGTTCCATGGAAGGAACACGGCCCATTCTTGTGGAAATCCAGGCCCTTGTTTGTCAGAGCAACTTTGGCATTCCCAGGAGAACTTCTGTGGGAACGGATTTTAACAGGGTAAATCTGCTGATGGCAGTTCTGGAGAAAAAGGCGGGTGTACAGCTGTCTTCCTCTGATGCCTATGTAAATATTGCAGGAGGTATGAAAATGACGGAGCCTGCCATTGACCTGGGAATCTGCCTTTCCATATACTCCAGCTTCAGAGATGTGGTCATTCCGGATTCCTGGATCGTTTTTGGTGAAATCGGCTTAAGCGGTGAGGTTCGTGCGGTGAGCATGGCGCTGCAGCGTGTGCAGGAGGCAAAAAAGCTTGGATTTGACACGGTTATCCTTCCGGAGGCATGCCGGCAGTCAGTGAATCAGGTGACCGGTGTGAAGCTTATTTATGTATCCGGCATCCGTGAAGCCATTTCGGCAATTTCAAAATGATTTTTGATTAGTATTATAGGATCTGTTATACCAGTATAATTATTTAGTGGTACGATGGATCCTTTTTTAATATAAAGATTATTGAGAAAGAAAAATCTTGCTATTTATATAAAATTCATTCATAATATATTCTATATAGCAGTTATATTGTGTATTTTGTGCGAAACATACAAAATATTCTGAAAAATAAAAGGAGGGAAGACAAATAATTACATAGACGATGTAAAAAACAAAAAATGCAGCTATATGAAGAATGCAGCCGTTTTAATGTTGGCTGTATCAATGATTTTTTTGAAGAATGGAGATGTACATGAGAAGAAAAAGAGTATTGGCCCTGATGATGGCAGCCATGCTGGCGGCAGGGGGCATAGGGGAAACGGCGATGGCAGCAGCTCTGGATTTTTCTGACGGAGCAGGAGCTGTCTCAGAAGAAGCTGTAGTTATCTCAGAAGAGGATAATTCAGCAGATGAGTTTGTATTTGATGATGGATATGTGGCAAGTACTCCGGAGTTATCAGATGGCGAGGAAGACCCTGAGGCGATTCTGCTTACAGACGGTGAACAGTCAGAAGAGGAGGCTGTTCAGCAGGAAGGGGCAGAGACAGGGGAAAACCAGGCTGCAGTATTTTTCTATGAGCTTCCCAATGAAGATGTTTCTCAGCTTGTAGGCTGGGATATGGGGATAAATAAAGAAACATACTGTTATGTGGAAGAGACTCCCGATACAGATGGGTATATGGCAAACGCTGTGATCTCTTCAGTCAGGACCGAAAATGTTCAGGAAGAGGGCGAGGAACAGCCGGAGGGAGAAATCGTGGAGGTAAGTCCGTATGATGACGGTAACGGGTGGAATCTTCATATGAATCAGTTTGGACATGCCAGAGTCTATATCGATTACGTATATACTGCATCAAAGGGAGAGGAAAAATCCGGTACACATACCTTTGATATTTTTGTAGGCGGTACGGTTTACTACCTGGATATTTCATCGGAAACGGAAACAAACAGGGTTCTTCCGGGGGCGTCACTTGATCTGAGAGCTGATGTTCATATGTATTGCTATGACGAAGAACAGGGGCACTATGACGGAAATACAGATAATATTAAGGTAGAATGGTCCTTGGAGAACGCTGAAGATGCAATGATCAGTATCGAAGAAGACATAGATGACAACAGAGTGCTTCATGTTAATGCGAAAGAAACCACAGAAAAAGCCACAGAAAAAGCAGAGGAACGGATTTTTGCCAACGCTGTGGTGATGAGAGAAGACGGGTCGCAGGAGACTGTGGCTTCCACGGAATTCTGGGTTGTGGTACAGCAGGGATACTATCAGATTCGTGTAGAGAACAAAGAGGAACTGAAAAACCTGGAGCCGGGAGATACGGCATCTGTTAAACCGGTATTATATTCCTACAGCATTGGAAGTCAGCCAACTGAGGTTACAAAAGAAATCCGTTACAGAGTGGAAGGCTGGGACAGAAACGCTGTAGCTATAACAGATGCAAAAGGCCTGGAGCCTGACGAAAATGGTGTTTGCGGCTCTTTTCCGATTACCGTTAAGAAGCTTCAGAACTGGGACACAGGATTTGAACTGGTTGCAGAAATTGTTGACGGGGAAACCGGCAATACGGAAGAACTGGACAGATATTATATTCCATTCCACGGGAGAGATTACGGTACATGGTTCGAGGATTGCCGAGGGGGTGACCATACATGGGTCTTTTCTGACGAAGATCTGCGTCTTTGTTTAAATACAGAAAATATTCCCGGATTTTCTGAAAATGAAAAGTATTCCATAGAGTGGATTGTGGGAACCCGTGATGAAAATGGCGAATATGAAGAGGTATTTGGAGAAGATACATATCAGAGTGCCGGTTCGGAAATCGTACTTCATGGCGCTGTTTTAAAAAATAAAATGGATAATCTGGGCACAGGAACCTGGTTTGACATTTCTGCTGTTGTAAAGGTAAACGGTGTGGAAGTAAGCGAAACCGGAATGGGTGTGGAAGTCCGTGATCCTGTTTATGATTACCGTTATCCCTGCAGTGGCCCCGGAGAAAATCAGATGCTTCCCGGTGAGGGTATTTTTATTTCAAACAGGATGAACGTTTATGTTGAAAATTCTGATTATCCCCATGGAAGAGATATGGAGATCCAAATTACCAGTCTGGAAAAAATCAGATATGGAGAATGGAACGAAGCAGGAGAAGAGATTACTTCTGATCAGGAGAAAATAAGCATTACCGGCAATGAAGACGGCTGGGATCTTCACGGGGAAGATTTCGGATTTGTTGAATTAAAAGCCACATATATATCGCTGCCTGCCGGTGAAGAGGAAGAATACATATTCAGTGTTTATGCAATTGGTGACATCTATGAGCTGGGCTGGGAATACATGAACGGAACAGACTGTATGCTGCCTAACGAAGAAATGGAAATATATTTAAATGTTTCTTACAGGTATAACTGGGATGGAGAAAACCATTATGAGGAGGCAGAGGATTATCGTCTGGAATTCGGGACAGATGATGATGGAAATCCTTTTTATGATACAAATCTGATCCAGGCTGAGCTTGATAAAGACGAAAACGGCAGGTATGTGCTCAGAGTTGCTTCCGGACAGGAGTACGGAAGTACCGATATCTGTGTCCGTGTTTTGATACCGAATGATGACGGTGAATATGAAGAAAGATGTGATAACTGGATCCATATTAATGTAAATGATGCATTTGACAATTTTGAGCCCATTGTCCTGGAGGACGAAGAAGGAAATGCTGTAAATCCAGGCGTTGGGGAAACGGTGGATTTAAGCACGTTTGAATATAAACTTGTCCGGCATGCAGAGGGCAGAGAGCCGGAAATTCTCAATGGAATCCGCTTCAGATTGCGGGATTACGATTCAAATGTGTGGGAAATTCAGGAAGGAAGCGATGAACTTCTTCCTGTACTGAAGCGCATTTCTCCAAACGGAACAGACATGGTCATTGTGGCAGAAGAGTACAATGCCGAGCAGGAAAGCTGGCAGGATATTAATGAGCGAAGATACTGGTTTGACGGAATTGACTATAGTACAGATTTTACAGAACTGCGTAACTGGAATGATCATAACACATGGATTTTTACAGATGAGGCTATGACACTCTCCCTGAATAAAGAGAGACTGCCGGAAGAATTTGAAGCAGAGTGGGTAATCGGAATCTGTGATGAAGAGTCGGATACAGTCATACCTTTTGAGAATCCTGAAGGTCTTTACAGTGTATCGTCAAACGGAGATTCTGTTACTTTGTATGGTGAGGCGCTGAGAGCGAGAGAGGAATTAAATCCGGAATACAGTAACAGGTGGTTTAATGTTGATGTGCGTATCCGGATCGATGGTGTGGAAGTGTCCGGCTGCGGTACCGGTGTGGAGCTACGTGAGCCATTTTATTCTCTGAGATATGATGATTATGGATCCATACTGGTGGGGGATGTTTATGAGTTTTATAATAACAGCATTGACTGCTATGTTGAAAGCGGAATGTATCCCTACGGAGAGAGTATCTCATTAACACTTGCAGATATTATATGTGAGAATACGCAGGAAGGTGCCAATCCGGTATTTGAGGTGGAAAAATCTGAAGATGGACGGTGGAGTGTAAAAGCGCTGCGTCAGGGTGAGGCGACCATTACATTTAAAACAACCAGCGAGACTCTGGGAGAGATGGAATTTGTCCGTACCAGATATGTGGAAGTGGAAATGTATCTTTTGAATGTGGAAACAGATACAGGCATTGATATGATGCTTCCGGATTCTTCTCTGAAGCTTCTTACAAAAGTTATGGAAGGGGTTCATGATGAAGAAAACGGAGAAAACACATGGGATACAACTCCTGTAAGTGCATACAGACTGATTTTTTCTGATTATGATACGAATCTTATCAGAGTAAACAGAAATGGCCTTGTTACATCAAAAAGTGATACGGGCAGCACTTCAATCAAAGTGACAGCAGCCATTACCATGATGAACGGCATGAATGAATACATCTGTGAGAGATGGATCGATATTCATGTGGAAAATGGATATTTGAAGGTAGAGGCAGAGCCTGTTTATGCGGAGCCCGGCGAAAGTATTTCAATTGCGGATATCGGTGCCGTATTGAAAGAATATTCTGTTGATAAACGTGATGGTGTATCCATAAACGATGCAGAATTTACATTTGAAAGTGAAGATAATGGGCTGTACCAGCTAAGCGAAGATGGCAAAAGCTTCACTGTGAATGATGGAATTCTTACTGAGGAGGAGGTTCCGGTAACTGTCGGAATTACCGTCAGAGCCGTAGTTGACGGCATGACAGATGATGAAGGAAATCTCATTCCAATATACGGACAGGAGAAAATCATTCTGTGTATCCATTGCTGGGATGAAGGCACTGTTACCAGAAAAGCTACCTGTACAGTAAAAGGAGAGAAAAAATTCACCTGTGACCGTTGTGGCCTGATCAGAATGGAAGAGATTCCTCTTGCTGCTCATAAAACGGTAAAAGATCCGGCTGTGGCAGCAACATGTACAAAAGATGGAAAAACAGAAGGATCACACTGCAGCGAATGCAGTGCAGTGATCACAGCTCAGAAA
Organism: Blautia sp.; assembly: GCA_034118545.1. Classification (GTDB taxonomy): domain Bacteria; phylum Bacillota; class Clostridia; order Lachnospirales; family Lachnospiraceae; genus Blautia_A. The sequence goes on from JAXFBD010000070.1 coordinate 40,381, forward strand.
ATAATACCGGCACTGGGTCATGATTTCCGGTATACATCCAACGGAGATGCTACTGTTTTTGCAGACGGAACAAAGACAGGAAAGTGCAGCCGCTGTACTGCAACAAGTACAGTCAGGGATACGGGCAGTAGGCTGACACCGGTTATTACAGTGAACGCTTCTTCATTCCCGATGAAAGTGGGACAAAAGGTGACAGCTCTTAAAGTGACAATGGCAAATGGAGATTATGTGAAATCCTGGAAATCCAGTAATACAAAAATCGTTAAGGTTTCCGGTAAAAAGACGGGAACATGTACACTGGCTGCACAGAAGAAAACAGGCACAGCGTACATTACCATTACCCTTGCCAGCGGGAAGAGTAAAAAGGTAAAGATTACTGTTCAGAAGACTGATGTAAGAACAACAAAAATAAGTGGTCTGTCCTCCCGGGTATCGGTGAAAAAAGGAAAAACACTAACTCTTAATCCAGTGATCACACCAATTTCAAGCAGTCAGAAGGTAACTTATGCTTCATCAAATAAAAGTATTGCGACTGTAACGTCAAAAGGTGTTATTAAGGGTATAAAAGCAGGTACTGCAACCATCACTGTAAAATCAGGAAGCAAATCCTATAAAGTAAAAGTAACCGTAACAAAATAGCTGCGGAGAAAAACGAAACCAATACTTAAAATCATGAATGCCGAAGTAAGATAACGGCGCTATGTAAGCGGTGCAGCTGCCATTGTGAGATAATGACAGCTGCATCGCTTTTTAATTTCATAGGAATCCTTTGGAATTTGCCTGTGAAATAAAAAGCCTTTCAGGCGGTTGTTCTAAATTGCTTCTGGTGTTTTTGTGGCGGTGTGGTTGATATTTTGATCTTTAGATGTGTTTCTTACATAAGAAATCCGGAAAAGAGCTGGAAAAGAAGGAGATTGGACATTTAGGAAGTGGATCATATGTAAAAGGTCCGAAGATGCAGGCGACTGAGTTGAATTTTGGATATATGAGAAGAGATTCATGAGGAAAAGCTCCAAAAAGGAGCGTAGCGAGGCGGGGAATGGACATTTAGGAAGTGAATCATAGGGAAAATGTCCGGAGATGCAGGCGGAATAGCCGGCGATTGGACTTTTTGAAAGTGATTTATATGTAAAAAGTCCAGAAGGCGGGCGTCTGAGCAGGAAAATGGATATATGAGAAGAGATTCTTGTGAAAAGCTCCAAAAAAGAGCGTAGCGAGGCGGGGAATGGACATTTGGGAAGTGAATCATATGTAAAATGTCCGAAGAGGCGGGCATCTGAGCAGAAAAATGGATATATGAGAAGAGATTCATGAGGAAAAGCTCCAAAAAGGAGCGTAGCGACTCGGAGATTGGATCCAGAGAAGATATTCTTATGTCAAAGGTCAAAAAAAGTATGATTAAGAGCGCAATGCCGGCTCTTTAATGCCTTGTCCAAAGTGAATTGTAGAAATTTTTCGAAAAAATAATAAAAAAGAAAAAATAATTGTTGACAGGGGCACAAGCCTGTGGTATTCTAACATGGCTGTCAGCGAGAACAGCAAAAACCAAACAACAACAAAAAAGATTTTGAAAAAATCAAAAAAAGTTGTTGACAAACGAGTTTGGATGTGATAATCTAAACAAGCTGTCGCGAAAACGACAGAGACAAAAACCTTGATAACTGAACAGTGAAACACATACGATTCTCGAAAATTCTTTACACACAGAGCACTTGACGAAGCGAAGCTGAGTTTAGTGCGAGTGCGGTCCGAAGGAACTTAATGAGAGCGAGCGGAAGCGAAGGTCGAA